>CAZZIZ010000075.1:0-1211 GCA_964654535.1 uncultured Chitinophagales bacterium
AAATGCGCCCTAGGATAATTCCGAACAAAAGAATTTCGCGTGAGGGATAGAGGGGTTGTCTGAGCTCCTGTTATAAAAAACAAGAAAAGCGCTCAGCTCCTTAAGAGCTGGATGCGCTTTTTGTTTTTTATAGAACAGAGCGAGCCCCGAAAGCCCGACCCCGAACTTGCCGACTTGTCGGCAGAAGTGAGTGGGGCACGCCCAAATAAATTTTAATCTATGTCCAAAATAAACGCTCCGTCACTCCGTACAAAATGCTGCTCTGACTTAACTGATAACTCATGCTGCTTTCTCTGGTGCTTCGGTCGGAACTGGCCAGTGTACACGACGCCTTTTTCTGCTTGCACGAACTGGTCGAGATAATAGCTGTTCCATTCTTGTCGCTTGGGAACGATTAGATAGTCTGTTCGCAATACTTGTGTGCTGGTATCAATACGGTGCTTTTTGGTAGGGATGAAAATTTGTTCTTTGCCAAATTGTAGGAAACCATTTTGAATGCTTATGGAACCGTGAATCCTTTGTTCCATCGTATCCAGTTGATTTAAGTGAATGTACCGAGCAGATTGCGTTTTGAGTTCTTTTAAATGCCCTTCGACATTGAATGAGAAAATGCGGTCGTCTTCTACTGTTTCGAAGTCGTGAATGATGAGCGACTCTTTTCCTGAGTGCAGTCCAAGGCAAAAGTTGTTGGACACATCGTAAACAACCATTGACTGATTGTCGGACTTTGAAATGCTGTCAAAAGAAGTGAGTACACTGAAGCCAAGTAATACGACCAGAGCGAACTGAAACGCAGTCTTCTTTTTCGCAATTATGTAAAAGGTAATGGAGCTTATAAAGAGGTACATTAGAAATGCTTGCCAGCCATTTATCTGAATGTCTTCTATGACGACGTGGGGAATGTTGTTGAGTTGCATCAAATACCAATTGATTAACCATACTACCCACTCAAGCAAATAGCCAACCATAGCGGCTAATTTTTCAAAGGGCGATACGATGAAGAGAGTTAGACCAAGGGCGAGTACGCCTGTGGCTGCTAGGATAATGATGAAGTTTGAAAGAAAGAACACCAGTGGAAAGAATCCGAAGTAGTAAAGCCCGAGTGGTAGCGTTCCGATTTGCGCTGCTATACCGACGCTGGTTATTTTCCAAACGTAATCACCTACGCGGTTGTGGATGAACCACCCTTCGTAAATCCGTCTTTGGAAGAA
>CAZZIZ010000075.1:1311-14859 GCA_964654535.1 uncultured Chitinophagales bacterium
AATCACCTACGCGGTTGTGGATGAACCACCCTTCGTAAATCCGTCTTTGGAAGAAGAGTATGCCAAGTAATGCGCCATAGGATAATTGAAAACCTGCTCTGAATAAGTTGTTGGGATTGATCATTAAGAGCGCTACTGCGGAAATGATAGTAATGTGGAGGATGTCAATGTTTTGCTTTTGACTCATTCCGATTTGGAGGAAGGTGAACATAACTGCCGCTCGTGCTACTGAAGGCTTGAAACCAGTGAGCAAGGCGAATAGCCAAACAAAACTCACGATGATTAAGAAGTGAAGATATTTGCCATGTTTTGTTCGTTTTAGAAAACGAAGTAGGAAGTTGAGCAACATCACTACGATACCCACGTGCAGTCCACTTACCGCGAGTACGTGCATGCTGCCGGTGTGGGCATAGACGTCTTTTATTTCTTTGGGTAGTAATTCTCGATAGCCAAGTAGGAGTGCTGAGGCTACTGCTTTTTCGTTTTCTGCTTGTACGTGCTTGTCGACTACTGATAGTAGGTAATTGCGCGCTTTGTAGATGCCGCTCCAAAAAGATCTTGTTTTGTTTTCTTTTATGGTAGTCCATTGATCACTTTTTACGAAGGTAGAGTGATAGATGTTTTCATTGGCTTGGTAGGCGCTGTAATCGAACTGCCCTGGATTGGTCGGTGGATTGAGATTGTTGATCTCACTTTTTATTAGAAGCTGGTCGCCATAGTTAGGGATTTGCGTAGTGGAGTCTGCTTTAAGGTAGACTATAACTTTGCCTTTGGTCTTGATACTCCTTGTTGAGTCAGCAACGGAAATTACGTTTCCTATAAGTTGTGTGCTTCTTGCTTTTGGCTCTGCCGGTTGGCTAAGTTCGAATACGAAAGTCTCCTGGTTTTCTAAATGGTAACTGAAGTGCGTGTCGCTGTTTAATTCATTATTGACGTAGCTGCGGCCGTAGCCAATACTGATAATAAGTACGAAAAAAAGTATGCCTTCTATGTAATCAAATTTATAACGCTGGGTAGGTGTGGCGCTATACATCCAAATGAGAATGGCCGTGATGCTTATTGGGATAAGCGCAAAGATGATTATAATTGGAATCTCGACCAGATGCGATAGGAGTATTCCAAGCACAACAGCGATTAGTATGCGCAAGAAGGGTTTAGCATTCCATAGAGTATCCACCTATACAATATAATGAAATGCTCAATGGCTTAGAGGCAAAAGGGGCTACGCATTTATTTTGGCGGCAATGTTTTTTAGTATACATCAGCGCTATTGCTTCATAAGCGCTGGCTAAACTTTGGGTAAATTAGATTTGAAATTAGAGCCCCTTATTCATTGTTGAAATTGAAGCTCGGGGGTTTTTAGATGAAAAGTGTATTCCGATTTCTTGCCCTTCTTTTAATTCCGCTAGGTCATTGGTGTGCCATTTCGTATTTGAAGGGTAACTTCTCTTTGCCGGATTCAGTAACAGGATTGCACTTCGCTGCTGTTGCATTTGCCTACTTACAGCTCTTATTGGGTTTATTGTTTGTTAAATCTGTCTTCGGTGCTAGTCGTGTTTACAAGGCTTTGTCATTTTTTATGGTGCTACTTTCTCTTGTTTTCTTTGTGACGGTTTATTCTGGTAATGCGGTAAGTCTAAAGGAGTGGGGGGAATATATTTCTTTAGATGTATTAGGTCTGTTTTTTGAAGATGCTGCAGATTATATGTCGCATTACGGCGGTGTGTTTTCAAATCTCCTTCGGGCATTGTTGGTGCTTATTCCAGCCTTTATTTTTGCGAAACCGCTTGCGGATATCTTTGATATTCTCACTGACTTTTTAGTCAAGACGCTTGGTCGATTTAGTTCTTCGAGTTTGATGCACTTAGTGGTTGTTGCACTGCTAATGTGCGCCACCTTGTTCGGTTTTTACAAAAGTGAGTTGCGCGCCAAAATGAAATTTAAGGGCGAGCCATTGTACAATTTTTTCGTGCCTATTAGTTCTAACTTTGATAAGGTTTCTTTGAACCCGACTGAGCTGGCTGCGATAAATGAATACAAGTCGCTCGAGTTTGAAGGAGTCGAGAACGCACCAAACTTAATCTTAATAGTAGTGGACGCGCTTCGAGCTGACCGCTTGCCTATGTATGGGTATCCAAACAATAATGCGCCATTTTTGCAAGGTCTGTTTGATGCTGGTGAAATGAATAAGGTTGACCTGGCTTTGTCGAATTGTTCTACTTCCTTTTGTGGAATCCTGAGTATACTATCGGGAAAATCAATCCAAGAACTGCGTACGGCCAATTTCAAGCTGCATGACGTTTTGAAAAAGCGTGCTTACCAAACCAATTTCCTTTTAAGTGGCTCCCACAACGAGTGGTATCAGATGAAGCGAGCCTATACTTACCACTATCCTATAGATGTTTACTTTGATGGTGAGTCTAATGATTCACTAGATGTAAGTGATGATTTAGCGGTACTGGAGCGCCTCCGTGCTCTTGAAATCGATCAGCGTAAACCACAGTTTATGTATCTCCACCTGATGTCTGCGCATCGTTCAGGAATTCGACAGGAGAAGTATCGAAAGTACTTGCCCGACTTTCCCTTGAATGGTTTCAATCCAGATTCTCTGCGATTTAATAATGCTTATGACAATGGCGTCATTCAGTCAGACGACTATATCAAAACCATTTTCGATGAACTTGCCAAAAAGGGAATGCTAGAGAATAGTATTGTGGTTGTAACCGCCGATCATGGTGAGGCACTTGGAGAACATGGTCGCTTTGGGCATGCGGTTGATATCAATCAGGGGAACCTGCATATTCCCTTTTTGGTTTACAATAGCACTAATCGCACTAGTGATTTGCCCGAGTATGTGAGTCAAGGAGAAATGATGGCGGTTATGCTGGACGAACTAGATATTGAAACGCCAGCTTTTACTAATCCCGAGGAAACAGATATTACATATCATCGACAAGGCAATAAACTAGCGGTGGTGAAAAAAATTGGTTCTACGCTTTATAAACTCTTAACCGTTTTGGATTCAAGTAATCCGAAGCTTTATAATTTAGACCAAGATCCAAATGAGTTGAATGACCTTTCTAGAGTTCATCCAGATATTTTGAAAGATTTAAAGATTGATTTAGAGCAGTTGATTCCATCAAGCAATAATAATTAGCAATGCGTAGTTTGATTGTTTCCCTGTTGGCCTCAGCTCACCGAAAAGCGCATCCGAATCAAGCGTTTGTTTTTGTTATGGGACACATGCGTTCTGGTTCTAGTTTGTTGACGCATTTTTTGCAGTCTTGCCCTAATGTTTCGGGATATGGTGAGAGCAACGCCACTTACGAGGAGGAGGCAGATTTGCATAAGCTTGCGGTACGTGCTAAGTACCGAATGGCTAAGAATAGAAGCGGCGCCGATTTCTTCGTCGATCAAATAAATCATAATTCTAAGACACCCGATTCGGATTTGTTTGCCTCAGCGAATCTCAAACTAATCGTAATAGCCCGCAAGCCTCAAGCATCTATCTCAAGTATCATTCGATTGAATCGTGAGCATTACGACGGTGCTTGGTCTGCAGAGCAGGCGGTAGACTATTACATAAAGCGTATTCGGTTTCTAGCTAAACTTTCTTATTCAGCTAATTTGCACTTTGTACGTTATGAGGATTTGCTTGATCAAACTGAGGAAAGCTTAAAAGGAATAGAAGCTTTCTTAGGTATAAAGTTTCCCAGCTACACGGAATACAAGCTTAACAAGCAGACGGGAACCTCTGGTGATCCAGGAAGTAAAATTCGTGAAGGCAAAATAGTTCGCAGTAAGTCACCGCTAGTGGAGATGGAAGACGAATTGCTTCAAAAAGCAAAGGGGTACTACGAAGACTTCTTACGTGAAATTGCTTCGTGATAAATCTTCTGCGTCTTTTTGGCAATCGCCTCGTAACTGAAAAATTTATTGAAGAAATCGACGACCAACATTCTTTCCTTGAGGGTCTTCTTTGTTTTAGGAAGCTTATTTAATATTTTCAGTAAAGCGGCATCGTCGCCAACAGGGTAGAGCGATCCTACCTTTTCATTTTGGGTCAGCTCAACAAATGACGGAATGCGTGTAGCAATGGGTGTTAATCCGCAAGCCATAGCTTCCATGAGCGAATAGCCGCTGCCTTCTTTGTGACTAGCTGCTATGAAATAATCGTTTTGGTGCATGTAAAGAGAGATTCTTTCTCGCGGAACATAAGCTATTAAGTCTACTTGCTGAGTGAGCTCATTCTCCTCAATAAATTTGCGCACTTCAGCTTCCAAAGTGTTCTCGCGAAAAATCATCTGTAAGCGAAAATCGCGATGCTCCGTTTTGTAAGAAGCCATAGCCTTAAGTACAGTTAATGGATCTTTATTCTTATCTAGATTTCCGATCCATAAAAAGCGAGGAACATTATTGGGCTCATATCCTTGGATAAGCTTTGGGTCAAGACGCCATTCGCAAGAAGCTTCCATAACTGCGTAGACTTGTTCTTGAGTTAAAATGTTTGAAGCAATCCAAGGATCTTCCATTCCAGGTGCTGAGAACAATAACCCGTCTATGTTTTTAAGAAACAGCTTCAAGAGCTTTTCATTCTTTAGTTTAATGAGTCCCGAATGATCTTGCACCAAGTAGGCTAGCCCGGTGTTTAGTTTTTGCAAGTGCTGATGGCATAATGCTGAGAAGGGGTTATGCGCATGAATGAGCTTAATTCCTTTTTCTTGTACCAACCCAGTGACTGCCTTGTTATATTTCCTACAGGCGTTCCATTTCTTAGGAGTCGGACTCAGACTATCTTTTATGAAGTGATAGTGTACGCCATCTCTTTTTACTTTGTCGTCCGAGTGAAAGCGAAAAAATACGTGAACGTCTATTCCTAATTGAACCAACGATTCTGCGTTGAAGCGGATGGAGAAGTACTTCTCAACCATTTCTGCTCCGCTAAGACCTTTCTCATAAAAATGAAATACTTGGGCGACTTTCATTTTTTAGCTTAGTATACTTTCATAATAGTTAGAAAACTTGTCTGCAGTTTGGGACAAGGTATTAACGCGTGTCCATTCAAAAGATTTTTCAATTTTGTCTTTTACGGCAGATTTATTTTCGAGCAGTGTGGTAATGGCCTGTGCAAATTGCTTAGGCTCCGAGCTGCGGTCTATCAAAAAGTAATCTTCCCCAAGGTCATGCACAATTCCAACGTCCGTAGCGCACACTAGTACTTTCGAAGCCATAGCTTCAATTACCGCCATTGCGGTGCTTTCAAAATGGGAAGTATGCAACAGGACATGGGCTGACTTCAGTGCCTCTTGAACCGCACTGAAAGGCTGATGCCCATCGAAACTTACCAAGGAGTCTAGATTCCGCTCTTCGACCATTGCCTGTATTTTTCCATCGTAGAAGTCGGGGCCAATTATTCGAAGTGTGCAATCAAATTCTTTCCGTAGTTCATTGAAAGTTTCAATAAGTAGTTCCTGATTTTTAACTACGTTGATGTTCGCAATATGAATAAACTCGATCGAGTCTTCATTTGCAGAGATTTCAGTTTCTGGAAAATCTTCTGTCTGAATGCCGTAGTGAATCACCTTAAGTTTGTGGTGGTGTTTTTTATCTAGTAGCAAGTTGGCTTGAAAGTTTGTCTCTGCACTAATCCAAGAAGCTTGCTTCAAGATCCAATTGTTCAATCTCTTTTTGAAAAAGCCTTGGTTGCCCCCATACTTCAAAGATTTTATATCAGCCAGCCCGCCACCTTGAAGGCTAACCAAACTTTTTATACCAAAATTTCTTGCAGCTAAAACCGCCATCAATCCAGATGGACTAGTCCAAATTCCCTGTACCAAATCGAAAGAGTGCTTTTTGTGCTCCTTATAAAACAAGGTCATAAACAAACGATGCTTTTTTACCAAACTGTGGTAATGCTCGGTTTCAATTGAGTGCAGCGTGTAGTTTGGCGGAACAAAATCATCTTTGGTATGGGTAAGTGAAAAAACGTGTAGGGTACAGCGTTCACCAATTGCTTTGCAAAAGCGCAACAGTAGTGGAATGCCATCCTCATAATATCCGCTTCCGACACCTCCGGGAACAACAAGAGCAACAGTCGGCTTAGACAATGTTTTTCTTTTTTATCTCGATCCAAGGAAAAGGACTGTCGGGACTGAGTTTGTTTTTCAACTTCGAAGCCAGACTTGAGGGGTCATAATGCAGAATAGGCTTGTACTTATTTATAGCCGACCAACTCTGATGATGGTAAAAGTCTGCCATTTCTGGAGTGCTGTGATTTTTATAATAGTCCGCGCTGCGTTTCTTAGCCTCAGCTAGGTCTGCGTCTTTGTAAAATGGACTATCCAAAATATGCACGCTACCACCATCGTTTAAGAGTGCTCCAAGTCTTTGCAGTAGCTGATGCAAATCGGGAAAATATTGCACCGCGGCAAATATTAAGACAAGGTCAACTTTCTGCTTAAGCTCTATTTTGAAAATGTCTCCATAAACCAATTGCACTTTCTCTTCATTTTCAAAAAGCGATGCTGCCTGTTCCAGTTCAAATTGATTCACGTCGACACCTGCTAGAAAAGAACAATGATCGAGCAATCGATTCATCATCCATCCGTTGCCGCATCCAAGATCCAAGCAACTAAAAGAAGTTTTTGAAGAAGCAAAATCGAGAAAGCGCTTCGTCGATTTTGCGCGCCTCTTCCATTCAGCGGCGTTGGGATCACTGCTGTCGGTTTCGGGAAGCCGTCGAATTTGTTCGAGCGAATAAACGCGTCCTTCCTCCCTCCTTACCGACAAGTAGGCATTCTCGAAACGGCTATCGACCTCATGTTTTTGTAGACTCAAACTAGAAACTTGTCAATTGCTTAGACATCCCTTTAAATTACTACTCTCTGCTTAAATACGTACCTTTCTTTTATAATGTAAACTATGACTAAGGATATATTAGTGGGCTTTGATTTAGATGGCACAATTACTGACAGCACGGAAATCGATGACTTGTGTTTTACAGAAGTTATTCAGGAAGAGTATCAGCTTAATCTAAAAGAGTTTGATTGGGAAAACTTCACCGATGTAAGTGACTGGGGTTTGATCAGGGACATCCACAAAATTTATCTAAAGAAGGAAGTCACCCAAGAAGAACTTGGCCGCATCGGAAAATGCCTGGTTAAGAAGTATGAGCATTACTACTCCAAAGACCCGTCGCATTTTTCTGAAATAAGCGGCTCGGTTGCCTTTATTAAGTACCTACAAGAATTAGGATATCCAATAGCGGTAGCTACTGGAAGCTGGAAGGCTTCTGCCTTGTTCAAAGCAAGTAAAGTAGGTTTGGATTTAAATGAGTTGCCCTTCGGTCATAGTGATATTCATTTTACCCGCCCAGGATTTATGCGTTATGCCTTCGACCAAGCGGAGCAGAAACATCAGAAGGAGTTAAAAAAGATTATTTACTTCGGCGATGGCGTTTGGGATTACAAAACCTGCAAGGGCATGGATATTCCGTTGGTAGGAGTAGATTTTCATAAAAATGGCAATCTCGCGGCAGCAGGTCAGAAAGTAGTAATTGAAAATTACCTGAACCAAGAAGCCGTTCTGGAAATAATAGAAGGGCATTTCGTCTAATTAAGTCCAATTCCTCCAAGTAGTTTGTATTCAGTCTTATTAGGATTGTTGAAGCAATTTCTATTTATAATTCTGCGTTAATCTACGACATACTATCGCTACAGTCCGCTGTGATAGTGAGATAGGCGACTACCATTGCTTGACCATTTGAATTTCGATTTGTATTTTAATCGGGATTTGGAGTTGGTAGGCACTCCAAAAAAGAGAAGGAACCAGGTATGTTCAATATTTATCCAAACATAACGAACGGCGAAAAAGTCATCATTGAATTTTTCCTAAGTCGGCGCATAGAGAAAGCATTTCTCGAAGTGGTCAACGAGCACGGTTTTGTTTTATGGATAAATGCAATGAAAGAACTTGAAGGTTACCACAGAGTAGATTGGACACCACCTCCATCGTTCAATGGTGTTTATAAAGTGCGACTCCGAAACAAGCACGGATCCCTAGCCAAGAAGTTGATTGTCGCGAGGTAACTCATCCTCTTTTGCACCTAAAGTTTTCACACAAAAAAAAGGGAGACCGCACAAAAAGCACAATCTCCCTTCATCTCAAAACTTAACTCAATACTACGGGCAACTAATAGCAGTGGTGCTAAGATTGCCTCCAGTTATGTTGAGCTCCCAACAAGATCCGTCGAGAGCGGTTAAAATCATTCTGCTGTCTATGTCGGTCAAGTGAATATTTCCTTGATGCATTTCGAAGTATGGTTCCATCGGGCCGGTAACTCCAGGTAGTCCTGGACAAGGTTGGGTTATAGGACTAGGAGCACCTGGTGTACCAGGTGGTCCCGTCGCACCAGTAGCTCCGTTTGCTCCATTTGGACCTGCTGGTCCTGTTGGTCCCGTTACTCCAAAGCCACCTGTATTACTCATTCCTGGTGGTCCTTGTGGTCCTGTTGGTCCTTGTGGGCCTGTCGCACCAGTTGGCCCAGTAGGGCCATCCATTCCTGGTAGACCTGTTTGGCCGTTTGCTCCATTTGCTCCTGCGGGTCCCGGAGGGCCATGTGCGCCTGGAAGTCCAGCAGGATGGTCGGGGCCATCAACAGTAAATTGAGCATAGTGCGCGTAGGGCACTGGGTAAATTGGGAGTACTTCGATTAACTCATACACCTCATCACCATCTGAATCAACTTCTATACGAAGGCGTAAATCACCGTTCCACCATTCAATAAAAAGAACATTCGCAAAGTTGGCGGTATCAAAATCTAAACACACGATACCTTGAGCGTCCGTGTCGTGAGAATCAACAAATTGTGCCAGTAGTTCTTCCGGTGTCTCACTGAAATCAACTAGTGACAGACTGATCAAAACCGTTTCGTTCGCAATGGGCTGACCATTGCTATCACGAATAACCGACTTGAAGTTAATTCCGTTGGGCGTAGTTTGCGCACTTGTCTCTAAACCTATAGCAAAGAGCAATACGAATATTATAAAGAGTTTATTTTTCATGGCGCTGGGTTTAAAAAATTAGTTTTTTGCTCAAACGACGTTGATCGTCAGTCAATACAGTGATTATATAAATACTTCTGCTTTGTTTACTTAACGGAACCGTTTCTATTGAGCCATTTTGAATACTACTTCTTCCTAGTACTCTTCCGCTGATGTCACTCAACAATACTTCTCCAGAGATTTTTTCGAGATTGTTTCCTTGCAGGAAAATTTCACCAGTGATGTGATTAAAATTGATGGTCGCCTCCAAATTTTCGAAACCTCCTATTCCTACATTTACTTCAGGAGTTTCGTCTTCTTCAGAAACTTCTACTATGCTTACGTTCGCACCTTGTAATCCCTGAACCAAGGTCAAATCACCATCTGTCATTTCGCCTGCACCAAATGGCTGACCCAGTGTGAAGTTTAAAACTACCGATCCGTCGGCATTACTAATTGTACTACCTGTTGAACCAATAGTACCTTGCACTACAGATTGCGCCGAAAGGCTAAGAGTGAATAGCGCGAAAATTATTGTTAAATACTTTTTCATTATTGACAGTTTGTTGCGTTAATTAGAATACTCCCGTCTACGTCTACGGAAATGAGCCAGCAGTTGCCGCCGGCATCTTCCATAACAACACCTGCACCAGGAGTTGTTAAGTGCATACCAGTTGTAGTTGGAATCCAAAGTGAGCTTCCTGCTTCTCCTGGAATACCAGTTGCTCCAGGAGGGGTAGGAGGACCATTCGGGCCTGGCGGCCCAGTTGGTCCTTGCGGCCCAGGGGCACCAAAGGCACCAGCAGGTCCTGTCGGTCCTGTCGGTCCAATATTGCTAGCACCAGTAGGAGCTGGGGGGCCTGTAGGTCCTTGCGGGCCAGTTGGACCTGCACCTGGAGAGCCTATTGGGCCCGTAGGCCCAGTAGAACCAGTGGGACCTGGAGGAGATGAAGACCCTGATAATCCGGGCTCTCCTGCAGGGCCAGTCGGACCTTGCGGTCCTGGCGGTCCAGGATTTGCAAAGCCAACTTCAAAAGCCAACATGGCATAAGGAACAGACCATAACTGGTTTGCTATGTTATTTGTAAAATTCGTTCCGCCAGTTTCATCGAGATTAACTGCTAGGGTTTTGTTACCATCTGACCAATCTATGTCGTCATAGTTTCCCAAGGTGGTAGAACCACTTCCAATAACTAGTTGGAAAGCTCCGTTTTGATCGGTATCAACTACGTGGGTTTCGCTGTATTCAGCCACGTTATTAGAGTTTAGAATTATTTCAATCCCAACCGTAGATGAAGATATAACCGCGCCACTTGCATCCAAGGCAATGCCTTGATAGTTTAGGCCAGTTGGTAGTTGTGCATTCAAAGAGAAAGACACAAGCAAAAAGTATAAAAGATGAAATGTATTTTTCATGTTGTTCAATTTTAAATCAATCCCTATGGGCAAGGTTGAGTAGTAGTAGAAATAGTTCCGTCCGTATTTACGCCAACTGCCCAACACACGCCGAACTCATCTTTTATAAGTATTCCGCTTAGCGTTGATACTACATTAGGTCCGTTGCTAGCCCAGAAAGATGAACCTACCGGACCTTGAGGGCCATTGGGGCAAGGAGCCGCTTGCGGTCCAGCTGGTCCCGGTGGTCCAGTCGGACCTTGAGCGCCAGGAGCTCCGATTATACCTGTTGGACCTTGAGCGCCAGTTGGACCCACAGAATTTGGACCAACAGTTCCTGTAGGTCCTGGTGGTCCCGCAGGACCCGTAGATATACCATCCCAAACTCCAGCAGGACCAGTAGGGCCAGTTGGACCTTGCATTCCTTGAGGACCGGGCGCTCCATTTATACCAGGTAATCCATTTGGACCTGTTGCTCCAGGCGCTCCAGCAGGACCAATCGGTCCGCTAAATGCTTCAGGCGCATAGAGTGCAAAGGGAACAGAAAGCAATTGAGCATCTTGCAAAACAGTGTAGTTACCGTCGCTATTGTTATCCGCTTCAACACGCAGGGCTTTAAATCCATCAGTGTTGTCTGTCCAATCTATCGCAGCGTAAGTACCTAGGACAGGAGTTCCTTGCCCCACTACTGCGGCAAAGGTGCCGAAAGCATCGGTAGCAACCATTTGGGTCTCAACGTAAAGATCGGAGCCGGTACCTAATGCGTAAATCGTAAAACGCATATCTAGGTTGGCGTTCACTAAAGCCGTTCCGTCATCTGCGCTTACCGCGCCCTGGTAGTTTATACCTTCCGGAACCTGCGCCATTGCATCAAGTGCAGAGAGAAGTAAAAAGAAAATCAAGAATTTTTTCATAGCAAATTTTTAGCTGATGATTATGCATCAAATATCAGCTTTGTATGGCCTATTATTAAACACATTTATAGGAGAAAGTCAGTACAATTTGAGATATAACGAATCTAAGGCTATGATTGTCAGCGTGTTAAAATCGGACGAGTCAGCATTGATATACGTGCTGTTTTCAGTATTCAAGATTCCTTTAGAAGATTTTGGGCGTATCCCCACATTGTTCTATTCTTTCGGTCTGCGACCCAAAAGAATAGACCAATGTGGGGTCGGGCTCTCGGCCGTCGCTCTGTTCTGATTCAGACAAAACGTTCCTCTAGCTCCAAGGAGCTAAGTACGTTTCTTGTCTTCATCAACAGGAGCTCCACAAAGGCCTCCATCCCTTACGCAGGAGTTTGATCGAAGTAAAATCTGCTCATAGACTATATTCGTTGCGAATAAATCACCTAAATTTTTGAAATGAGATTGTTTTCGATAAGTGCGTTTTTCTTTTGCCTACTTGCATGTGCTACGCAAAATGTCCTGGTCGATTCGAGTGTTTCAAAGAGCGAAGAAATTGCCGACGACGACTTTGTACATATTGCTCCGGATTGGTCAAAAGACAAATGGATTTACCAAGTAAACATTAGACAGTTTTCTGAACAAGGAAATTTTGCGGGCCTAAAACGACACTTGCCTCGCTTAAAGCAGATGGGTATACAAGTGCTTTACTTAATGCCAGTTCAACCAGTCGGTAAGAAAAACCGAAAGGGTAGTCAAGGCAATTATTACGCCATCCAAAATTACCGAGAAGTCAATCCAGAATTCGGAACGTTAGCAGAATTGCAATCGCTAATTGATGATGCACACACCTTGGATATGAAAGTGCTGTTCGATTGGTCGGCTGCTTATTCTGCTGCGGATTGTAATCTTGTAAACGAAGAAGCCTCGTGGTATGCAAAAGGCAAGAAATCCGAAATGGATTCGTCCGAAGATCGCTCTGATTTGGTCAAGTTTAATTATGATAAAAAGGCCTTGCAAGAGTATATGATTGAGTCTATGGCATATTGGGTAAACACTTGTGGGATAGACGGTTTTCGTTGTCACGAAGCTGGGAGTGTACCCTTAAAATTTTGGCAAAAAGCAAACCGCCATTTGCAAAACATCAAGCCCTTATTAATGCTTGGCGATACGGATGATAGAGCATATTTAACCGACGCTTTTCACGCGCTGTACAATTATGATTTGTATGATGTCATGAATGGTGTAGCTGCCGGAACACAAAATCTAGAATCGCTTAAAACGCTGATTGACAAACAACAAGTTCAATATGGAGCAAACTTATTGAACTACACTTCGGGTTGTCAAGAGAATGCCGAAGATGGAAGTGCCGACCAAAGAATGGGCGATGCCGCTGCTTGCTTCGCTCACTTGATTAATGTTATCCCCGGTATGCCTTTAATGTACGGAGGCCAAGAAGCAGCGCAGGAAAAAAGTTTAGCTCCTTATGAAAAAGATCTAATTGACTGGGGGACTTTTTCACTTGTAGGCGATTACCGAATAATGTGCAAAGCAAAAAAAGAACATCCTGCTTTTTGGAACGCAACGCGGAGTGGTAGTATAGAGTGGTTGACGACCACCGACGATGAAAAGGTGCTGGCATTTTTACGCAGAACGGAAGAGCAAACCATCGTTTGTATTTTCAATTTGTCTGACGAGCAAATCAATGTAAAAGTGAATATTGGCGATTTGGTTGGCGCATTTGCCGGCGTTACGAAACGCGAGAATAGAAGTTTGCGCAGTGAACAAAACTGGCGCTTGGAACCTTGGGAATCTAGAATGTATCGTAAGGCGCAGTGAACCCAATCATTTTTTACATCTGCGTGAGGGATTGAAGGGTTTGTCTAAGCTCCTGTTACAAAAAACAAGAAAAGTCCTTAGCTCGCAAGAGCTAGAAGGGCTTTTTGTTTTTTGTAGAACAGAGCGAGCCCTGAAAGCCCGACCCTTGCGGCTTTGCCGCAGATGGGGCACGCCAGTATCAATCATTATAATTGACAAAAACCTTGCAGACGTTGACACTCACCTAACCCCTCTCAAGAGAGGAACTTCGCCGATTGCCTTCGGCAATCGCATAGAATATATTGCAATTTGGTAGCTTTAGAATTTAGGTTGGAAACACCCCAATAAAAAAGTCCTCCTGCACTGAATGCAGGAGGACTTCCGGTTAA
>CAZZIZ010000076.1:0-14842 GCA_964654535.1 uncultured Chitinophagales bacterium
GTCCCTTACAGACATCATATTCTTGTTGCTCATTTTCTTTATGCTCACCTCTACATTGGTTGCGCCTAATGCCATCAAAGTATCGTTACCAAGTTCTAGCTCTCAAGTACCGGCTACGCAAAGTGTAAGACTTACGGTTGATGCTCAAGAAAATTACTATGTTGATGGAACTCAAGTGGCTTTCGCTGATGTTCAAGGTGCTCTTAAGGAGAAGGTCGCGAATTTGCCTAATCCTACAGTCGTATTAAACGCTGACAAAAGATTAACTGTTGAGACGATGGTAAAGGCAATGAGCGTAATCAAAGAGCTCGACAACGTAAAAATGATAATCGCTACCAAACAAGCTGGCTAATGTCTTACTTAGATCAGGCGGATAAAAACATAATGTCTCGTGAGGGAATAATTGGTACAGCACTAATGCACCTCCTGTTGCTTATATTCTTTTTATTGAGCTATCTAAGTGCGCCCTTTCCTCCGCATGAAGTTGAAACTTTCGAAGTGAACTTCGGTGAAGTAGATAATGGTAAAGGTCAGGAGCAGCCCACTTCAAAAAAATCGACACCGCCAAAACCGACAGAGGGCGTAAAAGAAAGTAAGTCCACAAAAGAAATAGCGAAACCTGCAGCTGCACCTGTGCCCATTGCTGAGCAGAAGCTAATGACAACTAAGAATCCCGATGCGCCTGCGCTCCCTAGAAAGAAGCCCAATAAAAAGAAGGCTACCAAAAAGAGCAAGGAAAAAGTAAAAGAAAAAGAAAATGCCGAACCGCCGAAAGAAGTAAAAGTCGAGAAGCCTAGAGAAGCTAATCCCGATCAACTTTTCAAACCTTCTGCAAATAGTAAGGATAGCAACGACGCCACTAGCAATGGTATCACAGAAGGAGAAACCGATATGGGCTCAACCAAAGGTGACATAAACAATTCTACGAATTACGATGATATGAAAAGCGGTCCGCCAGGCGTGGGCTTTAGTTTGAGTGGTCGTTCTTTAATCGACATTCCAAAACCCAAAGACAACTCGCAAGCCGTTGGTATTGTCGTTATCAAAATCAAGGTGGACAAACAAGGCAACGTTATTACCGCTGATTATATCTCTAAAGGATCAACCACCAACAACAGTCAACTACGTCGCTTAGCGATTGAATCGGCGAGAAAAGCCAAGTTCAATTTTGATCCAAACGCCTTAGAAATTCAAACTGGTACGGTAACCTTTACGTTTACTACGAACTAATTCAGATTTAACTGTTAATTATAAAAATTATCTGGGCAGCAACAGGCTATCCGCTTGTACTCGGCACGTCTATCTTTGGTTCAGCATAGTCGCGGGTGCGTATTCCCTAGACGGTCATCCACCCCCGCTCCTTGCTTCACTCAAAGCTAGCCGCACCTCATACCGCTTCTATCCTGGCTGCGTTAAAACATGTGTATCTTCGATAGCTAATCGCCCCTGGATGGAAAAGGCCAAAAGAAATTTCGACCCAAATACTGATGATGCCAACTGGCAAGCTTTGTTTGAAAAGCACTACGCGGATATGCAGGGCCTAAACGCTATCTCAAATATTTGGACATCAGGATTTGATAAACTGGCAATAGACCAGCACAAGCGTCCTGTAGCCGAAGAACTAACAAAAGCAATTGCACCTTTTACTGGATACCAATTCGTGCAAACCGACCATCACCTTATTCTTGAACAACGAGAATGGTACGCTATGATTGCTGATTATAAAATGCCGCTCACTTGTTTCCTAAGAAAGCCATCTGAACTAGCTTACTGCGACGAACCAGATATATGGCACGACATTATGGGGCATATTCCCTTTCTAGCTCAAAGAGATTATTCCGACATGTATCAACTACTTGCTAGGACTTACATCGCAGCTTTCGATGCTAAACGAGATGATCTTTTAGTAGAACTAGACTTTGTAGGTGGAATGCTGATAGAGCTCGGCCTGATAAAAGAAGAGCAAAACATTAAGGCTTTTGGTTCAACGCTTTATTCATCTTCCGAAATATTTGAAGCATTCAAACCAGAAAATCAAATAGCCTTTACTTATGAAGCCTTAGCGTCTGGCGAGTCTTATGATCGACATAGCTTTCAGGGGAAGTATTACATTCTGGATTCTTTCGCTCAACTAGTAGAGGTCATTCAGCACATTAAAGGTCGACTTTAAATATTATTCGCGTGAGGGATAGAGGGGTTTGTTTAAGCTCCTGTTGCTGATGAACCATAGCACTTAGCTCCTTAGAGCTAGAAGTGCTAAGCGTGAAAGAAGCAGAACAGAGCGAGCCCCGAAAGCCCGGCCCTCTTTTGCCGAAGGCAGATAAGAGGGACACGCCCAAGCAATTCAATTTAAACACTACATTCGCCACAAATTTCTAGGTTGAACTACGATCAGGCTATTGCATTTTTATTTGAGCAGCTACCTATGTTTCAAAAGCAGGGGAAAACAGCTTTCAAAAAAGATCTGGGAAACATTCGTGCCATCTGTTCGCACCTTGGAAATCCGCAAGAGAAAATACAGTGTATTCACATCGCTGGTACCAACGGCAAAGGTTCTACTGCCCACATAATGGCTTCGGTTTTGCAAGCCAGTGGACGCAAAGTTGGACTCTACACTTCTCCGCATTATCGTGACTATCGCGAGCGTGTAAAAATAAATGGCGAACTAATGTCCAAGAAATTTGTCGCTGATTTTATTAGCGCCAACGAAGCTTTTATTCTCAAACAAATGCCTTCATTTTTTGAGATCAGTGTAGCTATGGCTTTCGAATATTTTTATAGCGAGAAGGTGGAGGTGGCGGTAATAGAAACTGGATTGGGCGGCCGTTTAGACTCTACAAATATTATAACTCCCCTACTCTCGGTGATAACCAATATCAGCTTAGATCATACTTGGGTATTGGGAAATGACTTGCCCAGTATTGCAGGAGAAAAGGCAGGAATCATAAAAGAAACAATTCCTGTAGTGATTGGCGAAAAGCAAAAAGAAACTACGCCAGTTTTTGAAGGCAAAGCGCGCAAACTCAATGCAGACTTGGCTTACGCTGAAAGCTTGGTCGTCCTGAAGAAAAGTGATAGTGCTAGGGTAACAGACTCGTATTCCGTTGAGCTGGCAGACCAAACACACTTCAATATCGAAACCGATGTTGTGGGTCCTTTCCAAAAAAACAACCTCAGAACAGCGATCGCGGCTCTCTTAAAAGCGCCTTTTATTTTAACCAAGGAAGACTTTGTTAAAGGGCTTAGCAGCGTTAGCAGAAACACCAACTTCATTGGTAGATGGATGATTCTGCAAGAGCAACCCCTAGTCATTGCCGATTCCGCGCACAATGAAGCGGGACTAAAAATTGTCTTGCAAAAAATGAAAGCGCTGTGCAAAGGTGAGCTGCATATTTTGATGGGATTGGTAAAAGAAAAAGACCCAACTGATATTTTGTCACTGTTCCCTAGAGATGCTAAGTATACATTTTGTCAAGCCAATATTCCTCGAGCGATGCCCTTAGAAAATTTAGTGGAAGAGGCGTCTAAAAATGCTTTGCGAGGAAAAGCGATTAGTGACGTTAGGCAGGCTTATGCCGAATCGAAAGCGGCGCTAAAACATGGCGATTGTCTTTTGGTAGTGGGAAGTATTTATGTTTTGGCGGAAGTTATATAGTGCTTCATTTTCCTTGGATTACTAATCGATCTAAATTTTCCAAAACCTCTTGTACTGCGGGACAAATTGCTGCGTTTGCTAAGTGGACTCCTTCCAAATCTCGAAACAACTTTCGATTAGTGTGCGGATACTCGCGACACGCCTTGGGACGTATTTCGTAGATGCTGCACAAATCGTCACTTTGCAGGAAGGGGCAAGGCTTTCCGACAAAAACAAAATCGCCGTCTTCATCCATTTCCAAATACTGCTGTATGAAATCCCCCGCGCTCAGATTCAAGTGTTCAGATAGTCGATAGATATCCTCTTGTACCAAAAGTGGTCCAGCCGTTTTACAACAGTTAGCGCAGGTCCGACAATCGATTTTTTGGAAAGCCTTCTCGTGTAGACCCTTGGCAGCCTCATCAATCACTTGACTTTTGATGCCTTGAAGCTTCAAAAACAGGGATTTATACAAATTTTTGTTCGCTTTATAGCGTTCCTTTATCTCCGAAGTCTTTATCAATTGTTTAGACCTTTTGACGTGCTCACTACCCAAATATAATGAGCGCTTCTGCTAATTGTGTTAAATTTGAGAAATCACTCAGTTTCATCCTTTTATGAAAATTTTTAAGCAACTTTTTACGCTATCCTTCCTCCTATTAGTTGTCACAACATCTCAAGCTCAAAATCAAAATTTAACCTTGGCCTCGACTTTCACTTGGCCGAATACTGGTTGTAATGATGTTTGGGGATATGCCGATGCAGCAGGAAACGAATTCGCCCTGGTTGGACTGGTAGATGGTATCTCAGTGGTAAACGTTACGGACCCCTTCAACCCTTTTGAAATTTATTACATCGATGAACCCAATTCTATCTGGCGTGATTTGCGTTACTACAATGGTTATGCCTATGTAGTCGATGATCAAGGTGGCTCAGGAATGATCATAATCGATTTGAATGACCCGAACAATGTGAGTCATACCTACTGGACGACTTCCGCTGGTGGTGGCTCTAACTTCACTCGATGCCATAACATTTTTATAGATGAATTTGGTTTTGCTTACCTCTACGGATGTAACAATGGAGTTCCAAGCAATCAACGTGGAGCAATAATGCTCGACCTAAATAGTAATCCGACTAACCCTACGGTTGCAGGTTTCTACAATCAAAACTACATCCACGATGCTTACGTAAAGAATAACATAATGTGGGCTGCTGAAATTAATCAAGGACACGTTGCGGTTGTAGACGTAAGCAATAAATCTAATCCAGTTGTAATGGCAACGGTTAATACACCGAACAACTTCACACACAACTGTTGGGTTAATGATACTGGTGATGTGATGTTTACTACTGATGAGCAGTCTGGAGCTTTCGTTGGCGTGTATGATGTAACCAACATAAACAACATAACTGAGTTAGACCGAGTGCAGTCTACCCCAGGTACGAGCGTTATACCGCACAATACTTTTACGGTTGGTGATTTTGTGGTTACCTCGTACTATGCTGATGGTGTAATCATTCACGATGCGACTCGTCCAGATAACGTTATTAAGGTAGGTTCTTATGATACTGCGCCTAACTTTACGGGTGCTACTTTCAATGGCTGTTGGGGAGTGCATCCTTATTTGCCATCGGGCACCATCTTAGCCAGTGATCAGCAGACGGATTTGAATATTCTGATTCCAAACTACGTCCAAGCCGCTTACCTCGAAGGTTCAATCTTTAACGGAGCAACTGGCTCGGCGTTAAACAATGTGACTGTTTCTATTAATGGTCAAGGCATTTCTACTAGCTCAGACTTTAGTGGAATTTATAAAACGGGAATTGCAACGGCAGGTAATTATACTGTCACCTATAGCGCTCCCGGTTTTCAATCGCAGACCATTAGCGTTACTATGAGCAACGGCGTTCTCAATACGCAAAACATTTTCCTAGCACCAAATGGACTTAACAGAATTAATGTTACTAGCGCAACGAGATTGGGCGGTGCGGGTTCTGCCGCTATGATGAATGATGACCTTCGTCAGCTAGGACTGATTCCACTGCAAGAGCCTTATACGGGTTTAGGATTTACACACGTTGGTGGAGGAGGTGGTGAAAGCACTACTGCTACTGTATTGAGTAGCACGGGTGCAAACGCAATTGTGGACTGGGTATTTCTAGAGCTGCGGGATAAAAACAATCCTGCTACAGTAGTTGCCACACGAGCGGCCTTAATACAAAGAGATGGAGATATTGTTGACGTAGACGGAACTTCCACACCGGAGTTTGATCCTATTTCTCTTGATGACTATTACCTAGCGATAAGACATAGAAACCATTTAGGCGTCATGTCTGCTACACCGATAAACTTCCAAGGTGGTGCCAACTTTATGTTTGACTTTACGCAAATGTCCAACACTACTTATGGTACGAACGCAATGCGTAATCTTGGTGGAATAAATGTGCAATGGGCCGGAAACGGAAACCAAAATGGCTCGACAGTTTACCAAGGAAACGGTTCCGATATATTACCAGTAACCATTGCTGTTTTTACCAATCCAGCCAATGGAGCATTTCAATCATCATTTCCATTGGATGCCTACGACGTTGCCGATTACAATATGGATGGGCAAGTTATTTATCAAGGAAGTGGATCAGATATTTTACCCATAACGCAAAGTGTATTTACCAATCCTGCTAATACTGGATTTCAAGTTACTTTTCCTGTTACGGAACAACTACCCTAACTTTTAACAGATAAGACCTAATTATTTTAAGCCAACAATAAGGATGAACTACTCAAAGTACTTGCTCGTCATTTTAATAATGATGAGCGCAATGAACACTACCCTCTCTCAGACAAATTTCACACTCAATTCTCAATTAGAATACGCTGGAAAAAATGCGAACGATATCTGGGGCTATGCCGATGATGATGGTAATGAATATGCGTTAGTGGGCTTACGACAAGGTTTATCCATTGTAGACGTGACTAACCCAGATGCTCCTGTCGAGATATATTCATTGGACCGACCGAACTCTTCCGTTTGGCGTGACTTGAAAGAATACAACGGTTATGTCTACGCGGTTGACGACCAAGATGGAGCGCAACTCATAATTATAGATTTAAACGACGTTGATAACATAACCCAGACTTTTTGGACTACAGCAGAGCTAGGTGACAACGAGTTTACTACTTGTCACAATATTTTTATTGATGAGTTTGGAATAGCCTATTTATTTGGCTGCAACAACTTAATTGATACGGATAGACGAGGAGCACTGATGTTAGACTTAAACACTAATCCTTTAAATCCTACAGTTGTTGGTCAATACACTGATGAGTATGTGCACGACGGTTTTGTTCGCGATAATTTGTTGTGGGCTTCGCAAATTTTTGACGGGACGCAAGCAGTGGTCGATGTCTCTGATAAAAGCAATCCGCAGCTAATTAATAAGTGGACTACTCCGGGAGCCTTTACTCATAACTGTTGGTTAAACGAGGAAGGCACTGTGCTTTATACTACCGACGAATCGTCTGGACAATTCGTAACTGCTTATGACGTAACCAATCGAATGGATGTCCGGGAACTAGACCGCATACGCTCTAAACCAGGTGAGTTCGTTGTACCGCACAACGCTTTCACAATTGGCAACCATGTAGTTGTTTCATACTACACCAGTGGCGCCGTAATCATCGACGCAACGAAACCAGACAATATGGTCATCGTTGGTGAGTTCGATACTGCACCTAGCTTTGAGGGTGGTTCTTTCAATGGTTGTTGGGGAGTATACCCTTACTTACCTTCGGGAAAAGTTTTGGCCACCGATCAACAAACAGATTTATGGGTGCTGACACCAACTTATGCAAGAGCAGGATATTTGGAAGGAACCGTAAGCAATGCAGAAACAGGAGCATTACTCTCAGGCGTATCTGTTGACGTGCTAGGCAGCGAGTTAGCTGAACAAACTTCACCGCTAGGAGAATTCAAAACGGGTACTATCAATTTTGGTACATTCTCAGTCTTCTTTCAAAAAGAAGGTTATGAGGATTTAATCGTGGAAAATGTAAGCATCGAAGAAATTAACACAACGATCTTGGAGGTAGAAATGGTGCCGCAAACTCCTTTCAATTTGCAAGTGCAAGTTGTTGGATCTAATGGCGAGCTTATACCCTTTGCCGACGTTACGGCTGTTAATGAGTTTGGTCAGCGTAGCGTCGTTGCCGACGATAACGCGGTTGCTATTTTTGAAAACATCTTTGAAAACGAATACAACTTTATTGCAGGACAATGGGGTTTCAATACCGCTAGTCTTTCCTTTACTGTTTCAGACCAAAGTGAAACAATAACCTTGACCCTGAATGAAGGTATTTATGACGACTTTATTTTTGATTTCGGTTGGGAAATTACTTCTACCGCTGGTGCGGGTAATTGGGAACTGGCAGACCCAATTGGATACAGCACCAATGCTGGTGTCGAATTCGAACCAAGCGACGACGCGCCTGGTGATTTTGGTGATAGATGTTTAGTAACCGATAGTGAAAATGGATTCCCAGGTCCTGACGATGTAGACGATGGTACAGTAACAGTAGAGTCTCCTGTTTTTGATTTGACCACTTACAACGCCCCTTTATTAAGCTTTAACCGTTGGTTCGCCGCAGGTGGTGGACAAGGAACCCAATCAAATGATGTGTTCACAGTCTCGATTACCAATGCTACTGACACTGTCGTTTTAGATTTTGCTCAGTTCGGTGACGAAAACTTGAGCCAATGGGTATCACAAAGTTATGAGCTCAATGACTTTATAGCATCAAGCGATCAAATGCGTGTTATAGTTCAAACTGGCGACGACGAAGAATTTGGTCACTTAGTAGAAGCGGCTTTCGACTTGTTCAAAATCGAAGACTTAATGCCAGATCCACCATCGTTTATAGAAACGCTGAGTCTCAATACTTTCGAAGTACGCCCGAACCCAGTTCAAGGCCTGCTCAATATTCCTGACTTTGGTCCAGAGACAAAATTTTCGATCTATTCCTTGAATGGAGCCTTGGTAAAGCGAGGAAGCAATACCCAGCAAATAGACGTGCAGGATTTCGACACAGGCGTATACTTGTTGAAAGTGCTCACGGCCGATGGTGATAATCATTTAGCCAAGTTCATTAAAGACTGACATTAGTAGCGTTTTCTGGGCAGCAACAGGCTATCCGCTTGTATTCGGCACTTGGAAAATGTGTTCACACAACACCTTGGCAGGAGCTTCCTCTGGTCGCTCTTCACAGTGGTGTTCTCTACATTTTCCTAGCACCTCATACCGCTACTATCCTGGCTGCGGTCATTAAGCTCCGTCGATAATTCTTACACATACGAGAATTACATTGCTTAATTTCGGGCATAATTATCGAGATGGAATTTGATTTTAAAAATAGAGAGGCGTACTGGACCAAATACTGGCAGGACAATGGTACTTACAAAGCGGAAATTGATCAATCCAAACCGAAGTATTATGTCCTCGATATGTTTCCTTATCCTTCGGGAGCGGGTCTGCACGTAGGGCATCCCCTAGGGTATATCGCCTCCGACATTTTCTCTCGATATAAAAGACACAAAGGTTTCAATGTACTCCACCCGATGGGCTTCGATTCATTTGGCTTGCCTGCCGAGCAGTATGCCATAGAAACTGGACAACATCCTGAAGTAACCACGTCAAAAGCCATTGAAAACTATAAGCGTCAATTCAACTTAATGGGCCTCAGCTTCGATTGGAGCAGAGAGCTATACACCAGCGACCCACAATATTACAAATGGACTCAATGGTTGTTTTTAGAAATCTTTAATAGCTGGTACAATGTTGAAACCAATAGGGCTGAGAAATTAGATACCCTAATTGCCAAGTTTGAATCGGGCGGATGCGCTGCTGCCAAGGCGCACAGACACGAATGCGAAGAGTTCAGTCCTGAGACTTGGAGAAGTTATAGCGATGATAAGAAAAGCGAGATTCTAATGAACTATCGCTTGGCTTACCTAAAGGACTCACAAGTTTGGTGGTGTGAGGAACTAGGAACAGTATTGGCCAACGATGAGGTAAAAGATGGATTTTCCGAGAGAGGAGGGTTCCCCGTAGAGAAGAAAAAATTACGACAGTGGTCCTTGCGCATAACTGCTTATGCGGAAAGATTATTAGATGGTTTAAATAAAGTAGAATGGAGCGATTCTCTCCGAGAAATGCAAAAGAATTGGATCGGTAAGTCTAAAGGAGCAAGTGTCTTTTTTGAATTAGATGCGCACGATAAATCAATCGAAATATACACTACTCGCCCGGATACCATTTTTGGAGCCACCTTTATGGTATTGGCACCTGAGCATGACTTAGTAAAGGAAATATGCACCGACGCACAAAAAGCTGATGTAGAAGAATACATAGCCTATGTAAAAAAGCGTTCTGAGCGAGATCGTATGTCGGAAGTGAAAGTTGTAACTGGTGCGAATACTGGGGCGCACGTTATCCACCCTTTTACGAAAGAAAAAATTCCTGTTTGGATAAGCGAGTACGTTTTGGCCAGCTACGGTACTGGATCGATTATGGCCGTTCCTTCAGACGACGACCGCGACTTTAGCTTCGCAGAAAAATTCGGATTGAAGGTTATAGATGTTGTTGACAAAACTGATTATCCTGGAGCGACCAAGGCAGATAAGATTGGTAAAATAGTAAACAGTGATTTCCTAAACGGTATGGAAGTTCCGGAGGCAATTACTGAAATGAATAATCGCATCGAATCTATGGGAATTGGTAAAGCCAAAACTCAATATCGTTTGCACGATGCGGGCTTTAGCCGCCAACGTTATTGGGGAGAACCATTTCCTATTAACTACCCTTCTGGCGATGAAGCTGGCAGACCAGAAGCATTGGCCTTCGATCAGTTACCAGTCGAGCTTCCGAAAATGACTGACTTTAAAGGAAGTGGTAAAAATGGCAAGGGGCCATTGTCACGTGTTGAACAGTGGATGAAGATGCCCGAAGGTGCGATAAGAGAATCTGATACTATGCCGGGCTATGCAGGCAGTAGTTGGTATTTCCTTCGTTTTATGGATCCAAACAATAGCGACCGCTTCGTTAGTCAAGAAGCAATTGACTACTGGCAAGATGTAGACTTTTACATCGGTGGCGCCGAGCATGCTGTAGGTCACCTAATGTATAGTCGTATGTGGCACAAGTTTCTGAAAGATATGGGCTTGGTCAAAACCGAAGAACCCTTTAAGCGCCTGGTCAATCAAGGTATGATTCAAGGTCGCTCCAACTTTGTGTACAGAGATAAGAAGAGCAAAAAGTTTATTTCAAAAGGATTGATTAAAGATGAGTCCGATGTCTCCGTTATAAACGTTGACATACGTTTAGCTCCTGATGACATTCTAGATACAGAAGCTTTTAAAAAGTGGCGACCAGACTTGGCCGATGCTGAGTTTGAATTGGAAGACGGAAAGTATGTTACGGGCGTAGAAATTCAAAAGATGTCTAAGTCCAAATACAACACCCATAATCCAGATGATGTAATTGCTCAGTACGGAGCAGATGCCTTCCGAATGTTTGAAATGTTTTTGGGACCGATAGAACAACACAAGCCTTGGGATACGAAAGGGATTGATGGCGTTGCTAAGTTCATTAAAAAGTACTGGCGTCTATTTGTAAGAGAAGACAAAATTGTTGTCAGTGATGACAAGCCGACTGCTGCCGAGCTAAAAATTTTGCATAATGCAATCAATAAGGTCAGTCAAGATGTCGAGCGTTTGTCTTTTAATACTGCCACTTCTGCTTTTATGGTTTGCGTGAATGAGCTCACCTCTTTAAAATGCAATAAGCGCGAAATACTTGAACCGCTGACCATACTGTTGGCTCCATTCGCTCCCTTTGTAACTGAAGAGCTTTGGATGCATATGGGGCATAAAGACACCGTGCATTTACAGCCTTACCCCGAATACGACGCAAGTCATACTAAGGAATCGGCTAAAGAATACCCTATTTCCATCAATGGCAAGGTAAGAGCGAAGATTACCCTACCCTTAGGTCTATCTAAGGAAGAGGTTGAGCCTAAGGTTCTTGAGCTTGAGGCAGTTACGAAATGGACTGAGGGTAAGGAAATCAGAAAATTCATCTTCGTACCTGGAAAGATTGTAAACATCGTTGTCTAAATCCTTGATTTGGACACTATTACACAATATTAGCCCTGCTTGTAAAGCTTTTTTGGGATAATATTGGCGTCGTAAACAATACAATTCCATGAAACAAATCAAACTTTTCATTCTACTCGCCTTCCTACTATTAAATGCTCAAGACAGTTTTGGCCAAACCAAAATGCTTTTGGAGAAGCTTACTGCTGCCTGGTGTGGTTGGTGTCCGGAGAATGACCTTGAAATAGATGCTTTAGTCGAAGAACATGGTGAAGAAAATGTGATCGTTGTACACCATCATATTATGGATGTTTTGAGTACCGATTTCGGTACTGAAATCGCCCAAGAATATGTTAATGGAACTCCGGCATTGCTTTTCAATAGAATTAAGTTCGAAGACCAGTGGAATGTAGGAGTAACCAGAACGGAATGGACGGCACATATGGAACCTGCCTTAGCGATGCTAACCGACCAAGTGAATATAGTTAACAATTCACACGCTTATAATCCAACGGATCGTAGACTTAGTTTTGAATTTGATTTAGAATTCTTGGTTGATTTGACAGGGGATTATAGATTGAACGCTTACATCGTTGAAGATGTGGTGGTCAACTCTGACCCTGATTATGACCAAACCAACTACTGGGCTGGCTTAGATCACCCACTTGGTCCTTATCCAAATCCAATTCCTGAATTCGAGCACAAACATGTGGTAAGAGAAATTTTGGGTACTGCATGGGGATTGCCTGATGGACTGAATAGTACAATTAGTGCTGGCGAGACTGTGAGTAGCTCTTTCTTTTATGAGATTCCTGAGCATATTGATGAAGACCAGCTTTCTTATGTTGTATTGGTTCAGCGTTATGATGAGGATAAATTCTTACGTCAGATACTGAACTCGCAAATGGAGAAGGTGACTAATTTCGTTGACGATAGTGATCCTGGCGTAGTAAGCGGAATAGACGATGTAACTAGTAAAGTGAGCATTTTCCCTAATCCAGTAAGCGATTACTTGAATATTCAGTCAGACGTGGAGATTAACTCTTTGTCAGTCTTTGACGCACGTGGAAACCAGTTGTACTTAAAGAATGATACCAATGGTATTGTTGTTGCTGACCTAGCAGTTGGTTGGTACATTGTTCAGTTGCATACTGATGAAGGAACTATACATCACAGGTTCGTTAAGGAATAGATTCCCTATTCCCTTTTATAGACTATACCGTTTTTCATAACGAATAGAACATACTCCATTACGGAGATGTTGTCGAGTGGGTTAGATTCAACCGCTATAATATCTGCATACTTTCCTGCCACAATAGAGCCAAGGTTCTCTGCCTGATCAAGAATAATTGCGTTGGTAATGGTTGCAGATTGCAACGCCTCACTTTCAGGCATTCCTACTTCACACATTAAAGCAAATTCTTTAGCATTCTTTCCATGTGGGAAAACACCTGCATCTGTGCCGAAGGCAATCTTTACGCCTGCTTTATAGGCGCGGCCAAAGGTATTTTGTATTCCTGGTCCAACTTCCAAGGCCTTTGGGGTAACTACATCAGGAAAGTAACCCACTTGCTTAGCAGAATCGGCAACCGAAATTCCAGCAGTAATGGTAGGCACCAAGAAAGTTCCGTGGCGCTTCATAAGACTCATAGTTTCATCATCCATAAAAGAGCCGTGCTCTATGGTGGTTACGCCACCTCTAATGGCACGCTGCATTCCTTCGACGCCGTGGGCGTGTGCCGCAACTTTCAATCCGCGGTCAGCCGCTGTTTCCACTATGGCGATAACTTCTTCTTCGGTAAACTGCGGGCCGCTGCTATCGCGGTTTAGGCTCAATACACCAGCCGTGGCGGTTATCTTAATCCAATCAGATCCATCCTTGGAGCGCTGACGCACTGCCTTCATACATTCATCTCTTCCATCGCAAACTCCCTCGTGCGGGCCTGGAGGATGGCAGAGCAGATCCTTTTTATAACCATTGGTAGGATCGGCGTGACCACCGGTAATGGCGATGGCTTTGCCAGCTGTAAATATTCTTGGCCCCGTTGCCTTGCCTCGATTAATGGCATTCTTAAGCGCAATGTTTACTCCAGTTCCTCCCAAATCTCTTACAGTTGTAAAACCAGCAAGAAGGGTAACTTCCGCAAAGCCCGCGGCATCGTATGCCACATCAGCTTGGTTCAGGGTAAAGCGATTGATGTAAGTACCCTTTCCACCTTGCGATTCGATATGAACGTGCATATCGATTAGACCCGGAAGAACCCATTCCTCTTTGAGGTCTATTATTTCAGTTGTAGAAGGATATTCTGAAGTGTAACCATCTACGACCTTAGTAATGCGTTCGCCTTCTATATGGATAGAAACACGCTCTCGGAAGCTGCCTTTTTCGGCATCGAACATGTGACCAGCAAGAATGATAACATCTTGAGCTAGCAAGAATGGTGAAACAAAAAGGAGGATAGTGGCAAATAGATTCTTCATAATGATTTGATTGTTAGTATAAGGTATCAATTTATGTGGAATCGGAGCAGGTCAAGAATGGGCGATAAGGAATAGTCTAAGGACATTCTAGATGAATCTGACAGCTTGTTGTCATCGATCAACCAGACGGAGAAGAAAACATCGCCCCTTTGGGGCGAAATATTAATAGTTAAACCCAACGAATCGCTAATAGCTCCGTAGGAGTGACATAGTTTTTGACCTGGTAATATTACAATCCTACGGAGCGAGATTTATGTATTGATTGGTTGCTGTTAATATTTTACCGCTACGCGGCAAAGAGCAAGATTGACACTCCCTTATCATCCATTTTTAAAACGAGCTTACTCATTTAATTTATCTAGGAGCTAAGTGTGCTCCGCGTGAGGGATAGAGGGGTTTGTTTGAGCTCCTGTTGCTGATGAACCATAAACCTTAGCTCCTTAGAGCTAGAGGGTTTATGCGTGAAAGCAGCAGAACAGAGCGAGCCCCGAAAGCCCGACCCTTGCCAACGAAGCAAATTCTCTTTCCGCTTTGCGGAAGAAGAGAATTGCGAGATGGCAGATGGGGACACGCCCAA
>CAZZIZ010000077.1:0-14803 GCA_964654535.1 uncultured Chitinophagales bacterium
AAATACAAAAATGCGATTTCAATAGATGAAGGAATCGAAGAACTAAAGAAAACTGTAACGAACAACATATAAGCTCTAAGCCAAGAGACAGGATATCATAGAACATCCTTTCGGAACGATCAAAAGAGGCTGGGGCTGCGACCATACATTGATGAAAACCCTGCCAAAGGTTAAAACAGAATTCGCGATTATACTTCTTTGTTAGAACCTCAAGAGACGTATGTCTATCCTAGGAATAAAAAGGCTCAAGGAAGCCCTTTTAAAGCGAATTGCGTCATTATTCGATCTGAGTTTCATACTGCAGTTTCTCACATCAGTTATTATTTAATTTAACACTAGCGAGTACAGGCCATCACAGCACTTTTCTTAAATTGTACTGTTGGTTTTTTCAGGGACTCACGTTATGGGCAATTGTCTAAATGCTTAAACCTAAAACTCGAATAATAGTCTAATGGTTTTAACCCATAAACCATTCAACTAATGAACAGAGCTGTAACAGGTGTGATTTTAGTAGCTTTTATCCTAATTGTCGCTTGTTCTAAAGATGACGTGGTTAATGAAGTCCCCGCCGATCTTTCCGAAGAGCTAAACCTGCCTGAAAGCTATTTCAACTATGCCAACATAACCTTACCCAGTCACTATACGAATAATGGATTTCCTTCCCAAAATCAATTTCAATATGCGCCTATAGAAGTCGACAATACACCGAGTGATAATCCAATAACAGACGCTGGTGCAACTTTAGGAAGAGTGCTTTTTTACGATAATAAATTAAGCGCTAATGGCTCAGTAGCATGTGCTTCTTGTCACAAAGCAGCACATGGTTTTTCTGATCCCCATACGCTTAGTGAAGGTTTCGAGGGTGGGCTCACTCGTAGGCATTCAATGAGTATTGTAAATGCCCGATTTTACGCTCATGGAAAATTCTTTTGGGATGAACGAGCGGAAACACTGGAAGAACAAGTTTTGATGCCTTTTCAAGATGACGTAGAAATGGGACTTACCCTTACGGAACTGATCAATATTACAAGTGAACAGCCTTATTATCCTGCCTTGTTTGAAGATGCCTTTGGTGATAGTGCAATTACCAGTGATAGAATTTCGCAAGCATTAGCGCAATTTGTAAGAAGTCTAGTAAGCACGACTTCGAAATATGACCAAGCCAGAAGTGAAGTTGAATCTCCCAACGTAGATTTTCCAAGCTTTAGCAACCAGGAAAATGAAGGAAAAAGACTCTTTTACAGACCGACCGAACTCACAAATGGATTGAATGCAAACTGCGTAGCTTGCCATTCATCGGAAGCGTTTCTTAGCCCTATTCCGCTCAATCCTAATGGGCCGACAACTTTCGCTACTACCAACGGATTGGACGAAACTTCGAGCGAAGACCTTGGAATAAATGAATCAACTGGGAACCCTAATGATATTGGGAAATTCAAAGTTCCTTCTTTGAAAAACATTGCTATTCGCCCCCCGTATATGCACGATGGTAGATTTGCAACTTTAGAAGAAGTCATTGAACATTATAGTTCAGGTATTAAAAATCATCCAAACCTCATATCCCCATTGGTAAACGCGAACGGGGAAGTTGGGCATTTTAATTTTTCCCAAGCAGAAAAGGAAGCTTTAATTGCATTCCTAAAAACATTAACAGACGATCAAATGCTTACGGATGAAAAGTACAGTAACCCATTCAAATAGAACTGGCTCTAACATTGGTACCCGTTGACGAGCGAAGTAAAAAAGAATGCATTGGCTTGTTAGTTTCATCGACGTCATAGACTATCTACTTATTTTTATTAATTTGTAGAGGCACCGGTTTACAAACGCTTTATTAAAAAACCACTTATGAAATACGGCGTATTTTCAGCAATATTCTGCATAGGATTTTGTTTCAATCAACTCTGTGCAAGTCAATTAGTCGTTTCCTCTGATATAGGATTTGACCCAGTAGACAGCACGAATTTTTTGCAATTTGCATTTTCAGATACAATCGAGGATACAATTGTTGTAGACAATGTTGGAATGGATTGGAATATTGGTCCACTGAGTATTGATAGAAACGACATAACAATAATCTTTGAAGAGGGAGTAGTCCTTCGTGCCTTAACCGGAGCCTTCGATATTTTTGAATCTTTGGTACGGGTTAATGACAAGTCCAATATCAACATCGTTGGCTACGAAGCCTTGTTCGTTATGAACAAGCAGGAATATATTGAACTAGCGGATAGCGAGTTTCGACACGGTATCAGTCTTAATTCAGCGACTAATGTTCTTGTAGAAGGGCTTACAATTGTAGATACCGGGGGAGACGGTATTTTGGTAACTAGAAGTTTCCAACCCAATAGCATCAAGAACTATTGCGAAAATGTTCTAATCAAAAATTGCAAATTTTCTAATAACTATAGGCAGGGCTTATCTGTAACTTCAGCAAAGGACCTATCAATTTTGAATTGTGAGTTTTCCGAAACTAATGGGACGCTACCTGAAGACGGAATTGATTTAGAACCTGACATCCCAGAAGAAAGACTTGAGAATATACTTATTAAGGATTGTCGAATCTTCAATAATTATGGAAACGCGATTCAGCTTGCATTGTTTATGATGGATGATGATTCACCTGATGTTTCTATTACGATAGAAGATACCTACATGTCCAATAACCATCATCCATCAAATACATTTGACTTTGCGGAAATCTCCGCCACAGATAACAACTCAAACGGTGTTGACGGCTTTGTGCACTTTAAAAATTGCTATATCGAAAGCAGCCAGTGGACTGCGGTTTATGCATCAAAGACAGTTGATAGTTATGATTTAGATTTCACAAACTGTGTTTTTAAGAACGTATCGTCTAATCCAGTTGATTTAAATAATCCGATTTTCTTTGAAGTAACAGACTACGATAACCCAGTAGCTAGGTTTGGTGGATTGAGTTTTACGGATTGTACCATTATTTATGATGCGAACATTCCTTTTCTAAACTTAATTGAAAACCTTCCTACTTCCGATGGACTAGGAAATGTTTCGGGGCATTTTTACATCGTGAATCCCAATGATGCTGGCTTCAATACTGGGGTCAATCCTGATAACGTAGATATCAGTTATGATTATTTTGATTCGATTCCGATTTCGGAAATTAGCTTAACGGCAAACCAATTGGATTACCTAGAAGAAGACGAGTTTATTGAATTTGAGATAACTAGAACTGGAAGTCAAGAAATCCCCATTGCAGTTGAGTTTGTTTATGATGGCACTGCGCAGTACGGCGTAGATTACAATAGGGCCAATGGATTTGCGATAATGCCTTCGAATAGCGGAGTGCTTGTTGATACACTGGAGATCATTCAGGATTCGGATGAAGAGTCTCCGGAGTTCTTAGACTTGACTTTTCTCGACAATGCCTGCATTCAGCTGAGTCAAAACAATGAGCTGGTATTTTCTATAGGTGATATGCTGTCGTCTATATCGCCAGATTCTGAATTGGAAAATCCTAAAGTGACACTCGTGCCTAATCCAGCGCAGAAAGAAGTGTTTATAGAAACTGAATCGGCAAACTATGATTTATCTATTTTCGATTCGAAAGGACGAATGATAAAGTCATTCTTTAATGAATCTTTGAGTAAGCGGATTGAAATTGAACAACTGAGTATTGGGACCTACTATATTCGAATAGTAGATAAAGCTAGTAGCTCAACTAGTGTATATAAACTCGTGAAGAATTGATAAGAAAAGTGATTTTGAAAAAACAAGCATAGGATCCATCACACAACTATTTCTAATTCCGCGTGAGGGATAGAGTCATAGACCAGCAAAGACAATGAGTAGCACGTACTTTTCAAGTAAAATTTCCATAATTCTGCTTTAAAAATGCTCGCTATAGCTAGGCTATGTTTGCGTTTTTTGCCTTGATCTATGAAAATTTTGCTTCAGAATTATCTGGACAACCTAACATCTCTGCTGGTCTTGTTGAAGCTCCTGTTGCTGACAATCGCCGAGCCCTCAGCACCTAAGTGCTGGAGGGGCGATGCGTGCAGGCAGCAGAACAGAGCGAAGCCCGCAAAGCCCGACCCTTTGCGCAGCAAGAAGGGACACGCCCACACAAAAATCACTCAATTTATCTCTCACAAAAGTGCTCTGGATTGGCGTAGAAGTTCTTCAAACCGATATCTTTAGTGACTTGTTACATTTTGTATTCAGTGAGAGGTTTATAAATGGAGGTTGCACCAAAAGAAGGGTTAAAAGGTTTAGTTGAAAATTGGCAGAGCGATTTAATCGCCGCGGTGAGTGTATCGCTAATCGCCTTACCGCTTTCATTGGGTATCGCCTTGGCGGCGGGTGCTCCTGCGATGGCGGGTATCTTTTCGGCAATCGTCGGTGGGGTAGTAACCACGCTTTACCGAGGTGGGCATATTTCAGTTAATGGTCCGGCCAAAGGGGTTATTGCGGTAATCCTTTTGGGTATATCCTTGATGGACGATGGTACTGGTCAGGCCTTTAATTATGTTCTTGCCGCTGTAGTTGTTTCAGGAGCCATTCAAGTTTTACTGGGATTATTGAAACTGGGCCGCTTGGCAGACATCTTCCATTCGTCGGTGATTCATGGACTTTTGGCGGCTATCGGGATTATCATTTTTGCGAAACAAATTCACGTTGCTTTAGGCACTTATTCTGGTAGTCCGAGTATAGTTGAAAATCTGGTTGATGCGGTTAAGTATTTGCCTAACGCGAATCCTTTTGTGGTGATTATCTCTGCGGTTGGTTTGCTGGTCATATTGTTTCATTCAAAGATTACTTATCGCTTTATCAATTTTTTACCTGCGCCTATGTGGGTTGTCGCTTTGAGTATTCCCTTTGTTTATGCCTTTAATTTCTTTGATGAACATACGATGACTTTCTTAGGGAAGTCCTACGAGGTTGGGCCGAAACTGTTACTGGATATTCCTGACAGTATTCGTGATTCGATAATGCATCCCAATTTTGGTAAAATCCATACGGTAGAATTTTGGACTACAGTTTTGTCTATGGTGATTATCACTAGTATTGAGTCTTTGGCGATTGCAAAAGCGGTAGACAAAATTGATCCTTACAAACGTAAGACGGATTTGAACAAGGATTTGACGGGTGTTGGATTGGCAACTATGGCCGCGGGTATGATAGGCGGTTTGCCAATTATTGCGGTGATTATTCGAAGTACGGTCAATATTCATAACGGCGCGAAGACCAAGTGGTCAAATATGTACCAGGGACTTTTGTTGTTGCTTTTTATTGTGGTGCTGGCTCCGGTAATGAGACAAGTGCCGCTCTGTGCCTTCGCTATTTTGCTGGTGTACACTGGAGCTAAGCTGGCTTCGCCGGCGGTGTTTAAACAAGTTTACGATCACGGAACCGAGCAACTGGTTTTCTTTATTGCTACGATGATCTTGACGCTGTATACCAATTTATTGATTGGATTGTTGGGTGGATTGGTCTTAGCGATGGTAACCCATATGCTTTTGGCGAAGGTGTCGATACCTCAGTACTTTAAGATGATTTATAAGTCGGGTTCCGATTTGGTTCAGCAAGCCGATGGCAGTTACGATTTGAACATTAAAGGAATTGCTAACTTTTTAGGCATTCTAAAAGTGGACAAACTAGTGTCTCAAATTCCTGATGGGGCAGATGTGAATATTGATTTGTCGGAAACGAAGTTGGTGGGTATGACTTATATGGACTACCTCGTGGATTTTTTAAATTTGCAAAAGGAGACTGGAGGAAAGGTGGTCATAAGAGGTTTGGACTCGCACGTTTCATCTTCGACGCATAACCGAGCACTGAAAATTTCTTTGAACAACACTGTCGCCAAACTATCGCCAAGGCAAGAGCGATTGCGAGATTTGGCCAGGGAAAAAGATTATCAATACACGAATGACGTTGATTGGAATACTTCTTACCTAAAGAACTTTCACTTTTTTGAAACGCGACCGCTGGAGCGTAAATCGAATTGTATCAAGGGTACGTTTAAGGACTTGGATGTTTCTTGGGAAATAGCAGATGTGACTTTCAGTGAGGGCGCGGCTTTTACTGCTGAGTCCTTTACGACGACTTTGATGACCTTAAGGTTAAATACAAAGATTCCTATTTTCAAAATGGAGAAGGAAGGCGTCTTGGATAACTTGATCGACCGTGCTATGGCCTATGCGGGTTACAAGGATCTTGACCTCAAAATGTATCCAAATTTTTCTAAGAAATTTCTGTTGCTGGCGAATGATGAATCTGAAATACGCTCATTCTTTACTGATGAGCTTATTCGCTTTTTCGAGAGCCATCAGATTTATCATATAGAGAGCAATGGCGAGGCCTTAGTCATTTTTGATAAGATAAAATTGGCGAGGACGGATGAGACTATTGCGTTTATAGATTATGCTAAGGAATTGGCGACGGTTTTGGATGGGATGAAGTAAAAGACTTAGCAGATCGCCAGTAAGTATTTGGCCATTGCAATCCCTATTTGTTGAGCAACACCCGCCGAAAAGTCAAATTAATCCTCACCCCAACATCCTTAGCAGTCTTAGGAATCTGATGTTGCCAATAATGCTGCGTAGCACCCTGCATAATCAGCAAAGAACCATTGCTCAAACTCAAAGAGCGTTTCTCCTTATGATCGTCTTTTCTGCGCAGCTGAAAGTTTCGGGTGGCACCGAAGTTTACCGAAGCGATGACTGGATTTGTTCCTAGCTCGGGCTCGTCGTCGGCATGCCAGCCCATGCTGTCTTTGCCGTGTCGATATTGGTTGAGTAAAACGCTGGTAAAAGTATGCGTGCAAACTTCAGCAATGCGCTGTTTGATTTCTAGTAGAACAGTTGTCCAATTGTGAGGCCTCATTTTTATACCTGAGTAAGTGTAAGGCTTGTCGGCATCTCCGTATAAAGCTTGCAGCCGAGGTATAGGCAATTCCTTGCCGAACATCTTAATGCGGTCTTGTTGCCAAGCGATATTTTCACTCAGCTCCTCAAAGTACTTTTTGGATTCGGATGGAGAAAAGAAGTCAGGAAAGAAAAGAAGCTCTCCATCCTTCAGTTCAATTTTATTTTCGCTTAAAATTCCCACTTATGACTAAGCAAGTTCTTTACGCAAGCTTTCAATAAATCAATGGTCGCGCGGATGTCCGCCTTGTTGCACATCTCAACTGACTGGTGAATATTTCGAGTCGGTATGGACAATGCTCCAACTATGGAGCCTCCATCTTCGGTCATACGCTGAATGCCCGCGGTATCTGTTCCTCCGGCAGGAAGAATTTCTGGTTGCCATTTGATCTTAGATTTCTTGGCTTGCTTTTTCATAAAGTCGACCATTCGGTAATCGCAAATAACCGAACTGTCCATTATTTTGATACCAACGCCTTCCCCCAAACGAGTAATTTGCTCGTGCGCATCCGCGCCCGGCGTATCGTTGGCGATGGTCGTGTCCAGGCAAATCCCAAATTCTGGGTTGATGGTATGCGCTGCGTTTAAAGCGCCCCGTAGACCAACCTCTTCCTGCACGGTAAAAACTGCGTAAATGTCTACCGGCGAGCTTTTCATTTCTTTTAAAAACTCTAGAAGTATAAAGACCGAAACACGATTGTCCAGTGATTTTGAGTTTACGCAATCGCCCATTTCGATTAACTCACGGTCGCGAGTAATAGGATCGCCGATGCTTACAATTTTTTCCAAATCCTTTTTGGACATACCCGTATCGATGAAGTAGTCGCGGTTCTTAGGCACTTTATTGCGCTCTTCTGGGGTCATAACGTGTACGGGTTTGCTACCCATAACGCCGCTGATCTTTTTCTTGCCCTGAATGATAACGCGCTGTGCTGTATGTGTCTTTGGATCAAAGCCTCCTATGGTGTTGAAGCGAATAAATCCATTGTCATCTATGTGCGAGACTATGAATCCAATCTCATCCATATGGGCTGGAATCATAACGCGAGGTAAGGGTAGGGTGTCGCCCTTTTTGGCTTTACCTTTTTTAATGGCGATGACATTGCCCATTGCATCAATGGCTATTTCATCTGCATATGGTTCAACCACGTCGATTACCAAGTCACGAATTTCTTTTTCATATCCGGATACACCGCAAGCTCTGCAGATATCACTTAGTAAGGAAATATTCAGTTTTGCCATTGTTTTAATTTTTGGCGAAGGTAGCATGTTTTTGTGCTTGCTTCGTCGCTGCTGGACTAGATAAAATGGAGAATTTGTTGAGTTAAGGACAGAGCTAAAATTAGCTCTTGCCCAGTGCCCCTGCTATGTAAGCAGTAGTCCAGGCGGCTTGAAAGTTATAGCCACCAGTAATGCCATCAATATTTAACACTTCGCCCGCGAAGTAGAGCTTGGGGTGTAATTTGCTCTGCATTGTTTTGATGTTTACTTCAGATAAATCGATACCGCCAGCGGTAACAAACTCTTCCTTGAAGGTTGTTTTTCCCTGCACGGAATAAGTGTCGTGGCAGAGCGTATTGCCCAATTTGTTGAGCGATTTTTTGGAGAGCTCCGCCCACTTTTTGTCCTCGGGAATTTCGCATTTCGCGAGGAGAAATAGCCACAGGCGTTCGGGTAACTGAAATGGTCGTGTGTTGCGTAGTAGTTTTTTAGGATGCGTACTTATGATTTCTTGTAAGTCACTTTTTACTTTTTCCTGATTGCTTTCTTGCGCCCAACTTACCTGCGCGGTAAAGTTGTATTCTTTGGCGTTTAATTCGCGGGCCGCGAGCGCTGAGAGTTTCAAAACTGCGGGGCCGCTCATTCCCCAATGGGTAATAAGAATAGGGCCAGTAGTTTTTAATTTGCTGCTTTCTACGGATATAGCCGCATTGGGCGCCACGAGGCCTTTCAGTTTTATGATGGCTTCGTTGGGCATATTGAAAGTGAACAACGAAGGCACGGGATCAATAATACTGTGTCCAACTTTACGAAGCCAATCGAATCCTTTGCTGCTCGGTGATCCGCCGGTAGCGATAATGACCTTATCAAAAGTCTGCGCGCTGTCTTTGAACTTTAACTCTACTGCGTCTTCTTTGGGGAAAATAGCTTTGACAGCTGCGCCTAGTTTTATTGTAATTCCCAAGCGTTTTGTTTCCTGCATAAAACAATCGATGATGCTCTGCGAGTCGTCGCTAGTGGGAAACATACGCAGGTCTTCTTGCGCGTAGAGCTTTATTCCTCTGCTCTCGAACCAATCAATGGTGTCTTTAGTGCTGAACTGTTGAAATGCTTTTTTGAGTTCTTTGCCTCCTCGGGGATAGGCTTTGCTTAGTGCCGAAATGCTGGTGGTGGCGTTGCAGACGTTGCAACGTCCGCCGCCGGAGATTTTTACTTTAGAAAGAAGTTTTTTGCTTTTTTCGAAAATGCTGACTGCAGCTTGGGGATGCGATTCTTTGGCTTTTATGGCGGCAAAGAATCCTGCCGCTCCTCCGCCTATGATCGCAATTTGCATGGTGTAAAGGTAAAGTGTCTTACTGGAAATGTTGGGTGTCCCCACCTTTTATTGGTTCGTGTCGGCGCGGATCATCCTAGCGACGAAGAATTAGTTTATTCGATTAAGAGAGAACGGAGTTGACCCTCGCGAAAATCCACCCCGTTTCTCCCTTAAAAAGGAGGAGGTATTTTTTCTTTCGTCTTGTTGCAGCCGAATCCACAGAGTTATCGCCAGCGCTCGAAATGACTTTTATTTTCTTTTTCGCATAGGGTCAAAAAAAGACCGCACCTATGTCAAGTGCGGTCGCGCTAAAGTGTTATGATTTTAAAAACCTATAATCGGAAATGTTGGTTACAAATTTGGGCGATGCTAATAAGCTGGATAATCAGCTTCATCTAATCTGCATATAGTTAAAGCCTTGGGGCTTTGTTTTGAATTTCACTACTCGGCGTTTGCTAGTGTAGTTGCAAAAACTGTTCTGAAATGCACCCAAGCTTAAACAGCCCCTGTGTTTGGTAGTTATTATTCTGATTTTGGTAGAAAATTGGGGTTTATTGACTCGACATTTTGTGACCAGTGGCCTTGTAAAATTGCTGGCAACTGTCTAGCGTGAGGGATAGTATGTATGCGACCAAAGGGAGCAGTGCTGAGTGTTGCTGCGCTATGCTCGACTTAGCGCCTTAGCGCTAGATGTCGGGCATGTTGCGCGGCCACTCAGTACCGCAGCGAATGCGGAGTACAGGATAGCCCGGCCCTGAGTAAACGGAGGCTTGTTGGTCGCCAGACCAACAAGCCGGAGTGAGCGAAGGGACACGCCCAGAAGATTACTGTTAGGTACTTAATATTGTAGCAATACCTTCTGCGCGTTTCAAAACCCTCCTCAGACCTCCCTTAAAAGGAAGGGGGATTCTCGGAGAATCAATAAAGATGAAAGCTCCACTCCCTCGTGAGGGAGGGGCTGGAGGAGGGTTGTAGCGAGGATTAATTTTGTCCAATCAATTCTTAAGTGTATAGTTCAGGCGTCTTGCAAGCGAATCCTCAGATTTCTCGGCTTCGCTCGAAATGACTTTCGTTTTGTGCTATACCGCCTCTACTTTGCAAAACCCTCCTCAGACCTGCCTTAAAAGGAAGGGGCTGGGGGAGGATTACCCGCCTTCTTGGTCGCTGAGCTACAGGCGTACCTGACTGGTCACCTGACCAGTTTATGCACGCCCTAGTCAAGCGACCAGTTAAACTGATTTCCACCTTGTCCCTCATTTGTTCAATACTTTAATACGCTGTTAACCTAAGCGCAATACTTTTGCAGCGATGATTGAAATGCTCTCACAATATCCTTTGGTTCTACTATTCTTAGTAGCCTCCCTGGGCTACTTGGTGGGTAGTTTTAAAATCGGCGGATTCTCGCTCGGTGTGGCGGCCATACTTTTTGTGGGCTTGTTCTTCGGCGCCGTCGATCCACGTTTACAAATTCCCGATATCGTTTTACAGTTGGGCCTTTCTATATACGTATACTCCATTGGGCTTAGCTCGGGGCCAGCATTTTTTGAATCTTATCGGCGCAACGGTATACGCGACTTCTCTTTTCTGGTTGTTATGCTCCTGACTTCGGGTTTAATGGCCGCGGCTGTATTCTATGTTTTCGACATAAGCTCGGCAACAGTAGCGGGACTTTATTGTGGCAGTTCCACCAACACGCCAGCGCTGGCCGGGGTCTTAGACCTTATTACCAACGGTTATGAAGATGCTGCGGCTGCTGGTTTGACTCAGCAAGCGGTTATTGGCTATTCCTACTCTTATCCTATGGGAGTTATGGGCGGTATCATTGCTATTGTCATTATGGAAAAACTGATGAGCATCGACTACAAAGCCGAGGCGCATAAACTGCGACGCATTTATCCCGTTGGCGAAAAGGTTACCAGTCGTACCGTAAAAATTACCAATCCCGATATTTGTGATATTACCCTGCGCAACCTACGCATAGAGCACGAGTGGTTAATCAACTTTGGTCGGGTGTACAAGGACGGCAAGGTTAGTCTATCGCATCCCGATGTAACCTTGAACTTAGGTGATCTAGTAATGATAGTAGGGAACAAAGAAGACCTGGACTTCGCAACAATCATTCTAGGTGAAACGACTAAGTCATCATTTACTTATGACCGAACGGAATTCGACGGTCGCCGAATATTCTTATCCAACTCGGAGTTGGTGGGTAAATCTATTTCGTCGCTTAATCTGCGCGAAAAGTACAATGCCATAGTTACGCGTATTCGTCGTGGCGATATAGAGATGTTGGTCAACGCCGACACCGTTTTGGAGTTGGGCGATCGGGTTCGATTTATGGCGGAGCGAAAAGACATGAATGCCATTTCCGAATACTTCGGCGACTCCTATGCACAATCGAGTAAGGTAAACTTGTTTTCATTTGGCTTGGGCATAGGTCTGGGCTTGTTGCTGGGTAGCATCCAAATCCCTTTTGGTGCCAATGGCGTTTTCCAATTGGGTTATGCTGGCGGGCCGCTCATCGTTGGCCTTATACTCGGTGCGCTACGCAGAACGGGGAGCATAGTTTGGATTCTTCCTTACAGCGCCAACGTTACCCTTCAGCAGATAGGACTTATTTTATTGTTGTCGGTTATTGGGGTGCGATCGGGTAGTGCTTTTATAGATAGTTTTTCGGCCGACGCAGGAATAGTTTTTATGGGAAGCGTTGGTATCAGTATTTTAACCGCTATGCTTATGCTCTTTGTGGGTTATAAGTTGGTAAAGATTCCTTTTACCGTTTTAATGGGTATGGTTTCCAATCAGCCCGCTATTTTGGATTTCGCTATCGAACGTTCGGGCAACCGCATACCCATGAACGGTTTCACTATGATTTTTCCTATTGCGTTGATTATGAAAATACTTATCGCGCAGTTGCTCTTTACGGCATTAAGCTAGCATACCTTTGCTCGCCAAATCCTGAAACTGCTCCGATTTTAACTTAAGCAAAGTAAAAAAGCCATCGCGGTTTATCGTTGCGGCAAATTTATAATCCTTCACCCCCGCATCGATTAAAAACAAATTGAGTCCGTGCAAGAACTCGTTGTCAAAAGTTTTGCCGCCCAGTCGAATGCTGTGCACCCGATCCTCCAGCTGCAGTTTTATTTCTCGCTTGTTGCCAGGCAGCTGAATCGCGGAAATCGACTCAGGTTGAAAGGAGCCGCCGCTCAGTTGCACAGCCAGTTGCAACAGCACCTCGTATGGTTCGGTAAATTCGAAGACATCGGCCCGACGAAGTGTACTCACTATATAATCCGATTCGGGGAGCAAATCAGTCAGAGTCAAGCGCTTATCAAAATGCTGACCGCGCGTGTAAGCGGCGCCGGGCTGGGGTAGGTCTATAAATTCCTTGAGTTGTCGGGCTATGCAGAGATGCGTTTTGTACGGAATGTAAAAACCCTTGCGCAGTGCATCGTAAATTAGAAAGTGCTCCTTGACTTCGCCTATACTATGGGCTATGGGCAGGAGACCCTTTTGGTGTTGGGGCGCTTCAAAGAAGGCATAGCTTCCCCAGTAATGTGCTTCAAAGCGCAGCTCCGAAGCAAACAGAATATTCAAAACATCTTGGAGCTCTAGAAGATTCTCTAGTGCCTGTGGATCCAAATCTTACTTTTTCTTAACCAGCTTGTTGTGACTGCCATCGCAGAAACCAGGCTTGCGTGTTTGCTTGCACTGACACATTACTACGTCAACAGTTTCGTCCGCCTTCATAGCAACTGGTTTAAACTCAGTTCCTTTATGAGAGCCGTCGCACCAGGGCTGCTTTTTCGATTTGCCGCAAGAACACCATTGATATGTCTTACCACCTTTAAGCGTTTCAGTAACTGGTTTTTTACGGGCTACTCTCCCTTTAGGTTTTGCTTTCGCCATTTTCCTATCTTTTATCTTCCTTATAATGGGCAATTTTCAGTCCGAAAACAAGTCCAGACGCCTTAGCCCGCTCCAATATAATGATATTTCGTCCCTGCCAAAAATCAGGAACAGGACTTCAGCCAACATCAATTTAATCTGTTGATAATAAGCTGTTTAGCCAAGTCGAATTAGACAAGTCCCATTCCGAAAAGTCAGCAGTGACCGTGTTAGGCTTGGCCCAATATGCCCTTTACTCCTATCTCCGCCAATCGATCCAGCGCCTTTTGCGCCTGTTCCACCAGCATATCTGGCGATACCGCTGTATCCAGCACTATACTAAAGGATCTGGCTTGGCAGAACAAAGTCCCATCCACGCCTTGGAGCACTATGGTACAATCGCTCAAGTCGGTTATGCGGTAGTTCACCGATATATCCTCTCGCTTATCGTAGTCCTCAACCCGATCTATAATGTCTCCAATAGGAACCGTTTGGTCCAGGTCAAAGCGCAATTCGTTCAAACCATTGCTAAACCACTGGTTAAAAGCATCCTTGTAAATAATCTCGCGGTTTTTAAAGTTGAAAACGCGGCGGGTCAGCAAGTACAAATCTGCTTTATCCTGCGACTGAGTCATCGTCAAGCTGAAGTCAAAATCTTTGGTTTGCAACATGGCCTCACCCTTATCGCTACGCTGCACGTTCAAGTCGCGGCGCTTATAGTTTAGCGATTCATTAAAAAAGCGCACCGCTTCGTCCATTTGATCGTCTAGAAAAGATTGAGCGATCTTTTGAATCCACGATTCGTGATAAGCGCTAATCGCTTTAGGGTTTTGGTGATAGCGTTTTACAAATCCTGGTAGCGTCTTCACCGCTTGCGACTCTGAACCCAGCATAGATGCGTTGCTAATATTTAATTCCTTGTCGCTAAGACCGACACCACCTTCTTGCTGAGCCATTGAGCGCGCAAGTTATGGATTTTATTTCGGGTCTTAGATAGGGGTATGTTGATGGGTAAAATTGTTTGGGCGTGCCCCACTCACTTCTAGGGCGGCCAACTCGCAAATCGCCATTTCCGCTACTCGCAATTTGCCTCTGCTGCAAAGCAGCAAGCAAAATTGCTACGTGGGAAAGCGATATTGCACCGTGCGCCCTAAGTTCGGGGTCGGGCTTATCCAGCACTCCGCTTCGCTCCGGTCCCCTTCTTGTTCTGCCAAAGCAAATCTATCTACCGCAAGCGGTAAAGATTTACTGGCATCACAAAGGCGACTCCTCCCTTCGGTCGTATGCTTCCTATCCCTCACGCTATCTTTTCAGGTTTAGGTTTTCATGTGCAATAGAAAATTGCTACTCGTAAAAATTACGTTTACTATCGATTATATCTGTTTGTAAACGCACTGATTTTGTATTTTGTTATATTAGTGAGAGCTTACATGCTCTTTTGACAAATAGTGCTCATGGGAGTTATATACATGTT
>CAZZIZ010000078.1:0-14619 GCA_964654535.1 uncultured Chitinophagales bacterium
TCCCAATTATGGTGCGAGCCTCCCGGCTCGTACCGTTGATTCCTTTCGTTTTCTTTTTTTCTGCCATACCGACCAATCTTTGGGTTTGTTTGGTAGTGAGGCAAGGAATTCTAAAAGTTTAGTACGGAACGAGCGGGGACGCTCGCACCATATAAGGGATTTACATTCGGCTAACGAATCCACAGATTTCTCGGCTTCGCTCGAAATGACTGGCGTTTTATTGCGTAAGGGATAGGAAGGATGCGACCAAAGGGAGTAGTCGCCTTTGTCTTGCTAGTGAAGACTTACCGCTTGCGGTAGAAGGATTTACTTTGGCAAGACAAGATGGGGACCGGAGCGAACGCGGAGTCCTGGATAAGCCCGACCCGAAACTTTGCCGAAGGCAAGATGTGGAGGGTTACGCCAAAAATAATATCAATTAACCTCTTATAGTATGCGTGCTTCCGTCAGCATCTATGCGAATGATCTTGGACGGCTCCTGGGACATCTCGAGTTCTTTCTCGACCATAGGATCGACGGCGTAATCTACCTTGAACAAAATGTCGGGTGAAATGTCGTCATTGGTTTTCGGGGTACGGTGACCACTGATGTTTGCCGAGGTTGAAATGATGGGTGCGCGCAGATGTTCTATGATTTCATAGGCAAATCCTGACTTGACCATGCGTATTGCAATGGAGCCGTTGTCGCCATAAAGAATGGCGGGAAGGTTTCGTCCTTTTGGAAAAATGAAGGTTACTGGATCTTCGAATCGCGACATGATATCTCTATACTGCGCTTCAGTCGGGTAGTTAACGAAGGTTTTTAACTGATCGAAACTAGAGACCAGTACCAACATCTTCTTTTCTACTGGCCGATTTTTTAGTTCGATAATCTTCTTGATTGAAATCTCTTGGGTGGCATCGCAACTGAGCCCCCAAATTGTGTCAGTGGGACAAATGACCACTCCTCCCCTATTGAGGACGGATATGGTGTTGTTTAGTTCTTGCTGTAGGATTGACATTTCTGAGCTAAAAGTTAGAAACTTTTAGGACAGCTCGCTATAAAACTTATCCAATTGTACGTTTTAGCTAAAAAGCGAGTCCAAGGGTTGCGTATAGATTGAAATCTAAGTCGCTGACTTTTATATCATTAAGGGATTCGGCGCCTATAATATCGGCTTTGAAGTTGTCATAAGTCATATCTGCTTCTATTCCTAAACGGAACACTTTGAGGAGTTTTATGTTGGTACCTAATACTACACCTGGTGAAGCAAAAAAGTCTGGAACCGAGAATTCGCTTAGCGGCTCTCCTGCAAGCATCTCGTCTCCTGTAAAGGTTATTGGGAAGACTACTCCAGGATAGATATCGATCCAACCCGCTAGAACGAAGTGCTTTTCAAAACCCAATAGAGCAACGAGGTCTGTTCTGGTCGCTTCTTGAAATGAATCGATTATGGTTCCGAAGCGGTAATCTATCTCATCTACTTCTACTCCTAGTCTAAACGCCCACTTTGTACGTGTGTAATAACGAAAATTGAGGCTATTGGTATTGCTGCTTCCCAAATAGTCCAGTACTGGGTTATCTGTATTGGTCTCAATATTATCGTTGGAAAGAAAAGAGGTTCCATAGTTATAGGTGAGGCTAACTATTTGAGCATCGGCTTGGAAGCCGATAAAACAGAGCGCAGCAAGTAAGAGTGCTTTTTTTATCATTGGTCGGGCTTTGTACATACAAAGGGCCAGATGACAAAAGTATTGCATCTAGGTCAGACTATTTATCAAAATTGGCCTTGTTCCTGAAGAAAATGTACTCTTAAGATGTTTTCGTTAGTTGGCCGCGTGTAGGTGCCAGACAATCCTTTCAATATGGCGATATCCTCTCCTTTTTGGGAGCTATTCATATAGAAGTAGCTATTTCGATTGACGATTTTTTTCGATACCAAATAGTCTTCCCCGCCGTAGGTCCACTTTACTCCGAAGAAGTTCTTGTTGGTGAGGCCATAATAGCCCTTATCGTAGGTCTTTCCCTGGTATTCCGCATAGCGCAATTCGTCGTCTCTAAAAAGCTGTATACCGCTATCGTCGTAGAAGTGTATGTAGGCGTGGCTAGGAGTATTGAACTCGTTTCTCAGATCGATGGGCTGTATGATGCCGCGGCCATTGATTCTCGTTCCGTCGTTCTTGACCACGACCATTTCATTCCATTTGAAACGCTCAGCTAGGTTTTGCTCATTGAACAAATCGACGAGATAGAAAGCTACTCGGAGATCTGAGCTATAGTACTTACCTGTGGCCTTAGCGGATTTCATAAAGTAAGGTCGCTCTAACATTAATGGTTCGAGGTCATTGAGTTGCTTGATTCGCTTTACGCCGTTCTCTTCGTGCTTCGCGATTAACAAGTACTTGGCGAGGTACTTATACTTTTCGTCTACGATTTTAGAGTTGTCGTATAGACTGATTTCCCCTGAACGCACTACTCTTAGCAAGTCGTTGAATTCATCTATCCAGACGAACTTGGTGGAATCTACTTTGGAGGATAAGCCTTGTTCTTTGCCAGCAACAGTGAGCTCTTGAAAAAGGCTGATGTCTATTTTCCTTTTGCCCGGAATATTTTCTATGTCCTCAAAAATGAACTTTGGTATCTCATTTTTCTTGACCAAGTACTTAAACCGACCATTGAGGCGCAAGCCTGTCTTCATAAGCGCAGAGCCATAATGCCACTTGTACTTGATTCGTGGCTGCTTTTCTTCGTCGATGCTGATAGGCTCTGAACTAGATCTAATTTGCCCTAAAGCACTATGACCAAGAAAAGTGAGCATAAAGAGGCACAAAACCGATTTCAAAACAGAACTCATCGGCCCGAAAATAAGGCCCTAAAATGGAAATATGTTCATAGGCATTGGTTTTCAAGCGCAAAACTTTTCCCCATGAAAAAAGGGCCGCTTTGGGCGGCCCTTGCTATAAATTTCTTGTTTCCCTGATTAGAAGGATGGAAGTCCTGTATCCTTATAATCGAATCGGAATCCTATGGTAAACTCGTGACTACCATTACCGTAGTCTCTCAACTCGGTGGTATTGAAGTCGTAGGAATAAGATAGCTGAAACGAATCGTTTAGATCAAGACCCAACATAACGTTTAGCGCATCTTGGGTGCGGTATCCTATACCTAACCAGTAAGCGTTATCATAGATAAGTCGAGCGTTTAAATCTACGTGAACTGGAACACCAGTTACGCTTTTAACAAATAAAGAAGGTTCAATACTGATGTTTCTATTGACTACAAAAGTATAACCTGCTCCTGCGAAGTAGTGACGATTCAAGGGGACTGTAGCGGCATCGTCGAGAAACTCAACTTCTCTTTCCAATAATTGCGCTGCACTAGCACTTACCCAGAAATTATCGCCGTAATAATACAATCCAAAGTTCAAATCTCCTGTCGCTTTACTTTGTCGTCCCGCTAGAATCATTGGATCGTTTTCTTGTCCGGCAACAAAACTGTCGAAGTCAACTCTAAACTGAAAGAAGCTTGCTGAAACACCGATGCCCAAGAATGAACCTTCCTTAATTGGTAAATGGTATGAGTAGGCCAATTGCCCGCCTTGGCGAGAAGTCGGTCCAGTAACATCGCTAAAAAGCGTAAGTCCTAAACCAACCGATCTGTTGTCTGCAAAATTTGTATGTCCAGTAGCGTAAAGCGTGGTTGGTCCATCGTCTAAGCCCGTCCATTGAGAACGGTAACCAATTTTAGCATTAATCACATCTGATGATCCAGCTACGGCCGGATTAAAGATTAACTGATTGTCCATGTACTGCGTCAGCTGGTGGAGTTGCTGCGCACCCACACTTGACCAAGCAAAAACAAAAACGGATAGTATGACTATAAACTTTTTCATTCGTCTTTTCCTTTTAATTCTTATCTCAATATGGTTAAGGTGCCGTTCATTACTTCTGTATCTCCTCCAGTATCTATTAAGTAGTAGTATGTTCCTTTTGGAAGCTCTTCTCCATCTACGACTCCTTCAAACTGATTGAAGTAACCATCGTATTCGATGAGCAATGATCCCCAGCGACTAAATATTTTCACATTGTTATCTGGGAAGTCTAGCAAGAATCCAATTTCCCAATTGTCATTGAATGAATCGCCGTTTGGTGTTATCACGTTTGGAATGTTTCTTAGACAAGGTTCACAAGAACCTCCACAATCAATTCCTTCTTCATCACCGTTTTGGATACCATCTGTACAAGAATCGCAGGCCTCGCAATCTGGGCCACAATCAACACCTGTCTCGGTACCGTTTTGAATTCCATCATCACAAGATGGGCATAGAATTTCTGAGTTTACATATTCTGCTGAGCAGCCACCGCTGTCACTTACTTGGAAAGAAACAGGAGTACCATTGTCGAAAGTAAATTCCACAACTTCTTCCACAGCAAGCTGAATAGCAGTATTGAAACCGGATCCTGTTAGGGTATAATTACTTGACTCATCAACATCCGGTGCACCACCGATAGCCGTAATGAATAAGGTATACGAACCATCAGAAGGATTACACTCTATGTCAGTTACAATTTCGATGTCGCAGGTACCAGTGAAGCAAGGCGCACATTCTGTACCACCACAATCAATACCTGTTTCGTCTCCATTTTGGATTCCGTCGTTACAGGTTGGGTCAACGTTGCAAGGAGGACAAGTAGGGCCTCCACAGTCAACACCAGTTTCCTGGCCGTTTTGAACACCGTCTGCGCAACTAGGACAGTCAGCACAATCAGGGCCACCGCAATCAACTCCAGTCTCTAGACCATTTTGAATGGCATCATCACAAGTCGGACAAGCCGCACAATCTGGTCCGCCACAATCAATACCCGATTCGTTTCCATTTTGTATTCCGTCGTTACAGTCTTCATCAGCACCTTGGCATAAAGCCGGATCCGTATCTATAGTAATAGAAGAAGTAGAAGGACAACCTGCAGTGTTGGTGGCAGTTACAAAGAAAGTAGTCACTCCATCGACATTGGCAGTAACCGTACCGCCAGCAGTTTCATTAAGCGAACCAACTACGTTTGATGTCCAAACAAAATCACTTCCATTACTTATAAGCGATAATGAAACTTCACCGCCTGGGCAAACTGAATTGGCAGATGAGCTAATATCCAAAGTAGGAGCTTCGCTAACCGTAACAAATGATGCTAAAGTTTCAACATCAGAACCTGAGCAACCATTAATGGTCAATTGAACATCATAAGTTCCGATCTCCGTAAAGTTAATTACAGGAGAAAATTCAGCACTGGTAAATGAAGTTCCTGTTGTGGTATTGTTTATTGACCAGTTGAACGAGGTCGCGTTTTCAGAATTATTGACAATTTCATAAGAATCACCTAGACAAGCTGTGGTGCTTAGCGCAGAGAAACTTGCCGTCGGCGAACCACTTGATAAAAGTGATAAATCGAATGATCTTTCATCGGTACATCCATTGTCATCGGTATAAGTCAAGGTGTACGTTTCGGAGTTTCCTGATGGCGCAACAGTTATCGCGCTCCCATTGGTTCCTGAAACAATACTTGGACCAGTCCAACTAAATGTTCCTGAGGTATTAACTGAAAAGAGGTTGACCTGATCGCCAACACAATAGTTAGCACCACTTTCACTTGAAATTTCCGCACTCGCTTCGGTGACGTCAAAAGTCTGCGTCAATTGATCAGACCCACATCCGAAAGCGTTCAAGGTCAAGTTATAAGTACCAGGGTCTGTAATAACTACAGCAGGGTTCTCTTCATTAAATGACTGCGTTTCTTGAGTCAAAAGATTGAACAGGGTCCACTGATACGAAGTGCCATTGGCTGTTCCATTTTGGAATGTAAAGTTATTGCCCACACAAAGTGAGCTGGCATTTACAGAAAATGCTGCCTGAGGAACATTGTCTGTATCCGCAAAAATTGATTGTGTCGAACTTGCACTACACCCACCGTTGTCTTGAGTACTTAAACTTACCGTACCGTTGGTTGAACTTCCCCAGTCTACGGTAATCTCATTTGTACCAGCTCCAGAAACGATGGTTCCGTTTCCACTAACCGTCCAGTTATAAGAAACACCTATAGCCCCAACTCCAGCCGTAGTACTATAAGTCTGTGGACCAGAATCAGGACAAACAGTAAAGGCTCCAGATATAACAGGAACTACTGCCTCCGTTACTTCAACCGTAACTGATTGCGAAGACGCACATGCCGAACCAGCGCCAACAGTATAGCTAAGTGTATACGATCCATTGCTAACTGTAGAAGGATAGAATATGCCGTCGGTAATTCCACTACCCGACCAAGTACCACCTGCGGGAGTAGCTGATAAAGTTTGAGGACTACTTGTAACACAGAATGCTTGATTTTCAGTGATACCTTGAATTGCAACATTGGCTGCAATGCACTCCTCACATACGTAAGAAGCAACCGCACTTGAACAAGATTGATCAAAACTCAAAACCGAAACTTCAATTGTATTATTTCCTGTTATTGGAGTTGTAAATGATGTTCCAGTTGAAGAGGGCTGCACTTGTCCGTTATAAATAATTTCATATGCTCCAGCGCCCGGCACTGCTGACCAATTGAAAACTACGTTACCCGTCGTTCCAAGTGCAGAACAAGAAATATCCGATACTGCATTAGGAGAAGCAGTAACCAATATGTTAATCGAACTTGAAGTAGGACATCCTTGCCCATCGTGCTGGTAACTTATTTCGTAAGAACCAGGACTAAGTGAAGATGGTGAAAAAGTATTTCCATTTACACCATTACCACTAAATGTACCACCTGCAGGCGTTGCTGCCAAGTTTAAGGTTTCTACACTATTACAAACCGACTGGTTATTGGCAACTCCTTGAAATTGTACTGTAGCTGGAACGCAATCTGCGCAAGTGTAAGATGCGCTCGGACTATTACAATTGCCATTAGCACCTGAAGCGACAATACCTATGGTTAAGTTCGAGCCACTTGCAACTTGAAAACTAGTCGAAGAAGTAGACCCTTGTGAGACTCCATTTACAAATACTTCATAAGAACTCGCTCCTGCAACACCCAACCAAGAAACGTTAGTCATATTTCCTTGATCGCTACAGCTGATTCCAGTTGGAATATTCAAGCCTGTATTAATTTGAGTCGTAACCGCTGGGCTAGATACGGGTCCACAACCATCGTTGTAATCTACATTTAAAGAAGCCAACTTGCTACCCCCAGTAGAGTATGAAACCAAGTGTGGTCCGGCTCCTGTTGCCGTTGAAGGAGAAGCACCTGCTCCGAAGGTCCAAGTATAATCAGCTTGTCCATTTAGATTTCCTTCTATGCTGTAGAAGACAAAATCTCCAACACAAAAGTCATTTCCTCCTACAAGCGATGACGCAGTAAATGGCAAAGGAGCATTTCCTGGGCAGTTACCTTGACTGTTTCCACTGCTTGAGAAAAAGTTGTTATTAAGATTATCACAATCCTCATCGATGTTCGAATTCGGATCAAGCATTACGTCAAAATCAAATGACCCCGCCTCATTACCAATAGGCACTTCTATGAAGTAAGAATTAAAATAAGCAGGTGCGAATTGATTTTGAATAGGGTGTGTAACTACAGTTCCTGATGGAGAAGTACTGGTAATCTGAATTGGCAATTGCTGACCAGGAATTCCTCTACCCATATTGAATACATCAAGCTTCAAAGTCGCCATACCACCATTAGTTCCAGTGTGCGTTACTTCATCAAGAATGTACTCAGGTTTATCAAAATTATAAACCTGTATAGCCGGGTCACCAGAGAATGTAAACTCTAAACAAGTCACTTTTACTCCTGTATTATTCGGAACGTAAACGTCATTGATCGTTTGTCTAATAATCTGACCTATAGTCTCACCATAATTGTCGCTGGTGACGTTCTGTACGAATTGGCTTGAGAAAATATCTAAGAAGGCAGGATACGCCAAGGCAAGTGTTGCTAAGAAACCAATACTTCCTCCATCTTCATATAGGGTATAGTCTTCCGCTTGAGATTGGTTTCCAGGTCTGTGAATTTGACCAACGAAGCAAGAGTTTGACAAAACGAAAGGATAGCAACCTTGATTACTAAAATTAGAAGGTGCTAATGTCGTCGGCCCTTCATCAAAGTGGCCATTGAATTCCCAGTATTGACCGTGGGAGTGACCGTTGTACAAGATCATCGCTACACCATCATTGATACTCTGGCTGTAAGCCGGATTAACAGAACCCGGAGAGTGATCTGAAATTTCTAAAATGTCATCTACTACATTCCAACCAGTGTTATTCACTTGAACCTGCTGTTTGTAACCAGCAGTAAATTGGTAAAATTGATCCGTTTCTCCTTGCCCCCAACCTTTGGTCACGAGCAGTACATCTTTCATTTTTTGACGCGCTTCAATTGTACAATTGAATTGTGCATCTAAGAATACTTGTTCATACTCTATTAATTTTTTCAAGTAGATACGTACGTGCTCAGATGTACGGGCAGGAATTCTACCAGTACCTATCTGTGGACGATAATCTACAATATTTGGTGTCGTCAACTCAACATCCGAAGGCTGATGACCATAAGTTGGAATTAAGCAACCGTCGAAATTCGTTTGATCAGATCTAAAATCATTATAGCCAATACCTTTTCCAAGCAACAGTAAATGTTGGGGATTGGTAGGCCATCCTTGAGGTCCACTTTTTACGAAGTTGACAAAGTTTTTAATCGATAGCGGGTGCTTTTGAATACCGTGTGCGAACTGATCGTACAACTCGTCGATGTTCACCTTCACCACATTGTAAGTTCCAGTCGGCGATGAGTTTCCACTAGAAGTAAACTCTCCTTGCTGACGATACTTTCTGTATTCCTCTACTTGATCAACCGGTCCGGTGGTCAATTGATCGTGATAAACCATAATATAATTTCCCTGATTAGCAGGTAGCGAATAATCAGTAAAGTTTCTCACCTTGAAATCCGAAGCAGTCGGCTGAGTCACTTGAGAGCTCGTTGTAGATGAAATATAGAACTCACGTTTTCCTGGGTGTGCAGGATCGTAAGGGATATGCACCTTGTAAAGGTTATTACCACTGTTTTGCACTTCCCAACGATGTCCAGCAGTCAGGTCAATGATTACCGCTGAGTTACCACCATTAAAGTTTGTAATCTCGATATACTTGCTCGTATTTACATCCACATTAAAGGTGAAGTTTCTTTTATTCTCTAAGTCCCAGGTATGCGGGTAGCGTATAGTTGCGTAAGTAGCAGCAAACTTGCTTTCATAAGGATATACACCATCTATACCATTAATCGCCTCCATTGTTATATCGGTGGCAACGGCACCGAGTGTGTTCATTGGTACGTCAAAAATGTAATCACGAATTTCATACTCTGTAAACTGATCGTCTACATAAGCAGTCGTTGCCGTCGGGTTTTGATTTGCAAAATCGTTTACGTAAACTTTACAATGCTGATCTAAATAAGCACCTACTGCACCATCCAGACCTACGATAGACAACTCAACTTCAGCATCCAATCCAGAACCAGCAAATTGGTTCTTAGTAGATGTACGCATGAACTTTGGCCCACCAGTCTTGGTTATCGGATTGAACTGAGTAACCTGCGGAGCGGTATAACCTTCTCCTAATTCAAAATCCGCAAACCAAGATTTTGCACCTCCAACTTCAGTTTTTGGTTTTCCTCTATGGTGAACATTGAATGCAATGTTGGTTGACTCATGAATAAAAAATTGCTCGGCAGGAGGAACGCCATTAGTGTTATTTACTTGCTGGTTCAAACGCAAGTTATTTCCACCGGGATTTACCGAAACAAAATAGGCTCCTTCATCGGTAAACAAACTTTCGAATGCATGACTCTGGTGATCCGGAGATTCGTACAGTTGTGTATCGAAATACCCGTCGTTCTTTTCACCGTAAAATTCGATATAATCTCCAGGGCCAAACGTACCGTTTGTAGTAACATGGATAGGAACTTCCTCTCCTCGTGCAAACACCTGAAGCTGTGAACCAACAGGATTTGTCAAACCCGCTCCAACCAAAGCATTATAACCAACACGATGGAGTCCTACCTCATCAGTGTAAAAGCGATAATAAGTTTGATCATATTCAATCCAATCATTAGCAGAAGTTTGCGCAATGATAGATGGGCATATCGTAAAGAATATCAACCCAATGAGAATAATTTTTTTCATAAAACGAACCATTTAAAATAGAGCCTACGGCATTAAGCGCCGTAAAAATAAACCAAGCTAATAGTGAGTACCAATTAGAACCTTATAAAGTCCTGAATTCTAACTGAATAAACACGGAATTCACCTAGTTTCTGGACTCAATAATTACAGGCAATAGTAGTTCCAAAAGTCAATAAATTGGCAATTCCTCAGGCCTAATAAAAACATGTGTCTGCATTTGTACTTAGGGAATTTTCAAATGTGGATAACTCCTAATTTTCCTCTAAAGAAAAGTCCATTATTCACGCGACTTTCGGCCTATTCCACCGCTATTAAGTCCAACATCCAAGGCCTTTCGTTCCAATCCAATTCTTGACAACTTTTGACGGTCATTTAAAACCTGTTTTGGGCAGCAATTCCCGCTATCCGCTTGTACTCGGCACGTCTGCGCTTTGTTCAGCATAGTCGCGGGTGTGTATTCCCTAGCCGGTCATCCACCCCCACTCCTTGCTTCAGGAAAAGCGCAGCCGCACCTCATACCGCTACTATCGGGGCTGCAAATGCTCGCGAGAAGCATATTCAAGAAGCAAAATAGCTTTGAAGGCAGGTATAGTTCAAATTCTTAAGCTTAATCCCTAAGTTTGAGCGAATTTTCACAAATTATGAGTTACCGTATACAAAAAGTCGCTGTTCTGGGTTCCGGAGTAATGGGATCAGGGATAGCCTGTCATCTGGCAAATATTGGATTAGATGTCTTATTGCTGGATATCGTTCCATTCGATATTAAGGACGAAGACAAGAAAAATCCAATCGTTCGAAACAGCATAGTCAATGGAGCATTGAAAGCTGCCTTGAAATCAAAACCAGCTGCCCTTTATGCTAAGGGTTTCGCTTCGCGCATTAAAACCGGAAACTTCGACGACGACCTCGACAAAATTGCCGACGCCGATTGGATCATCGAAGTCATTATCGAGCGGCTCGACATCAAACAACAAATGTTTGAGAAAGTTGAGAAGTTGCGCAAAAAAGGTTCACTGGTTACATCCAACACCTCAAGTATTCCAATTAAAATGTTGGTCGAAGGTCGCTCCGACGAATTCAAAAAACACTTTTGCGGCACGCACTTTTTTAATCCACCGCGTTACATGCCTTTGTTGGAAATTATTCCGCACAGCGAAAGCGATCCAAAAGTCATTGACTTCTTTATGGATTACGGTGATAACTACATCGGTAAGCAAACTGTTCTTTGTAAGGACACCCCGGCATTTATTGCCAACCGTATAGGTGTAATGTCCGGCGTTAAAATGATGCAGCTCACTGATAAGTACGACATGAAAATCGAAGAAGTAGATGCTATTGCCGGACCACTGATTGGACGTCCCAAAACGGCACATTTCAAGCTACAAGATTTAGTCGGTTTAGATACTGGTGATAAAGTAACCAACTTCGTTTTGCAAAACGTTAAGGGCGACGAGTACGTCGACAAAATTAAAGGCGAACCGACGCCGAAATACATGTCTTTCTTGTTGGAAAACAAGTTTCTTGGCAATAAAACCAAAAAAGGTTTTTACGAACGGACGAAAGAGAAAGATGAAAAGGGCAAAACAGTTTACTTGGCCCTCAACCTGAAAACGCTGGAGTACGAAAAAGCCATCAAACCTAGGCTGGCTGCGGTTGGCAGCGCTAGAAAGATAGAAGATTTATCACAGCGTTTGCAACATTTGGTAGATGGAGACGAGCGCGAAAACAAATTCCTAAAAGAATATTTCGCTTCACTTTTTGCTTATACGGCAAATAGAATCCCAGAAATATCCGACGAGTTTTATAGTGTCGATGATGCGATGCGCGCGGGTTACATGTGGGGCTACGGCCCATTCGAATATTGGGATCTAGTCGGTTTAGAAAAGGGAATTAAAATCGCCGAGGAATGTGGCGAAAGTATTCCCGCTTGGATTAAAGAATTACCGTCAAAGGGCTTTACTTCTTTCTACAAGTTAGAAGACGGTAAAAAGAAATATTTTGACCTTGCGAGCTCATCTTATAAAGCACTTCCGAGTGCTGCCGAGTTTATTATTCTCGATGCTTTACGCGACAAAGAACCGATTCTTAAAAACAGCGAGTGTGTTGTTCACGATTTAGGAGATGGCGTTATGTGCGTTGAGTTTACTTCGAAGAGCAACGCCATTGGCGAAGGAATAGGGAAAGGAATTCACGAAGCCATTCAGATAGCAGAACGCGATGGATGGAAAGGAGTGGTTATTGGAAACAATGCGACCAACTTTACTGTAGGAGCAAACTTAATGGCCGTCGGAATGTTCGCCGCGCAGAAAGAGTTTGACAAACTCGACGTAATGGTCAACGACTTCCAACAGCTCACAAGTTTCATTCGTACTTCCAAAGTACCCGTAGTCGTAGCTACTCAAGGTTACGTTTTCGGTGGTGGATGCGAAATAGCTATGCACTGCAATGCTGGCGTTTATGCCGCTGAGTCGTACATAGGCTTAGTAGAAGTAGGTGTAGGCTTGGTTCCTGGAGGTGGTGGTACCAAGGAAATGGCGCTAAGAGCTTCGGATGCTTTCTTTGAAGGCGATGTACAAATGCCAACGCTTATCGAACACTTCAAACCTATCGCGACCGCTACGGTTGCGACTTCTGCTCATGAAGCATATGATCATAACTATCTGATGAACACCAAAGACTTCGTTGAAGTAGCCACGCCAAAAAATATTGGTGTAGCCAAAGCAAAAGTTTTAGAAATGGCAGAACGCTTTGTTCCGCCAGTAATGCGCGATGATATTACAGTATTGGGTCGCGGTGGCCTCTCTACTTTATACTCTGCCATAAACGAGTTTCGTTTAGGAGAGTATATGTCTGACTACGACGTAGAAGTTGCCCGCAAAGTGGCTTGGATAGTTGCCGGTGGCGATTTAACAATGCCGCAAAAAGTAAGTGAGCAGTATTTACTCGACCTCGAACGCGAGGCTTTCCTTAGTCTATTAGGAAATCAAAAAACAATAGACAGAATCCAGCACATATTGGTGCATAACAAACCATTAAGAAATTAAGATGAAAGCATACGTAATAAGCGGTTTCCGCTCAGCCGTTGGCAAAGCGAAAAAAGGTGGATTTAAAAATTACCGCTCAGATGATTTGGCCGTTGACGTTATCAAACACTTGATGGCCCAAAATCCAAATGTCGATCCTAAAATAGTCGATGATGTTATTGTAGGCTGCGCCAATCCTGAGGGTGAGCAAGGCTTACAGGTCGGTCGCTTAATAGCGGCGCGTGCTTTGGGCAAAGAGGTTCCAGGCATTACCATCAACAGATATTGTGCTTCTGGATTGGAAGCAATCGGTTTAGCTTCGGCTAAAATTGCAGCTGGTTTTGGGCATATTTATGTGGCTGGCGGTACGGAAAGTATGAGTTTAATTCCTATGACGGGTTACAAACTTTCGCCGAGCTACAAAGCAAACATAGACAACATAAACTATCACGTTAGTATGGGGCACACTGCGGAAGCAGTGGCTGCGAAATACAAAGTTACCCGTGAAGAGTCTGATGAGTTTTCGGTGAAGTCGCACGCGAAAGCAGAAGCGGCGATAGACGGTGGCAAGTTCAAAGATGAGATTGTTCCGATTACGGTTGAAGATGTTTATGTCAAAGACGGCAAACGCGTTGAGTCTTCGCACGTAGTAGACACTGATGAAGGTTTACGTCGCGGAACTTCTATGGAAGGTCTTGGTCGACTGCGCGCTGCCTTTAAGCAAGGCGGTGTAGTTACGGCAGGAAACTCTTCTCAGACTTCTGACGGTGCTGCTTTTACTTTAGTGGTTAGTGAGGAAATGGTGAAGCAACTAAATCTTGAGCCAGTGGCGCGCTTGCTTTCTTGCAGCGCTGCGGGCGTTGATCCTTTGTATATGGGTATCGGGCCTTGTGAGGCTATTCCTAAAGCCTTGAAAGTGGCCGGCCTTGAACTGAAAGACATCGAGCAAATAGAATTAAACGAAGCTTTTGCTGCGCAGGCTTTGGCGGTTATTAAGACGGCTGGTCTTGATCCTGAGATTGTTAATCCAAACGGAGGTGCGATTGCTTTAGGTCATCCACTCGGTTGTACTGGTGCGAAGTTGAGTATTCAGTTGTTTAACGAGATGCGTCGTAGAAAACAGAAATACGGAATGGTTACTGCTTGTGTTGGTGGTGGTCAGGGTATTGCAGGGGTTTATGAGTTGTTGAGTTAAGAACGACTCACCCCACCTGTCATTTCGAGCGAAGCCGAGAAATCTGTGTGCTCGCCCTCATTGCTGTGCTCTTAGTGCAACGCCAACAGCGTAAACAAACACCAAAAACCCACATGTCATTTCGAGCGAAGCCGAGAAATCTGTGTACTCGACCTCATCGTCCTCATCGTCCTCAACGCCCTCAAAAAACACATGTCATTTCGAGCGAAGCCGAGA
>CAZZIZ010000079.1:0-12150 GCA_964654535.1 uncultured Chitinophagales bacterium
CAAGTGCTTTTGCAATTGGACAAACATTAACAATTGTAGCAACATTTACGAGTACCGATGATGGTAATGGCGGCTCTTCTCCGGATGGAACGGAGCCAGCTCACCCAGGAATGTGTGATCAAACCTTTACAGCTTCCGTAACAATTCAAGACTGTGCTTCTTGTCCAACGACGAGTACTGTCGATTGTCCAGAAGACTTATGTGATGGTGACACGCCAACTACGTTTGCAGTTGTTGTTGATGATCCACTAGGAACAGGAATTAGTTCAGGATGGTTTGCAGATGCAGCAGGAACAATTCCATTAGGTCCTGTAAGTAATCAAGGTTGTGCTTCTTCCAGTGGATCAACTTTTTATGTTGTTTCATGTGACAGCGATGCTGATGGTGTTGCCGATACTCAAGTGGTTTTGTTAACGCACAACTTCAATATCTATCCTGCAGACTTCACCGCGACAGTTACAAATACTACCGATTGCTCAGCACCTTCTGTTTCTATTGCAGCAGCAGACGGAACCGAATGTGCAACAGACTCTGGAGTAGGAGCAGCTGCACCAATTTGTCCGGAGACTTCAAGTAGTGAAAGTTCATTCTATGAATTCACATTCTTCGATGGAACAAGTTGTGAGCAGTTCTTCTCAGGATTAATTACTTCCGATTGTACGGGAACTTGTCCTTGCCCAACTCCATTAGTTCCAGTCGCAGCTTCTGTTGAAGATGCTTGTGGAACATCAACTCCGAATTTACCGAGCGATGCACAAATTGTAGATGACCCAACTTTGGGTACTATAGTTTGGAGTCCGGATCCAACTATTCCAGTTGTTTCGGGTTGTGCACCGATAGTCGTGGTTTACACGCCGAATATTACTTGCACAAATGACTGTTCAATGAACACGGTTGGTGCAACGCATACATTAACAGTATTCCCAGATCCGGCAGATTATGCAGGTGCGGTTGCTGTTGACGGAGCATGCGGTTCTAGCCCAACCTTAGATTTATCAGGAGTAACTTGTTTGCCAGATATTTCTGGACCGAACGCAATTGTTCCTACGGTCGATGGTTGCGCAACAGATTTGGATACGGCCAACGATCCAGTAGATGGTTCATTCGAATTTGTACTGAGTCAGCCAGCTGCAACAGTTGCTGCTTGCGCCACTGCTTATTCAGAAACTTTAGCAGCAGCCGATGTTGCTTGTACCGATACTTGTCCTGGTATAGTTGACTTCTGCGAATTAGTTATTGCTTGTGTAGATGTTTCAGAATGTGATGGCACTTCTGGAGCAGGACTTTACACCGCATCTATTACTGTTGCTTACAACTTAAGCTCTGGTCAAACAATTGATGTGAGTATAGACGGTACATCTTCACAAAGTGTTTCCGTTACCAATGGAGTTCTTACTTCTACGGTAGTTGTCGTCAACGGTTTGTCTGCAGATAATCTTGCACACACGATCGATGCGACGGTAGTTGATTCAAACGGAATTTGCACCACAAGTGCGATGCAAGTTTCATTCAATGCGCCAGAAGATTGTACTGCGTGTAACGTGACGAATCCAGGAACCGTTACCGGTCCATAATATTGTAATTAGTTTTCAAACAAAGGGGGGACACATTTATTTGTGTTCCCCCTTTTTTTATTGCGTGAGCGCTGGAGGAAGGGTTCTGCAAGAACAGTCACTTTTGTTTCGGCAGTAAATTCTTACCGCCTTTGCGGTAGAAGAATTTGCTTTGCCGAAACAAGAGAGGGACCGAGCGCCTAGCGAGCTTCCGACACAGCGACCCGAAATTTGTGCTTTCCGATTTATCGGAAGAAGCACCAATGAGGGACACGCCAACAAAAATTTATTTCAGATTGGCAACAACTTCTTTGACTTAATTAAATTCGACGAGACCTCCGCATTATTTTAAGATTTATAAAATTGCGATTGTCGTCGACAATCGCAGAGGTTCCACTTTGAGAGGACTAGGTGAGTGTTCAAGACTGTAAACTTTGATTGTAAAATTTCTAAGTAATTAATTTGGGCGTGACCCACTCACATCTGTGCGAAACTCGTAAATCGCTTCTTCCTGCGGAAAGCGATTTTGCTATGGTCGCACAAGTTCGGGGTCGGGCTATCCAGGACTCCGCGTTCGCTCCGGTCGCTTTCTTGTTTCGGCAAAGCAAATTCTTCTACCGCAAGCGGTAAGTATTTGCTACCTCAACAAAAGCGACTGCGCCCTGCGGTCACATCCTTACTATCCCTCACGCGGTTTTTCTGAGGGAACTTTGGAGCTGATTAAGTAAACCCCGGAAACAATTAATCCCAAACCAACAAAATGCCACAGCGACAAAAACTCGCCATCTAAAAATGCCCACACCAATGCAACGATCGGAATTATGTATGTCGTAGTCGAAGCGAACAAAGCATTTGTTCTTTGGGCGATACCGAAAAAAATAATGCTCGCATAACCTGTACCCAAAACACCTAGTAAGGTAAGCGCACCAAAAGACAACCAAGCGCCTTCGACATTTACAAGTTTGGAAAACGTACCCGAGTAGAACAAAATTGCGAATGCCAAAGGAGAAATCAATAGATAGCTCGCGAAACTTAGAGCCCTGGGATTTATATGACTGCAATAACGCTTCACCGTATTTATGCTAATCGCGTAGCAATTGCCAGCCAGTAAAATCAGTAAGGCATAAGAAATGTTATTTAAGCCTAACCTGCTGGGATTAGAAAAAAGTATCAAAACTGCAGCGCCTATCAAACCAATAAGCAGGCCCAAGGATTTTTTTAGAAAGAATGAATTGCCAAAAAGTAAAATGCCCCAGATAAAAGTAAAGATGGGTACCAAGGCATTAAGGCAACCAGAAATCCCGCTATCAATTTTTAATTGAGCAACGGAAAACAATACTGCAGGTATGGCTGAACCAATTAAGCCGACGACTAAAACGAATTTCCAATCGGCTTTGCTAATTATTTTTAGACTTCCTTTTGCAAATGGAATTAGTGCTATAAAAGCCCAAGCAATTCTGGCCGCCGCGACTTCCAAGGGTCCAAAAACAACCAGACCTTTTTTAATCAGAATGAAAGAACTGCCCCAAATAATAGATACGAATAGCAAAAGGAGCCAATCGGTTTTTTGTATTTGAGGCATATGTTTTGGTGGTGACTTAAGAAACAATTGCCTTCCAGACCTTGTCTTTCAATTCAGCTAAACCAGTTTGGGTGACCGCTGAGATAAAAACAAAAGGAACCGGAGGAAGCTGAGGAATAATTTCATCAATTATTTCTTTATCGGCTAGATCGCTTTTGCTAATAGCCAACACTCGATCTTTGTGCGTCAATTCCGGATTGTATTGAGCCAGTTCATTGAGCAGCGTTTTATATTCTTGCATAATGTCGTCGCTATCGATAGCAATAACGAATAGCAAAACTGAGTTTCGTTCTATGTGTCTGAGGAATCTTGTTCCCAAACCTTTGCCGGTATGAGCACCTTCAATTATTCCAGGTATATCTGCCATAACAAAAGAACGATCGTCTCTATAAGAAACGACACCAAGGTTTGGCTTAAGAGTGGTAAAGGCATAGTCCGCTATTTTAGGTTTCGCTGCGGACACCACGGAAAGCAGGGTAGACTTACCTGCATTTGGAAAACCCACTAAGCCAACATCGGCTAAGAGTTTTAACTCCAGAATTCTCCAGGCTTCTGATCCCGGTTTTCCTTCTTGAGCATAACGCGGAGTCTGGTTGGTCGAAGATTTGAAATGGTCATTGCCCTTTCCACCGCGACCACCTTTTTGCAATACGAATTCTTCGTTGTGGTCTTTTATCTCGGTTAAGATCTCTTGGTTTTCACTATCGCGAAGGACAGTTCCTAAAGGAACATCGATATAAACATCATCGCCGTCGGCGCCATGCATTCTGTTGCCACCGCCGTTACCACCATGAGCTGCTTTAAAATGTTTCTTGTACTTGAGGTGGAGTAAAGTCCATAAGTTTTCATTTCCTCTTATGATGATGTGACCACCTCTGCCACCGTCGCCGCCATCGGGCCCGCCTTTCGGTATGTATTTCTCTCTGCGAAAATGAGCGGATCCACTTCCACCGTCTCCAGAAGCACAGTGGATCTTTACATAGTCAACAAAGTTTTGGCCGGACATAAAGTGGAGCTTAATCTACTACTCCTCTTCTTCCTCTTCCTGTTGATGGAAACGAAAATCATCTATCTTTTTGCAAAGTGCATCTGTGATTTCCTCCATATTACCAATACCATTGATTAGGTGTAGCTTTTGTTGCGATTTATAGAAGATTGCTAAAGGAGCAGTTTGATTTTCATAAACACGTACGCGATTGCGAATTGTTTCTACATTTTGATCATCGGCTCTTCCTGAAGTTCCACCTCTTTTCAAAATTCTCTTAGTAAGTTCTTCCTCATCAACATTTAAGGCTAGAACCAATGCAATAGACATGCTTCTTTTATTTAGCATTTCATCAAGTGCTTCGGCTTGAGTGGTTGTTCTCGGAAAACCATCAAAAATGTAACCCGAAACCTTACCAGAGGTTGCATCGAGTTTGTTTGCGATCATACCGATTACAACATTATCGGGAACCAACTCTCCTTGGTCCATAAATGTTTTTGCTTTTTTACCTAAATCAGTCTCACTTTTGATTTCTCCTCGCAAAATATCGCCGGTAGATAAATGCAGGAGATTATAATTTTCCTTAATTCGACCAGCCTGAGTTCCTTTTCCACTTCCCGGAGGACCAAATAGAATCACGTTTAACATAAAAAATCTGCAGTTTTAGAGGACTTGAGAATGAACGGCGAAAATAATCAGGAAAAGTTTAATCTCGTTTATGGGAACGAAAATAGGGCTAATAAGTTCTTTTTTTATTGCCGAGTATAGCGTCGTTTTTGCGCGAAATTTTCGGGAGTTTTTTGCAAGAAAACAACACAGATTTTTTCCAGTTTTTATGCTCAATTTTGAGTTAATTTTTAGTAGCGAAATAGAAATCTTTCTTTAGATTTTCTATTGCGTGGTTGATTTATAATGTACTGATATAGAGCTTATTGCAAGGGAATTTTTTCTTTTTGCGTCCTTGATTTTGAAACGCAAAAGACATTTGCTAAGTGCTAAAACTGAATTTCTTTGAAATAAGAAATTCTACAGATTTTTTATCGTCTTACGATTGAATTTTACTGCTATTAGTTACTATATTAGAAGTCATATTGTTTGGTTGTTTTCCGAGAACTCTCTACACAAGATTCTCGATTTTTATACTCAAGAGAAATTCCGCAAGGAACTTTTGAGGCGTGTTTGAAAGATGCGTCGCTTTTTTGTCATTTGATTGAATGACAACGAGCGTGTATTACGTAGGCTTACCCTACGAACGACTTTACAATTCAACGGATAGGAAATAAATAGACTAGAATAATAAACTACTGTAATGAAAAAGAAACTCGAAAATTACCTCTTGTGCAGAATAGATGAACTGCGAAGTGGTTATGGTTTGAGGAGAATCGAAATGAAAACAGTGTTACTTGCTTTGCTTTGCGCGTCCTTTTCAGGTCAGCTTACTGCACAAGATTGTAACGCGAGCTTTTCGTTTTCAGGTGCCACGTGTGCTTCGAATGAATGTTTCGATATCACAGTTTCCCCAACCTTTGGAACAGGAATCTACATCTTCGATTATGAAGGTTCCACATTTGATCCTGCAACAGGAGGCGTTATTACCGATCAAGGTAATGGCGTAATTGAATTTTGCCCACAAGACGCTCAAAATGGTCAGCTTGGTTTGTACACCATTTCGTATTCGGTACCAGCTACCGATCCGTCTTGTTCGTCATCATTCTTCGTAACAACTTCGGTTGATGTGCAAGCATCTTTCGATCCTTGTTTCACGATTTTAGAAGCTGAACCTTATTGCCCAGGTTCGACGATTACCATTACTCCTAACGAGGATTGGTCTTCACTTCCACCTGATCAAAATGTTTGGACCATTGACGGTGCTCCTGCAGTAGTTACTGGCCCAGATGCGGCTGGTGATTTAAGCTTTGTAGTACCGACAGCTCCTGGAACTTATACTTTAATGCACAGAACCAATGATGATTTGTGCGCTGAGTTTTGTTCTGCTGCAATCGTTGTTCCAGATCCAAACACTGGTGGTGGCGGTGGAGTCGGCGACTTGTTGCAAGACAACATAGTTTGTCAATCCGACTGTGGCATTGATTTGACGCAGTTCTTGGTTCCATCTGGAACTACTGCTTCAGGCGGTGGTACTTGGGAAGCAATTGATATTCCACCTTTCATTAATGAAATTGAGTACTCTCACGTAAGTGATCGTGAAACTAGAATTCGCGATTTCGAAAACAACGATATCGAGGGTACCAATATTTGGAACAACCCTGCGGATTTCATTGAGATTGCCGGTCAAGCTGGTACTAATCTTAGTGAGTACGTACTTGTTTTATACGATGCATCTGAAGGTGCAATCGATAACATTGGTGAAGGAAACGGTTCTGTATACGCTGTACTAGCACCTGCTTTAGGTATTGGTTGGTACACTGACTATGTAGATACAAATGAAGTCAATACCAATGTTGCCAGCTTCTGTGAAGACGGTTTCATCATTGACAACGATCCAAATGATCCACTTCCAGTTTGCCCGCAAACTGCAATTGATCAAGATTTGGACAATACACATTTAGGTGCGACTGTTCCGAACATTTGCTGTACGCCTAGAGTTTGGGATGATAACTTCAACCAATGGTGTACTCCTCCGGATATCATACGTTCTTACAGAAACATTGCATTAGCAGGATTCCCAGGACACTTGGATGATGCTATTGATTGCGAGTACTGTGGCGACGATGCTGAGTACTGGGATGAAAATGTATTCCCACTTATCTTCTTAGACAACGGTCAAATTCAAAATGGTGCTACTGATAACGAGCTAGGTGCTCCGACTCAAGCAATGATGACTATTGACAATGAGTACACTGCTGCTTCTGGTGTTAACTACGGTGCAATTGGAATCGGTCTTGGTTCTGGTCGTCACGTAAACAACGGCGCTTCAGCTTGTGCTGGTGGTAACTTCCACAGTGGAGATATCTTAGCAGGTCCTGCGGGAGTTGCTTTGGTTCACGTTGGAGATTTCTACAATAATGCATTGGCAAACTCTCCACTTGGAGCTGGCGACTTAAATGACGCAGCTTGGGGTGACGGTGATGACTGGTTCAACCCAGATGAGTTCAGCCTTTGTAGCCAAGGAAACTTTGAAGTAGTACAGTTCTTAGGTTATGGTACTGGTTACGATGCTTATGACATTACTGACTACTACGACGATACAGGAAACTTAAACGGAGTTGATCCAAATGGATACTCTGCACACGATCCGAACAACCCTATTGCAAATGGTGGTAGCTTAAACGGTGACGGACCAATAGAAACGGACGAAGGTGAAGATGGCGAAGGCTCAGATATGGGCGATCCTATCAATCCTTATTTCGCAGCTTGTAATGTAAACGTAGGTGGTTCTTATAACATAGATGATCCCGACGGTGATGATCCATGGAACCCAGATACATTGGACGGTAACGCCGATGATCACGCTGGACTACATACTAATAAGGGTATCTTCTCGGCCTGCAACGGTCCGGCAAGAGGTCTCGTGAGTACAGACATAAATGTATATGACACCCATGAACACGATGTCGACTTTGGCGATATCGACTTGTTCTCAGGTGGATTGGATTATGGTAGTAGATCGCTTCAGTTCACGAACGATTGCTGGCATATTCCAGACTTAACGGACAGAGAAATAAACTATCAAATCTCTCCAAGCCCACAGTTGAACTCTAATCAATTACCATTCCCAGGCTTTGTTGCTGGAACGGTTTCTGATTTGGATCACGTCAATATGAATGGTACTCCAGTTGAATACTACTCTTTAGAGTATAGTTCTCCTGGTCACCTTAACTGGGCTCAGTTAGGAAACTCAGGCTTCGGTGGATTCTCTGGCTCAGGAAACGCTGTTGGAAGTTCAGCAGAAGAATTCTATTTCGACTTTATTGCTCCAAATGGTAACATATTCGACTTATGTAACCTTTGTGAGTCATTATTCGTAGGCGGTAAAGTTGTTACTGAAAACGATGTTTACACTGGCGGAAATGGTGACTTAGATAGTGACGATCCGAATGGAGTGGCTTTCGATCTTAGAAAGAATCAAGTGTATCCTTTATGTGTAAACTATGCTTCTGGTGCTGCCGGAGGTGGTGGTGGAGCTAATCCTTGCGCGCCTGCTGGCGGCGGAGGTGGTGCCGCTGGAGAGGAGTCTAGCGCTTGCCTATACATACTTATGGATTACGATGAGTTCTGGGAAGCTCCGAGATTTGTATGTGAAGGACAGGGACCAATTAAGCTGAATACTCTTTATATGGATTCTATTCAGTTCATACCTCCGCACAGAGTTTCTGGTTCTACAATTTTCCAAGCTACTTTCTTAGTAGAGGACAACGTACCAGCTCCTATGATATCTGAAATCAACTATGCTTTCCAAGATGTAGTTAGTGGAGGTTCAGGTACTGGAATTATAGATAATCACTGTATCGTTTACAACTTTGTTGACGACAATGGAACTGCTTTCGATATGTCAGATGATTCTTATGAGCAAATGAATTTCTGTGAGGGAATTGAGATTTCGGCACCACTTGGCACCGAACTTAGTTGCTATGCACTCGTTTTCTACAAAGATTCAGACGTCGGCGGAAACACTGCAGGATCGTGTGCTGCTTCTGTAAATGCGCTCGGAACTGATGTCGTTTATATCGGTGCAGATGGATTACCGCATCAGACGGATTATGCATCAGGTCATTACTTACAACTATATGGTATCGTTGATAATGACGACGCTAGTACCAATCCGGGCAATTTTGACTTGTTAACAGTTCCATTCTATGGTTCTTCTGGAACCTTCCAAAACAATCAGGATAATTTCAATGGTGGAACGGTTCCTTACTATGCTGGCTTTGGATCAAATGACCCTTTTGGTTTACTAAATAATACACCAACAGGTAACGCTTGTGGAGGATTGTTCTTCGATACAAATGGCAACAATGTATATGATGACGGCACAGATGCACCTGTTGCAGCTCTAGATTTCCCATGGGAAAGAGCTACACAATGTGATAAGTGTGACGTTGGTTCTCGTTGGTTCCCTATTGCAAACATCACAGGTGGTTGCGATGATGGAATCGGTGGTGTAGGTATGGTGAATACTTGCTCTGGTGAACTAGTTGACTTCCTTAGCTGGGGTGTTTGCCAGGCTTCTGGTGAGTCTGCTCCACTTTGTGTTGCTGATGTTGCAGATTTCTCTTTGGCTGGTCCATTTGAGAATTATATTTCTGAACCAATTGATACAACTCAAAATTGTAATAACAATGGAGATTTACGATCTATTCAAAGATGGTCGTGCGATGATCCGTTACTAGCAAACGCTGTTGCAGGATGTTCAACTTGTGATCCTTCTGATCCGGCTTTTGACGGAACGGTTTGGGTAATTGTTTTCCAAGGAGGTGATGCCGCAGTTCCAGCTTGTGGAGCTGATACAAATGACGTACCTCAAGTTACATTCTCGAACACGATTGGATCTTTCAACTGCTTATTGGCTGAGGAAGAAGTAGAATGTGGCTCCGCAGATATTGTCTTTGACTTGAGTGGCGGTAATCTCGATAGTTTATTGGCAGAGCTACAGGCGAACCCTAATGTCTCTAATGCTAACATTCAAACGACTTTAATGGGTCAACCAGTTGCGGCTTCTACATTACCTGCGAACTACATAATAGATAACCATATCATAAACTGGCAAGTAGGTCCAAGTGACGTACAAACGCAAAGTGCAGCTGGACAGTACTTACAAGAAATATACTCTTTCTCTGTTGTGAATGATGCCTGTGGTACCGAAGGATATCCAGTTACTAGTTATGAAACGCAGAATACCAACACCGTTGATAATGATATATTCTGGGATTCTGCTGCGGTAGATCCAATGGATAATTCAATAGCTTGTGGTACTTACGATTTCAACAACGTTGCACAGTACATCTTTGATCCATTAGATGATCCAACGAGTACTACGAATAATACGAACGAGGCTTGTGTTGAGGAGTTACCAGATGGTTCTGTTGCACCTTACACCAACTCTTGTTACAACGGTCAGTCTGCTATTGGTGGACCATATTTCGTTCCAATTCCTTTCGGTACTGGTAACGTTGACTTGACGTTTGTTGATGGTAACGTTTTACCTGATCCACTTGGAATCTCTACGTTCCAACCACATCCTGAAGGATGTTTCGTGGGAGGTTGTGTAGAGGGTGCGCAAACGGCATACTCTGTTAGTAACCTTTGTGCTCAATTATTCAATGGAAACGACAGACAAGAAGTAGTAGCTGATAGCTGTTACACTTTGAATACTGCTCCATTGCAAGCTGAAGTTCAGTTCGCGATGTTAATCGAGTACTCGCAGTGCTTCCCTATTGGAAACTGGTCTGGACCTGGTGTGACTATCAATGCAGACAACATATTAGATCCTTACTGGGAGTTTGATCCAGCTGGCTTATCAGTTCAGTCTCCAGTTCAAGTAACATACGATGCAGTTAACGCAACCAACTCTGATCAAGATGAGTTGACCGACGACTTGGCTTGTGTTGATGGTGCGGAAGCAACTCAATTCATCCCTGTAAACGGTGGAGCTGCAGCAGCGAACTTAATTACTGGACCTACATACGTTTGTGCTGGTGATGTGGTTCCGTTAACCAGTTTGTTAGCTGTAGGTAGTAGTGGAGCGGGAGTATTCTCTTGTGCTACTTGTCCGGCAGGAGCAATGTCAGGTGCATTTACATTGAACATTGATGCTAGTATGGAAGGAAGTTCTTTCATTATAGATTACACTATTGGTGGAGAAGACTGCAGTTCACTTGGAAGTACCGAGTTGATTGTTGTTGGTGCGCCAGCTACAGCTGCTGCGGTATCTGCTTGTGAAGGTGACGATGTAGTACTGTCAGTAGACAACGCTGACCCGAACTTGACTTACAACTGGTACGAAAATGGTGCAATTATAGAAGCAAACTCTGCTACGACAACAGTAACCGCTACAGCTTCAGGTTCGTTCTTCGTAGGAGTTGAAGAATGTCCTTTAGATCCAGTAGAAGTTATGTTAACCGTGAATACTGCAGTTACTGCAGGTACTCCAGAGATTGTATGTAGTGCGGCTAACCCAGGAAATGGTTTAGTAACCATTGTACTTGATGGTGGCGACGGAACTTATATCTCAGATGGAGGCGGAACCATTTCAGGAAACGTTTACAGTGAAATAGTGGCTAATGGTAATGCGACAATTACATTCTCATCTCCTTCAGGTTGTGGCGATGTTGCGGTTGATGTTTCTGTTGGTTGTGCGCTTCCACCAGTGGAGCTAGTTGCTGATGATATAGGAACGCATATAACTGGCTCGTCTGTTGACTTTGAGGATATAGATCTTCTAGGAGACGATACTGGTAACGGCCTCTTTGTTACTGATGTTTATGCTTGTGATGGTGGTACAGGAATGACTGCTGGAACTATTGTAGATAATGGTAATGGAATGTACACTTTCACAGGTGCAGGTCCTGGACCAGATTCATTCTGCTACGATGTAGAAGATCAATTCGGTCAGACTGGAAGTACTACTGTAACTGTAACCTTCGAGGATGAGGATACTGAACCAGATCCAACTTGCGATGATGGTATTCAGAATGGAGACGAAACAGGTATTGACTGTGGTGGACCAATGTGTGCTGCTTGTCCTCTTTGCGAAGAAGACCAAGAATTCTCGGTATTCATAGAAGGTATAAGACCACCTGATGCACAAGCTCCGGGTGCTCAGTTTACTTTGAACTTCACTATCAGCGGTCCTGATAATGCTCAATATGATGTCGATGGTAGTGTGGTATCGGCTAACGGCAGCGGAGTTGCAATAGCAACAATATTGCTTGATTGTCCGAATGGGTCTTATGACATTACTGTTGCTCCAATTGAAACCGAGTGTCCTCCACAAAACTTCGCGTCACTTTACGATTGTACTACAACTTCAATCGATCTTATCAGATTCGAAGGAGAAGTACTTACAGAAG
>CAZZIZ010000079.1:12250-14434 GCA_964654535.1 uncultured Chitinophagales bacterium
TCAATCGTCCCGATCTGCGATCGGGATGCATAAGCGATCGATTTGCAATCGATCTATAATTAGAGTCGCCGAAGGCAGCATATAATGGAAATAGGATGATGTTGTTTGAGTCGTTATGAGGGCAGCAACACGCTATCCGCTTGTACTCGGCACGTCTATCTTTGGTTCAGCATAGTCGCAGGTCTGTATTCCCTAAACGGTCATCCAACCCTGCTCCTTGCTTCACACAAAGCTAGCCGCACCTCATACCGCTTCTATCGTGGCTGCGGGTTTATTTCTTATCGGAGCATTAATTCAATAGTAAATAATGCTATATATTGTGAAAGTCTAAAACTCAATAAAAGCATGTGTCGACTCGCTGGCTTATTTGTTTGCCTCACTTTCTTCTTCTATTCTAATCCTGTCTCTGCTCAGGAATACGAGTACTACGTAGCTCAAGAAGAGCTAGAACTAAACAAAGACGGGTTTTACCTCGATGCATATGGTGATTGCTTTGTCGAGACATTATTGCTTAAAACTTATGCTGACATTGAGCCAGCTGAAAGTAAGTATCCGGAAGTTGTTGGTAGAACACAAGTAATCGAAAAGGGGAACTTGCGACTTAGTGTTGCTGGAGAAGGAAGTGGATGGATGAAAAAAAGAGTCGACGACAATTGTTTGTCTGCAAACCCCGAAGACTGCTTAGTAAAGTGCTGGGTAAAATACCCGAAGCGTCTTACCAAAGTGGAAATCATTGATGTGCAAAAACCGATTAGCTTGGAGGCGCTAACAGAAGTCGAACTGCAATTTCTTCGTGATGCTAATTTTATTATTTATTCGCAAGCTCCCTGCGAAACATCCGATACAGAATTAGAATTGCTCAGCGCAAACTTTGGGAAGTCTGAAGAGCTTTCTTTGTTCGAAGAAATAAGGGTCTTCCAAGCCGAAAACGGCTTACCGATTGGGGAGCTGAATATGGAGACTATTTATTTTTTAGAGTTGAATTGAAAGGTTCAAGTTGAATCGTTTAAATCGTCCCAATCTGTAATCGGGATGCCTAAACGATCGATTTGCAATCGATCTATAGTTAGAGTCGCCGAAGGCAGCCTATTACTGGAAATGAAATACGTAAATCCAAAGTATTGTCAGGTCGGATTGCAAATCCTCCATTTATAGCATCCTGATCAGAGATCAGGACGATTTTTAATTTCAATGCCCCTTAGCATAAGCTTTAACCCCAGCTTCAATTTTCACCTTCAAATGATTCCGTTCCGGTGGAACAGGACAAGAATATCGATTTGAGTAAGCGCAATAAGGGTTGTAGCAATAATTGAAATCAAGTTCTACTTCCTTGTCCATATCGCTTTTGCTGAGATCAAGATAGCGCCCGCCACCATAAGTGGAATCGCCATTGCTTAAATCCTTGAAGGGAAGGAATAAATGATCGGGATATTCCTCGCTAGGTGTAACATCCTCGTAAACGGTTAGCTTACACTTCTTCCCATCAATGTAAAAAGTGAGCGTGCCATATGGTTTGTACTTAGCTATGCGTTCAGTGCTTGTAGCAAAGCCCGTAACCTTTCCTTTCTTTATGCGCTTGAATTTGGCCTTTACCTTGAAGGACGGAGCAGCATCAAAAAAGTCAAGGCCCTCAAAATCTGCTACGTCAGCCTTCTTTAAGATAGTTTCAGTGCTATCCGCAAACTCAAGATTAATCTCAGCTCTATGCTCTTCTAAATCCTTTTCATATGAGTTTTGAGCTTGGAACAAGAGCGGAGCGAGCAGTAGTAAGAGACCAAATAATTTTTTCACAGATACATTGTTTGTGTTAAAGATAAAATTGTTGAGCAAAATTTCTCAAACTTACTCCCCTCTTGAGAGGGGTGGGGGGAGTGTTAACGTTAGAACATCAAGCGTCCGGATCTCCGCTCGGGCCGCCTTTGCGCTAGTTTTGAGTTTTTTATGACTCGCCCCTTCGGGGCGAAATATTAATAGCAAAAAAGCGAAACGATCCTAAGCTCCGCAGGAGTGACATCTTTTTTCGCGTGATAGTATTTCACTCCTACGGAGCGAAATTTATGTGTTGGGTGTTTCTAGTAATATTTTACCGCTACGCGGCAAGAAGTGGTCGCGTGAGGGATAGAGGGGTGTGTTTGAGCTCCTGTTGTTTTCGAACACAAACACTTAGCTCGCAGAGCTAGAAGT
>CAZZIZ010000080.1:0-3939 GCA_964654535.1 uncultured Chitinophagales bacterium
CCTTGAGTAGTGGAGTGTATATGCTCAATGTCGGAAATGCCGAGTACCAAGTGAGTCGCAAGTTGGTCTTGAGATAAGATTAAGTTTTAGAATATTTTGGGCGTGCACAAATTTGATTGATTTGGGCGTGCCCCAACAAAAAAGCCCCGCGTAAAAACGCGGGGCTTTTTTGTTGGGTCGGGCTTTCGGGGCTCGCTCTGTTCTGTTTTCTTCACGCAAAACACATCTAGCTCTAAGGAGCTAAGTGTTTGTGTTCGAAAACAACAGGAGCTCAAACACCGACCAACGAAGCAGCTTGGGGTCAAGAATATTTCGGTAAAAATCTCCTATAGCTGCGTTGAAAATGCTCGCCTTAGCTAAGGCTGTGCTTTTCGCCTTGCTCTAGAAAATTTTTCCTCAAAATATTCTTCTGACCCCAAACTCCTTTATTGGTCTACCCCTCTATCCCTCACGCGAAAATAACATTTGAATAGAAAGTCATTTCGAGCGCAGCCGAGAAATCTGTGTGTTCGTTAGCCTTAGCTCTTTTTCCAATTCTGGCGCAAGGTCTCGCTTGTGACTAACCTAGATGATGCGAAAAGCGAAAAGCTCGCAGGGAGCGTCCGCTCCCAACCCACTGTTGCGAAATAAAAATTTTCGAATTAGTTAAGCCAACACTTCAACTCTAAAAAAGCACAAATTCAAAATGCGCCGGAAGCAATAGAACTCTACAGTTCGTTCTTATTCGAAGGGGCTGGCATTGCGAAGGTGAGGCACGGTAACGAGCGAGACGCTCGCACCAGCATTGAGGGTACCAATCTTCAATCGTCCCGATCTGCGATTGGGATGCCTAATCGATCGATTTGCAATCGATCTAAAATTAGAGTCGCCGAAGGCATCCGAATTTTGGAAAGGAATTGGGCAAGCTACATTGCCTTCAGGTCGGATTGTAAATCCTCCAGTTATGGCATCCTGATCCGAGATCAGGACGATAGTTTTTTTCAATGCGTGAGGGATAGGAAGTATGCGACCGCAGGGAGCAGTCGCTTTTGCTGAGCTAGCAAATGCTTACCGCTTGCGGTAGAAGCATTTGCTTTAGCTCAACAAGAAAGCGACCGGAGCGAACGCGGAGTACTGGATAGCCCGACCCCGAATCTCTCTGTCCCTTGTTGGGAACCAACAAGTAGGACAGGGAGATTCGGGGACACGCCCAAACCACGACTAAGCCCACCCAAACGCACCAAGCACAACTAACGAATACTACGTTTTTTGTCCAAATCTCACCCTTGCTGCTGTGGATTGCAGGGCTTGCGAACGTCAATAATTGTAACTTTATTAGGACGTGGAATATCCCTCAAAACTGATTGAAGACGCGGTAAATGAGTTCTCTCGCTTACCGGGTATCGGAAAGAAAACGGCTTTGCGCCTGGTGCTACATTTGCTGGGTCAGCCGGAAGAACGCTCGGAGTTGTTTGGCAATGCCATACAACGTATGCGCCGCGATATCGTTTTTTGTGAGGAGTGCCACAATGTTTCCGATCATCCGATTTGTACTATCTGTTCTGATCCTGGTCGTGAAAACGAAACCCTCTGTATCGTTGAAAATCTGCGCGACGTTATTGCTATTGAGAACACGCGCCAATATCGTGGCAAATACCACGTACTGGGCGGGGTTATTTCGCCCTTGGATGGGGTGGGCCCAGAGGAGTTGGAGATAGAATCTCTGCTGCATCGGGTGGCGAATCACAAAGTTTCAGAAATAATTATGGCGCTCAGTCCAACCTTAGAGGGGGATACGACCATCTTTTACATAACCAAGCGTTTGAAAGGTGCGCCAGTTAGCGTAACTTCTATAGCGCGAGGTGTGGCTTTTGGTGGTGAACTGGAATTTGTAGACGAGCTAACGCTGGCTCGTTCTATTGCCAGTCGCTTGCCATACGAGAGCTACTTGATAAATAAATAATCTTCTAAACCTATAGTCAGGTCTTATTGATCAATGATCAAACTTTCGGTCATAATAGTTAACTACAACGTTAAGTACTTCTTAGAGCAGGCTTTGTATTCTGCTCAAAAAAGTTGTGCGCACTTGCAAACGGCTTATCCTGATTGGGTGGGCGAGATATGGGTAGTTGATAATGATTCGAAAGACGATTCGGTAGAACTAGTGCGCAATAAGTTTCCAGACGTTCGCTTGGTCGCTAACAAAGACAATGTTGGTTTTGGAACTGCAAATAATCAAGCAGCACGCGAAGCTGAAGGTGAATATATTTTGTTTTTGAACCCCGACACGGTCGTTAAGGAAGATACTTTTCTAAAAGCGGTTGAGTTTATGGATGCGCATCCTGAAGCGGGAGCGCTGGGGGTGAAAATGATTGACGGACAGGGAAATTTTTTACCGGAATCGAAACGTGGTTTGCCTACGCCTAAAGTTGCTTTTTTGAAAATAACTGGTTTGTCTAGCCTGTTTCCAAAGTCATCTGCTTTTAACTGGTATCACATGGGTCACTTGCCCGACGACGAAAATGCGGAAGTGGAGATTTTGAGCGGGGCCTGTATGCTCTGCCGTAAAAAAGCACTGGATGAAGTGGGCTTGTTTGATCAAGATTTCTTTATGTACGGGGAAGATGTTGACTTGTCTTACCGCATTATTAAAGGCGGCTACAAAAATTATTATTTCGCGGACACGAGTATCATTCATTATAAGGGAGAGAGTACTAAGAAGGGTAGTCTCAACTACGTGCGTATGTTCTACAACGCGATGGACATTTTTGCGCAGAAACATTTCAATGATGGTAAGCGTGGCTGGTTTTCATTGCTGATTACCATTGGTATTTGGTTGCGCGCCTTTTTAGATATCGCTGGTGGCTTCTTTCAACGTTTGGTGCCTATGGCTATTGACGCCGCGGTAATTTTTGGCGGTATGGTGGGCTTGAAGTATTTCTGGGAAAACTATTGGCGCGCCGCGGAAAACTTGACTTTTGAGCCAGCCTTTTTATTGGTGAACGTTCCTCTGTACATTTTGATTTGGATCGGGACTGCATTCTTTAGCGGAGCCTACGATTCGAAGCGTAATATTTATTCGCTGATTCGAGGGTTGCTCATAGGTACTTTGGTTATTTCGGCGGTCTACGGTTTCTTGAACGAAGAGCTGCGTTTTTCTCGCGGTATAATTTTGGCGGGAGCGGCTTACTCCATTGTGGCCTTGTCTAGCTTACGCATCTTTTGGAACTTGTATAAACACGGAAGCATATTCCCGCACACTAGTGCAGAAATGAAAGTGCTTATTGCTGGCGAGGGCGAGGAGATAGGACGTGTACAGGGATTGCTAAAAGAAAGCCTTTCACAATTTATTTATGTTGGTGCGGTAGTCCCCGACAAATCGGCTTCGGATGTGGAGGCTCTCGGCTCTTACGACGACTTGGAAGATGTGGTTTCTCTCTACAATATCGATGAGGTAATATTTTGCGCCAAGAATATTAGCTCGGGTTCAATTATTGAATCTATGAGTACGCTAGGTGAAAAGGTGAATTATAAAATTGTTCCCGAGGAGAGCTTGAGCATTATCGGAAGTAACTCGAAAAATTCTGCTGGTGATATTTATGCAATAGATATAAACCTGAACATTAAAGAAGCAAACCAAAAACGCAACAAGCGTTTGGTAGATGTGATACTTTCTTTCGTGTTATTGATTACTTTCCCGATAACTGCTTTTATTGTGCGTCAGCCGCTTACTTTTTTAAAGAATATTTTCCAAGTGTTTTTTGGTAGCCTTTCTTGGGTAGGTTACATTCCTTCTCAGGATTTGTCCTATCGCGGGCTGCCGAAAATACGCGAAGGCGTATTGAATCCTGCAGATACAAAGCCTGGGCTAAGTCTTGACTCTTTGGGCCAACACCAAATGAATTACTTGTACGCACGGGAATACAACATCTATCGCGACCTGGCGATAATTAAGAAAGC
>CAZZIZ010000080.1:4039-14383 GCA_964654535.1 uncultured Chitinophagales bacterium
TAGTCCTTCTTCTCCACCTTGCTAATATGCAACTCCTCGTATTGCGCCTGATCGATTTTCGAAGGTGCATCAATCATTACATCGCGACCACTATTGTTTTTCGGGAAGGCGATGTAATCTCTGATTACTTCCGTACCTCCTAGAAGCGCGCACATTCTATCAAAACCAAATGCTAGTCCGCCGTGTGGAGGTGCACCGTACTCAAATGCGCCCATTAAGAAACCAAACTTCTCCTCCGACTCTTCGTCGTCCATTCCTAACAGATGGAAGTTGTCCTGCTGCAATTGTCTGTCGTGAATACGTATGGAGCCTCCGCCCAACTCGGTTCCATTTAGAACTAAATCGTATGCATTGGCGCGAATTTTTCCTGGATCGGTTTTCATTAAGTGCTTGTCCTCTTCTTTGGGCGAAGTGAAGGGGTGATGTCTGGCTACCCAACGTTCATCTTCTTCTGCCCACTCCAAAAGCGGGAAGTCGACTACCCAAAGAAATTTGAAATTCCAAGGGTCACGTAATTCCAGTTGGTCACCCATATGCAGGCGCAGCACGTTGAGCTGCGCTCTTGCTTTTTCTTCTAATCCAGAAATCACGAGTAGTAAATCACCTGGTTCGGCGTTCATCTTTTCTGCCCAAGCTTTAAGCGCATCTTGGTCGAAGAATTTGTCTACTGAGGATTTGTAGGTTCCGTCTTCATTGCATTTTACATAGACCAAGCCCTTGGCACCGACCTGCGGTCGCTTAACAAAATCGGTAAGTGCATCGAGCTGTTTTCTGGTGTAAGAAGCGCAATCTTTTGCACAAATACCTACGACCAATTCTGCGTCGTCAAATACTTTGAAGCCTTTGTTCTGTGCAACATCATTGAGCTCGACAAAGGTCATCTCAAAGCGTATATCGGGTTTGTCGGAACCGTACAAGCGCATAGCATCTGCGTAGGTCATACGCGGGAAAGATTCTTTATAGTCTTTCTCGTGCACGTACTTCATGATGTGCTTCATCATTCCCTCAAAGACGTTGAGGACATCTTCTTGTTCGACGAAAGCCATCTCGCAATCTATTTGCGTAAACTCTGGCTGGCGATCTGCCCTAAGGTCTTCATCTCTAAAGCAGCGCACGATTTGAAAGTACTTATCGTAACCCGCCACCATAAGCAACTGCTTAAATGTCTGCGGCGATTGTGGCAAAGCATAAAACTGAGTCGGATTCATACGCGAAGGCACCACAAAGTCTCTGGCTCCTTCAGGAGTAGAACGAATGAGGTAGGGCGTTTCTACTTCTAGGAATCCGTTCTCACTTAAGTAGCGACGTGTTTCTTGCGCAACTCTATGACGTAGCATTAATGCGTTTTGAACATTGCTTCTACGTAAATCGAGGTAGCGATACTTCATTCGTAAGTCTTCACCACCATCAGTATTTTCTTCGATGGTAAATGGCGGAGTCTTAGACTCGTTTAGTATGGTCAATTCTTTAGCGACTATTTCAATATCGCCAGTAGCCATTTTGTTGTTTTTGCTGCTACGTTCGTTTACTGTTCCTTTTATTTGAATCACGTACTCTCTACCCAGACCTTTTGCCTTTTCAACTAAAGCAGCATCGCTTTCTTGATTGAAAATAATTTGGGTGATTCCGTAGCGATCTCGCAAATCGACGAAAGCCATTCCACCAAGTTCACGTGTTTTTTGTACCCATCCAGCGAGGGTAACTTCTTCATTTTTGTGAGACAATCTTAGTTCTCCGCAAGTATGCGTTCTATACATAGTTATTGCATTAAAGCGGCGCTAAAATAAGCCAATTTGGAGATTGGCTTTCGACGAATTATCCCACAGACATCCTGTCGATGTCGAAGCGCAGGACTAAGAAAATTAGAATAGAAAAGGCGAGTAAGCTAGAGCCACCATAGCTTACGAAGGGAAGTGGAATTCCGATAATTGGGAATAATCCTATGGTCATCCCAATGTTGACGATAAAGTGAAAAAAGAAGATGCCCACGACGCCATAAATGAACAAGAGATTGAACCTGCTCTTTTGCCGTTCGGCTAGGAAAATAAAACGCCCTAACAGCCCAATGAAGAGACTAATCAAAATGAGACTACCGAGAAAACCCCACTCTTCAGCAATGGTGCAAAAAATGAAGTCGGTCTTTTGGGCAGGAACAAAGTTGCCTTTGGTTTGGGTGCCTTCTAAGAACCCTTTTCCGAACCATCCGCCAGATCCGATGGCAATTTTACTTTGGTTGATGTTGTAACCAACGCCCTTTACATCTTGCGTTTTTCCGAGCAAAACGTCTACTCTGGTTTTTTGATGCGCTCTTAGAACATTGTGGTAGCCAAAATCGACTACTTGAAGGAAGAAGAGCAAGAATGATAGCAGGGCTGCAAAACCTAAATAATCGAACTTATAGTAAATGTAAAAACCGAGTGTGATTATGAAAAGCACAAACAAAATGATTAAGGTCATTCCACTTTGTAATAGGAGTGGCAATAAAAGGGCTGTTAAAGAGCCACCTATAAGTAGCACAAAGCCTTTTCGATTTTGTTCAGAATAACGCGCATAAAAAAGAACAAAACTCAAGCTTACGATTCCAGCAATCCAATAGTATTGGAAGTAAAGCGCAAGTACGGCTAGAACAATTAAGAGTAGCGCTAGTAAGATGATTTCTGTCCAGAAACCGGCTCGATAAAACATAAGTATGAAGGAAGCAAAAACTAAGGCTGACCCAGTGTCTCCTTGTAAAATTATCAGGCAAGCAGGCAGAGCTACAATAGCCATAGAAGTGAGCAGCATTCGCTTGCGCTTAAAATCAAACTCCCTTCCCCCCATATATTTCGCCAGAAACATACAGGTGCCAATCTTGGCGAACTCCGATGGTTGAATGCCTACTGAGCCAAAGCGAATCCAAGACTTTGATCCGGCTATTTCTTTTCCAAATATTAAAACGACAATCAATAAGACGATACTGCCTATGTATAGTACGGGCGCGGCGGCATTGAATATTTTACTATCAAAAAACAGGACACCTAAGCCGATCAAGACAGCAGCTCCAAACCAGATCAATTGTCTACTCGTCAAATCAGTGAGATTTAAAAATGAAATGCTACTTGTGTCGAAGTCTGCGGAGTAAATGGATACAAAACCAATAATGACCAGCAATAGATACAAGCCTATTGTAACTAAGTCTAAGAAATTAAAACCTTGACTGGTACTGTTCATTATGGTGCAGCGGTTATGGTTTGGTTCGACTTATTAATTAGATCATCTTCGGTGATTCTTTGAATTAGCCAGTTTCTGTTGTCAGCGACTTTTCCTTTTAAATACTTTTCCATCATCAATCCCGCAATTGGAGCCGCGTAAGTGCTACCAAAACCTGCGTTTTCTACCACAACAGCTACTGCTATTTTTGGATTTTCTTTTGGCGCAAAGCCAATAAAAATAGAATGATCATCGCCATGCGGATTCTGCGCCGTTCCTGTTTTACCACAAACTTCAACTCCTGGTATTTGTGCCGATTTGCCAGTACCTTCTTTTACTACAAGATGAAGACCGTCAATAATGTGCTCGAAATTTTGAGCAGAGAACTTTGCTTTTCGCTTAATATCATATTCCCCTGAAACAGTTTGTTCGCCAACTTTCTGTACGATATGTGGTCGCTTTATTCCACCTCGATTGGCGATAACAGAAGTGTAATGTCCGAGTTGTAATGGTGTAGAAGTAAGCTCACCTTGCCCGATACCCAAAGAAAGAATTGTGGAGGAGCCCCATCTGCGTTGACCGTAGAGGTTGTTGTAAAAACTTGCGTCAGGAATGTTTCCAATTTCTTCACCAGGTATATCTACATCAAGCAATTCCCCAATACCAAAATAAAGTACGTGATCAACCCAGTCATTGTATGAATCAGCGATAGAACTTTCACTGCGGTCAATCGTTTCTCGGAAAATGTGCCAGAAATATGGATTGCAAGATTCTCTAATCGCTTCAGCTACGTTGTAGGCAGAGGTGTGATAATGCGAACAGGATAAGCGCAAATTATTGGCCTCATATGTTTTTGTACAGGCATAATAAAAGTTCGCTGGAATTATTTGTTTCTCCAAAGCGACCAGCCCAACTATAGGTTTAAAAGTAGATCCCGGAGGATACTGTGCCATCAAAGCCCGATTGAACAAGGGTTTCAGGCTATCCTTGTTTAAAGCCTTAAAGCTTTTACCACGTTCTCTGCCCGAAATTGAATTGGGATCAAAAAAAGGATTACTATTCATCGCCAAGATTTCACCTGTCGAAGGTTCAATGGCCACGATGCTGCCTATTTTATTTTTCATTAGAGAATCACCCAATAATTGCAGGTCAATATCAAGAGAGAGGTGAAGGTTTTTTCCTTCCACGGCCTGAATATCGTTTGCTCCTTCGTTGAATTGACCAGTCTCTTTACTCAAGGCATTAACGGTTCGATAAGACTCTCCTTTGGTACCGCGCAAATGTGTTTCATACGCTTGCTCAACTCCGCTGATACCTATGTAATCTCCTAATCCATAATAGTCAGAGCTATCCATTTGCGCTTTGCTCACCTCGCTGAGATAACCTAGAATGTGTGGTGCGTTATTGAATGGATAAGAACGCTTGGTTCTAACTTGGCTTATAAAGCCCGGAAACTGGTGGAGGTATTCTTGTAACCGAGTATAGCTCTCTGGAGGAATCTGTCTTAAAAATGTTGACGGTCGATACCTAGAGTACCTTTTTGCTTTTTTCAAAGACTCGTTAAACTTTTCTCTAGAGACATCCAGAATCTGACAGAACTTGGTAGTATCCATTTCGGACATCTCACTGGGCACAACCATTATATCGTAAACGGGAGTGTTGTTCACTAAGATTTTTCCGTTGCGATCAAAGATTAAGCCGCGCGAAGGGTAGGTCGTAATCTTACGACTAACGTTATCTTCTGCCTGCAGCTTATAAGAATCGTTTATGATTTGAAGGTAAAACAGACGAATGATAAAAATGGAAGCCACTACGGCAAAAGCCAGTAATGTGATTTTCGATCTTTCTGAATGTCTTTTTATCAAACCGCTATTTTATGCTCTTGCTAAAAGCGATTGGTGAATAAAAACAAGGATCATCGATACCAAGGCACTGGCAAATACACGCATTATTGTTTGAGTAAAATGTGCAAGAGTAAATACTTCTACGAAGAAGTAAAAGAAATGGTGTGCCGCGATTCCCAGAATGGCATAAATGAGAAACCAGGCCCAACCCATTGTTTTCTTCGTCACATTACGTTGAGTACCGTAACCCGCATTTGGCTCCAAACGATTCAAGATATAAGGCCGTAAAAACGCCAGAAACACAGTGGCAGAGGCGTGCAAACCCGGTGTGTTAGAGAATATGTCAATGGTTAAACCCATTATGAAGGCTAGTAGAAGGCTCAAGCTTTTAGGCGTGTCAATTGGTAGAAGCAAAATGAACAAGGGGTAAACAAAGGGATTAATTGTGCCGTGCAGCTCAATATTATTCAATAAAAATATTTGAACAATCAGGAACAAAAAGAGTTGAACGATATGTCTGCCGTCGAGTTTATTCACTGCTAAGTCTTTGCTCTAGTTCAAGTTTCTCTTCTCGATTTTCATTGGTGACCAAGTAAGTATTGTGCAGCCGTGAGAAGTCAACTGACAATTCGATTTCTATTTTTTGAAAACTACTTCCAGGTATGTTGCTTATATCATTAACCTTTCCAACCATTATTTCAGCTGGAAAAATTGACCCATAACCACTGCTTACTATTTCATCGCCGACAACAATGTCTGCATGTCCAGGAATGTCACGAATGAATGCGTAACGTCTATTTACACCATCCCAAGTTAACGAGCCAAAGTAATCTTTGCCTTTTAGCTTGCAACTCAGTTTAAAGTCTATATGCAGTACAGAAATTATTGAAGCAAAGTTTTTTGAGGCGTCTTTAACAATGCCGACTACACCGTCAGCCGATATAACGCCCATATCTCGCTTCACGCCGTCTTTGTAGCCCTTGTCTATGGTAATGAAGTTGTGGCGTTTATTGGTGCTGTTATTAATAACCCGCGCCGACTGCAGGCTTTTACGAGTTGAATCTATCACCAACGAATTAGGAGCGTCAGTCCCCAACATCATTTTGAGGATGTTGTTTTCGTTTAGCAATCTCAAGTTTTCATCACTTAGATCGTTGTTGACTGAGTTGAGCTGAAAGTAATTGCTAACCCCGCTCTTTATTTCGTAGGCCCTACCAGAAACGCTGTTCGCAGAGCTCAGGTAAGTCGCCCTTTGATAGTGGTTGTAGCGAAATATCATTATAAAGCAGATTGTTTCTAGAAAGAGAAACAAAAAGAGAAATGAATTGCGATTTAAAAAATAAATCAGGTTTCGCATGCCTCAATTTACACAGCTTAACTCGTAATTAAGAACGGATACTTCTTTGTGTCGCGCAAAGCTATTCCAGTGCCGCGAACCACTGCCCTTAAAGGATCTTCGGGGATTGTTACCCTCAGTTTGGTGCGTCGGCTAAGGCGTTCATCGAGTCCACGGAGCAAGGCTCCACCACCAGTTAAGTAAATTCCCGACTTGTAAATATCAGATGCTAACTCCGGTGGAGTAGTTTCCAAAGCACGCATGATGGCGTCCTCAATTTTAATGATTGACTTATCCAAGCACTTTGCAATGTCGGAATAACCCAATGTGATTTCTCGTGGCACACCTTCCTGCAAAGACCTTCCGTTAACTTGCATCATTTCAGGCGGATTATCTAAATCCGTAATTGCTGAACCAATTTGAATTTTAATGCGCTCAGCTGTTCTCTCACCAATCAAGATTTTATAATCCTTGCGCACAAAATCTATAATGTCGTTGGTGAAATCATCACCGGCAGTTTTAATAGACTCGTTTTGTACAATTCCCATTAAAGAGATAACCGCAATCTCGGTAGTTCCCCCTCCGATGTCAACCACCATATTTCCAATAGGCTCATCGATGTTAACTCCGATACCAAGTGCAGCAGCCATTGGTTCATAGATTAGATAGTTCTCTTTTCCGCCAGCTCGTTCCGCACTATTAAAAACGGCACGCTTTTCCACTTCGGTAATTCCCGATGGAATACAAATCACCATTTTGTAAGCGGGCGAAAACCAACTCTTTTTGGTGTAAAGCATTTTTATGAGCTCACGAATCATTTCTTCAGCTGCCTGGAAATCGGCAATAACTCCATCCTTTAGTGGGCGAATGGTTTCAATGTTCTCGTGGGTTTTCCCAAACATTTGCATAGCTCTATCACCAACAGCAATAGTCTTCTTGGTGTTCCGATCGCGCGCTATGATTGAAGGTTGGTCTACGACCACCTCATCGTTGTAAACGATTAGCGTATTCGCGGTACCCAAATCAATAGCGATCTGATGGGTGAAAAAATCAAACAAGCCCATATGGAATGAGAAGTATAAAAATTATAAAACCAGAAAAAGGCGTGAGGATGAGCCCATACCAAGCTTGACTGCATCCAGAACAAAAGTAAGTTCTTTTAAACGAATTCCTTAATCTTCGATGGTGTTTCCTTAGTGCTTAAAGTGGCGAGTACCAGTAAAGACCATCGCCATTTCATTTTCATCGCAAGCATCAATAGAGAGCTGATCTTTAATGGAGCCGCCTGGTTGAATGACAGCCTTTATGCCATTTTCTCCTGCAATCTTAACACAATCTGGAAAAGGAAAAAAAGCATCGGAAGCCATAACCGCACCATTCACATCAAATCCAAAAGCAGCAGCCTTTGCAATCGCTTGTTTCAGTGCATCAACCCGACTGGTCTGGCCGCAGCCCATTCCGATTAGCTGCTTGTCTTTTATCAATGCTATGCCATTACTCTTCAAGTGCTTTACCGCTTTGCTGGCAAAGAGTAAATCTTCTATCTGTGCCTCGCTCGCCGCAACTTTAGTAACACTTTTTAACTCGGTCGCCTGGTCAACTTTAACATCCTTATCCTGCTCGATGACTCCGTTCAACAATGTCTTGTGAATTTTAGTTGGCAGCGCAATTGGTTTTTGTTCAAGAATGATGCGCTTCTTTTTTGCTTTCAAAAGTTCCAATGCTTCCGCACTGAACGAAGGAGCAATGACCACCTCATAAAACAATTTGTCAATCTCTTGAGCGGTAGCTAAATCAATTTCACGATTCGTAATAAGAATACCACCAAAAGCAGAAACATTATCGCAAGCCAAAGCTGCGTTCCAAGCTTCCAAAACCGTCGGACGAGATGCGAGGCCGCAAGAGTTGGTATGCTTCAAAATCGCGAAAGTGCATTCTTCGTATTCTGCGATAATGTTAACGGCAGCATCAACGTCTACCAAATTGTTGTAAGACAATTCTTTGCCAGAATGTTTTTCAAACAAGTCTTCTAGCTGACCGTAGTAAGTTGCTGTCTGGTGAGGGTTTTCACCGTAGCGTAAACTGCGACTTGATAAAATGCTTTGCTTGAACACTTTTGTTTGCTCAGGCTCAGCGTTGAAGTAATTAAAAATTGCGCTGTCGTAATGCGAAGAAGTATTAAAAGCATTCAAGGCAAAAGACTTGCGTTGTTCGAGCGTAGTCTTCGGCCCCGTCGTATTTAGTATCTCTAATAAATCTTTGTACTGATCGCGATTAGAAACCACTAAAGTGTCGCGGTAGTTTTTTGCAGCTGCACGAATAAGTGCAATTCCGCCGATATCAATTTTTTCTATAATCGTCGCTTCGTCGTTGGAGTTGGCTACCGTTTCTTCGAAAGGGTAGAGATCAACAATGACCAAGCCGAAGGTGGGTATTTCATATTCCGTCAACTGAGCCACATCGCCTTCCTCGTGACGACGAGCCAAAATGCCACCAAATACTTTTGGATGGAGCGTTTTTACCCGACCGCCCAAAATAGAAGGGTAAGAGGTCAAGCTCTCTACGGTTGTCACCGGAAGGCCCAATTCTTCGATATAGCGCTGCGTTCCACCTGTGGAATAGATCCCAATACCCAAATCGTGGAGGGCGCGAACGATATCTTCGAGGCCTTCTTTGTGATAAACTGAAATTAATGCGTTGGTCATGGTCTTTGTCGACATAGGGAATTATAAATTTGAAGGCGCGAAGTTACGAAATGACTCGTCTTGAATAAGCCTATGTCCGATTACCGTACCATAATAAAAGTCCAAAAAGCCCCCTTTTCGTTGAAATGGGGAGAACCTGTCTGTTTATTGGGTTCCTGTTTCTCTGAAAACATTGGACAAAGACTCGAGGCGGCAGGATGTCCCGTGCTCATCAACCCGTTTGGTATTCAATACAACCCAGCGTCAATCAGTAAAGTGGTAGATAGAATAACCAGTCAAAAGAAATTCCAGCCAATAGATATACAGGAGCACAATGGACTCCATTTTTCTTTCGATACGCATTCAGATATGTCGGCGCAATCGGCAGAGGCCTGTTTACAAAACTTGAACGCGACTCAAAAAAGCGCTTACGAATTTTTGGAGAACTGTTCCACAGTTATCATCACTTTGGGCACGGCCTGGTACTATGAACTTAAAGCTAGCAGAGAAGCTGTTGCCAATTGTTTTAAAATGCCAGGTAATCTCTTCGAGAAGAAATTGCTCTCTGAGAAACCGACCGAAAAATCTCTGAATCAAAGTCTGTTCAATTTGCGTATGCACAATCCAAAAGTGAATGTCATTTTCACCTTGAGTCCGGTGCGTCATTGGAAAGACGGTGTTCAGGAAAACGCTGTCAGCAAAGCAATTTTGCGTTTGGGAATCGACGACGCCTGCGCAAATGAACGAGTGGCTTATTTTGGCGCCTACGAAATTATGATGGACGACCTACGCGACTACCGTTTTTACAAAGCCGACATGTTGCATCCCAACGAAGTCGCCGTCGATTATATCTGGGAACATTTTTGCAAGACCTACTTCGACGAAGAAAATCAAAAACTGGTCGACCGCATGCTTGCCTTAGATAGAGCCAGCAAGCACCGACCGCGGGTAACGGATAGCGAAGAGCATAGAAACTTTTTGAGAAAGCAATTGGAAGAAGTTGCTGCACTACAAAAGATTAAGCCTCTACCAAAACTCACTCGCCTAAAAAGTCATTTCGAATAGCACGTCATTTCGAGCGCAGCCGAGAAATCTGAGGACTCGTTAGAATTGGTAATGAACATTTCGCAAGCCATTAGCCTGACCTCGGGCGCATTTGCAATGTGCTCGGAACATTCTCGGGCATTTGTTATGCCCACGTAAGAACCTCTATCAATAACAGTAAACAAATATTTTGGGCGTGCCCCACTCACATCTTGTGCTGCGCACAAAGTTCGGGGTCGGGCTTTCG
>CAZZIZ010000081.1:0-14156 GCA_964654535.1 uncultured Chitinophagales bacterium
CGCTCTGCACGGTGGGGCTCAATACACTTTCCAAGTACCTCATACCGCTTCTATCGGGGCTGCGAGATCCATCGACGAAAAATTTGTAGTGTGAATTTTACAAAAACATACGATCCCATTGCATTAAGCATTCTTTGGTCGCGCCTCATTTCTATAGTCGATGAAGCAGGAACCACCTTGCAACGCACTTCCTTTTCTACGGTTACCCGAGAAAGCAATGACTTTGCAGTTGTGCTTATGGACAGCCAGGGGCGTTCGCTCGCACAATCGACTATCAGTGTTCCGTCATTCTTAGGTGTTTTGCCTATGCTAACCCAAGCATTACTTAAAGACTATTTCCCACCAGAAGAATGGGCCGAGGGCGACGTGGTTATGACCAACGATCCCTGGCTATGCGCCGGACACAAACCCGATATCGGAATAGTCTCCCCAATTTTTCATCGAAAAAAGTTGATTGGTTTTATCGGAACCATCGCCCATTCACCCGATATGGGTGGATCACTTTGGGGTGCTGGTGCGCGAGATTTGTATGAAGAAGGTCTAATGGTTCCTCCAACAAAATTGATGATGGCTGGAGAGCCGAACGCGACTTTGTTTTCGCTTATAGAATCTAACGTGCGCGCTTCGAGACAAACCCTCGGAGATATTCGCGCGCAAATTGCAGCCAATGATCAGGGAATAAAATCCCTCAAGCGATTGATGGAAGAAAACGGAATGGATGAGATCGATAGTTTGGGCGAACAAATAATTACCGCTTCAGAAAAAGCCATGCGCGAAGCCATAAGCAAGGCTCCAGACGGGAGTTACGACTATGAATACGACGCCGACGGAGATGGAAAAGAGGAGCTCATAAAGTTTGTGGCCAAGATTACCATTGAAGGAGACGAAATACTAGTGGATTATGAAGGAACCTCAGGCGCACATTCTCTGGGCATCAATGCGGTTTTGAACTACACCTATGCGTATACCGCATATCCCATTAAGTGCATCTTTTCGCCAGAAGTCCCCAATAACGAAGGCGCTTTCCGACCTATAAAAGTGGTCGCCCCAGAAGGCTGCTTGGTCAATGCCCAAAAACCCGTTCCACTTGGCGCGAGAAACATCACCGGTAACATGTTACACGCTGTTGTTTTTGGCGCACTCTCCAAAGCAGTTCCCGACAAAGTGCAAGCCGATTGCGGCAGCGCCTGTTGGTGCATTGTACTAAACGGCATGCGCGACGATGGACAAGAATTTGTCGAGTACTTTTTCTTAAACGGCGGTTATGGAGCAAGACCAAATCAAGATGGAGTACACGTACTCAGTTTCCCCACCAACGTGGCCAATGTTCCCATAGAAGTTTTGGAAAACGACGCACCGATTTTGGTAACCAGAAAATCACTCGCGCCCAATAGTGGGGGAGACGGAAAATACCGTGGAGGACTGGGACAGGTATTCGGATTCAAACACATAGGCGAGGTACCGATCAATATTTCCATTCTCACTGAAAAAACCATAACCCAAGCGCGTGGCGTTTGTGGTGGTGGCGATGGAGCGAGTGGAAAAATTGAAATCATCCCGGAAAGGCCCATTGCTCCGAAAGGATTGGATAAATTGTATCCCGGAGAGGAGATTATATTAACGCTACCCGGCGGTGGTGGTTATGGACGGAGTAGTGAGCGCGACAAGAAAGCGATAGAAAAAGATCGCGAGTTGAAGTATATTTCATAACTCCCCGAACCAAGAGATCAAAAAAACGAACAAACAATAAGCAATGGCAAAGAAGAATCTTCCACCAACTTATGACAAGATAGCCCAGCACGAAGTCTTTCCCGAAACCCAACACGACGAAAGAGCGCGCTATAATTTTATTGCCAATCTCAATAAGCACTTGGCGCACGTCTCACAGGGCAATGCTGTTGCCTTTGAGAATCGGGTGAAACCGCAATTCGAAAAGGAAAACAAGCGCGATTTCAAAAGCACAGATGAAGTAGAAAGCGCAATGCAAAAAGACCCGCACTATCAGATGTGGTCCGCTATGCGTCGCAGCACCATGGAAATGCGACAGCAAGCAGGACGCTCACTCACGTATCGTCAAGCCAAAGAGTTGCAGGCAAAAGTCAATAAATTGAATGAAGGGAAAAGCACACTCGTTCTCGACGAGGCCGTGCAAGTACCGGCTTACCTTATGGCAGTAGACAATCACCTGATGCCCGGAAGCTACCACACCGAGCAATTTCCTGGAGACGTAGCCAATGCCGCAAACTACGACGGAGGCTTATTTGTAACCACGGCAGGACTACTCGGAAAGTACAGCGACGGAGGCGGACAAGCCATCGCCGATTGGGTAAAAGCCAACCAACCCGACTTGAAACCGAAACGCATTTTGGATATCGGTTGTGGAATTGGACACAATGTTTTGCCTATCGCCAAAAAATACCCTGACGCCGAAATCGTAGCCATCGATACGGGCGTACCCATGTTGCGCTACGGACACGCCCGTGCACAAGCCTTGGGTTATGACAAGGTAATCTTCCAACAGGCCGAAGCATCGAAGATGCCTTTCGAAGACAACTCATTTGACTGGGTGCAGACCACTATGTTTTTGCACGAAACCGGCGGCAAGTCCATTTACAATATTATGAAAGAGATTCACCGTGTATTAAAACCCGGTGGTCTGACACTTCATATTGAGCAACCGCAGTACGACGACGATATGAGTTTGTACGAACGGTTCATCCGCGATTGGGATGCCTATAACAACAGCGAGCCATACTGGTCGAAAATGCACGACATCGATCCGAAAGAACTTTTGGAAACCAGTGGCTTCGCAAAAGACTCTTATATGCAGTTTGGTGCAAAGGCCATCAATGACCTTGGCGACGGAAGCGAAGCCAGTGAAGAACCAGAAGATCACGGACGTAGCCCTATATGGAATGTGTTTGGTGCATTCAAGCAAGCTTAAAAACGAAAACAATGAACGAACAAGTAGATTATATCTCCTTAGCCTCCAACAAACCAAAAGGAGCGCGCCCATATTTTTTCGACGATCCCGCCGTTGAGCGTGTACTGAACATTACCATGTCAGTGGCAGGAGAATTGGCAGTCGCGCGTGAGCGCATCGACACTTTGGAAAGACTCCTGGAAGCCAAAGGCCTGTTGACCAAACAAGAAATAGAAAGCTATACGCCGAACACTCCTGAAGTAGCCGAGGAGCGACAGCTATGGCATAGTGAGTACATCTCTCGTGTTTTGCGCATCATCCAACAAGAGATGGAGCAAATGAAAAATCCGGACAAGAGCCTTAAAGAAATCGCCGACGACATCGACGGCATGTAAAAGGAACCACCATGAATGCCATAGAAACAATCAATGACTCTTACCAGAAGATTATAAATAAAGACGCCGAAGGCATCAGCGCGGGATATGAGGCATCCGAGGAACTCTACGTAGTACTCGAAGGACCTCGATTGACCAATCGTGGTCACAAAAATATTTCCAAAGGTTGGGCGGACTTTTGTAATTCGGGACTGACCCTCAAAAGTATCGAGTGGCAAGAAGGTCCATATTCAGAAGAGACCGATGCAATGGCTTGGGTTGGTGGGATTGTCGAACTTAAAGTTCAGGCTGGAGACAAAACCATCACGCGCACCTTCCGTGCTTCATTTGTTTTGACCAACAAAACAGGCCCTTGGCTTATCAAACACGAACACGTTTCAGCAGCTATGGAAGACCCCTACGGCATCGGTGATTGGTTAAATGAATAGTAGTTCACGAATGGCAGGCTATAGCATTGTTATCTTCACAAAAAATGAAAATGAAAGTTATTGGATTTAAACAATCATTGCCCATAGCAGATCCTAAGTCCTTTCAGGAATTCGAAATAGAAAAGCCAGTCGCCAAGGGGAGAGATGTATTGGTAAAGATTGCTGCCATAGCAGTGAACCCCGTCGATTACAAGATCCGGCAGACGGCTGCGAAGGATACAACTTTGGACATACCAAAAATCATTGGTTGGGATGCAGTAGGAACGGTGGAAGCAGTGGGTGAAGCTTGCAGTCTGTTTAAAGTAGGAGATGAAGTTTTTTATGCTGGCGACTTGACGCGCAGCGGCTGCAATGCCGAGTACCAAATTGTCGATGAACGAATCGTGGGACGAAAACCCACTAAACTAAGCCACGCCGAAGCGGCCGCGATGCCCCTGACTAGCTTAACCGCCTGGGAATCTTTGTTCGACAGAATAAAGATAGATACGGAAAGAGACAAGGGAAAAAGTGTTTTGATAATCGCAGGAGCGGGTGGTGTTGGTTCTATTGCCATACAGTTGGCCAAAAAGTTGACCGGACTTACGGTTATTGCTACTGCGTCTCGTGAAGAATCGAGCAAATGGTGCAAAGAAATGGGTGCTGACTTTGTAGTTAATCACTATGAGTTAAAGTCAGAGCTGGAAAAGATAGGTCATCAAGAAGTAGATTATGTTTTGGACTTTGTAAACCTAAACAGCTATTGGGAAACGGTAGTAGAAATTACCAGACCGCAGGGGCACATTGTTTCTATTACTGGCAGTAGTGAGCCTTTAAATCTGGCATTATTAAAACCCAAAAGCCTGACGGTTTCTCTTGAGTTTATGTATACGCGCTCCATGTTCGACACAGGAGACATACAGCGACAGCACGAAATTCTCAATAAGGTTTCGGAGATGTTGGATGCAGGTACTTTGAAATCTACGCTTAGCACAACTCTGAATGGATTAACTTCTGACAATCTCAAAAAAGCACATGAATTGCAGGAGCAAGGGAAAACGATTGGGAAAACGGTAATTGTTTATTGATTAGCCTTAATCAAACGGTCTTGCTAAGGCCTTCTTATAAACCTGAAAATGCTGACATCTTGGTAGTGAGAGGCATTAGTGGTATCGGCGTCGAAACCATCAATGAATTGTTGCAGGCAGGGGCGCAGGTTTATGCCATTGATATAACTGATCCGGATGAAGCTCGGCTGGAAGCGAACTTCCATTTTTTCAAGTGCCAAACAACGCTCATCGATGAAGTGAAAAAGACCTTTCGGCTAATCAACGATAGAACATCGGAACTAACGGGTATGGTTTGTCTCTCTGGGACGATCAAACATTTCAAACCAGAACAAACGCCTGAGGAATGGCAAGAGGTCTACGACAAAAGTTTTAAGTCTTGATGGTGTAAACGCGTGAGGGATAGAAGTGGAAATACTGCGCAGCTGAGTGTTGTGAGCGCACGAAAAAAGAGCGACCAGAGGAAGCTCCTTTTTGAGTTGCGGCGAACACACGAAGCAAGTAGTATTGCAACGGATAGCCCGACCTGAATGCAGCCTGGCCTTGCGCGTTGGCCGATGAGGGGCACGCCCAAAAACTAAACCACTACTCTCCTAAAAACGCTTATCAAAATTAGTCCGGTCGTACACATTACGATGCCGTAAACGCCGGCTGCAACTGCCATTTCGGGACTGTTCAACATAGAAATTGCGATGGCCATTCCCAAAACATTGTTTTGCATACCCGATTCTATGGATATGGAAACGGCCTGCGCTTTATTGAGTCGCAATATGCGCGAACTAAGAAAACCGATGCCCAAGGTGATAAGATTTAGGAGCACGGCCGCAGGGCCGGCCGCCTTTATAAAACTCCAGACACTGCCGATTTCTGCGAGCTTGACCACGAGTAGTGCAAGGGCTATAAGAATAAAAACTCCTGATGACCAGGCGAGCGTGTTCCGACTTTTCAATGAGAATGCTGGAAAGCGATAATTGATAAAGAGTCCAAGCGCTACTGGGAGCGCGGTGAGCTTTATAATATTAAGAATGGTTTTTCCCAAGGGCATTTGTATGGCTTGTCCGACTTCGCCCATAATGTTTTGTAGAGCGAAATTTATGATGAGGGGAATACTGACTATAGTAATCAGGCTCGAAAATGCCGTAAGGGTAATTGAAAGGGCGGTGTCTCCTTTCGAAAGGTGTGAGATGAGATTGGAGGTAGCACCGCCGGGACAAGCGCAAACAATTATAAGCCCCATAGCAATTGCTGGCGCTAGTGGCAGAATCTGCACTATTAAAAACCCGACCAGGGGTAGCAAAATAATTTGGTTGAGCAGGCCTATACCAACAGCTTTTGGGAATTTTCCTACGCGCAAGAAGTCATCTGCAGTGAGGGTCATTCCCATTCCAAACATAATGGCGAATAACAGAACTTGTAAAATAATCGAGATGTGTTGGAGGAGAAAGCTCATAAGTGTAGCGCGCAGTAGCCTTGGGAAAAATAGTTAATAGGGTTAACTAATTCGATTTTATTTTGACTTTTATTCTCCCATTCTCTGTATCTTAAGTGCAGGAATAATGCTCAATGGATAGATATAAAGCACTGGCACTACAGGTAACTTGTCAGGCGGTAAACAAAGCCAAAACGCGAGACGAGGCGAGGGCGCTGATGCTGGCCAGTATTGATCGAATCAATGGACAGATTAGAGGATCGAAGGCTTTTATAGGCCGTGATTTGCGCTTGGTGGTTTTGCCGGAATACTTTTTGACTGGTTTCCCAATGCGCGAAAGTCTCAGCGAATGGCGAGATAAAGCCTGCTTGGAAATGGACGGCCCCATTTATGATGCATTGGGAAAAGTGGCCGCTGCCAACGATGTTTTTTTATCAGGAAATGCCTACGAGTTGGATCCGAATTTTCCTGAATTGTATTTTCAAACCAGTTTCATTATAGATGTTGCTGGCTCGGTGGTTCTGCGATATCGTCGCCTCAACTCTATGTATGCCCCAACACCGCACGATGTTTGGGACAAGTATCTGGAGGTCTATGGTTACGATAAGGTGTTCCCAGTGGCGCGAACTGAAATTGGTAATTTAGCTTGTATAGCGTCAGAAGAAATACTTTATCCTGAAGTGGCGCGCTGCCTAATGATGAATGGAGCGGAAGTGTTTTTGCATTCCTCTTCTGAAACTGGAAGTCCGCAATTGACGCGAAAGAACATAGCCAAGCAAGCACGAGCTGTGGAAAATATGGCTTACGTGGTTTCTGCAAACTCGGCCGGGATAGCAGACATATCCATTCCATTTAACTCCACCGACGGAAATTCGAAAGTGATAAATCATGAAGGTTTGATTCTTGCTGAAGCCAACGTTGGTGAGAGTATGGTTGCCAATGGCAGCGTGGACCTTGCTGCCTTACGCGCTAGTAGACAACGGGTGGGAATGCCGAACTATATAGCTCGACAGCGACCGGAATTGTATGCCCGCGCATATAGCGAGGCGACTTTTTATCCGGCGAATTCTATTTCGAATAATGCCGACTTTCAGAAAAAGGACTTTGTTTCTATTCAAAAAGGGGTGATTGAAAAACTGTCGTCTAAAAAATTAATTTAAGCCCGTACATGTCTAACTACAAAGTAAGAAATCCGAGGACGGGTGAAATGGATTATCAATTCGCTGTTCCTTCTAACCAAGCGATTAAAGATGTATGCGCCTCCCTTCGTAGTGGACAAAAAGAATGGCGAGCAGGTGGAGTCGGCTATCGAATAGAAGTAATGCAGCGTTGGAAAGCGGAGATTGAAAAACAAATGACCGCCCTGACAGAACAGCTCACCTTGGATACCGGGCGCAAAAAGGAAAGTATTCTGGAGGCTCAACTTACGGGCGGATCTATAGATAGATGGTGTGGTATTGCGGAGAACTTTTTCGGTAGGGATGGTAACAAAAGTTCCAGTGTTCCGTTCATTGATATTCAACAGCAGAATGTTCCTTATACATTAGTCGGTGTGATCAGTCCCTGGAATTTTCCTTTGCTGCTTTCTCTCATCGATACCATTCCTGCTTTATTGGCGGGATGTAGTGTAGTGGTGAAGCCTTCTGAAGTGACACCACGTTTTATTGAACCGATTGCTAAAAGTATTGCTGCCGTTCCGGAATTGGCTGCGGTGCTCAATTACATTCCCGGTGCAGGAGATGTGGGTGCGGCTATGTTGGATGAAGTAGATTTGGTTTGTTTTACTGGCAGTGTAGCAACTGGTCGTAAGGTCTATGAGGCTGCCTCGCGCAATTTTATTCCGGCCTTTTTAGAATTGGGTGGTAAAGATCCGGCACTTGTTTTCGATGGAGCCGATTTGGAATTGGCTTCGAGCTCTTTGTTGTGGGCTGCTACAAGTAATAGTGGTCATTCCTGTTTATCGATAGAACGTATTTACGTTCAGGATTCTATTTATGACGAGTTTATGGAATTGCTGATAACAAAAGCAAAAAAACTAACGCTTAATCGCGATGATTTGGACCTAGGAAATTTGGGTCCTATAATTGCGGAAAGACAAGTTGAGATTATAGATGATCACCTGGTAGATGCGTTGGGACGTGGTGCGGTATTGGAGTACGGAAGTGCAAAGTGCGAAAAGGTTGGAGATGCTTATTGGTGTTTGCCGACTGTACTTTCAAACGTAGATCACAGCATGAAAGTAATGGTGGAAGAAACTTTTGGACCAATTATTCCAGTAGCGAAGTTTAAGGATGAGGACGAGGCAGTTCTGTTAGCAAATGATACACCATTTGGTTTAAGTGCAGCGGTGTTTGCTGAAACGGCGGAAAAAGCCGCACGTGTTGGAAGTAAGTTAGATGCAGGGGCCATCAGTATAAACGACGCTGGGCTGACGGCGATTATTCACGAAGGAGAGAAAAATGCCTTTAAGTTTTCTGGCATTGGGGCAACTCGAATGGGGCCTGCAGCTATTCAACGCTTTTTAAGACAACAAGTGCTATTAGTAAAAAATCAGGCCGTTCCATCTCCTTGGTGGCACGCGATATCTGATTAACTTTGCACCATTATTTTTTCGAGTGATTAAGAGAAACAACGCAGCAAAGACTATTTGGCGAATACTAGAAATCGCCGACCTGCTCAAAAAGTATGGCGATCTTATCTCCGATAGAAGAGGGGTGACGACTCAGCAATGGTTGATTATGCTCTACTTGGCTGGCGATCCGAATATTCCTTATTTCGAGCGAGAGAAGCACTATAAACCTATGATGGCATCGGAATTGGCGGAGGCTTTTAATGTTTCGCGACCAAATATCACCAACCTGATTAATGGTCTCTTGAAGAAAAAATTGATTTCGCAGGTAGAAGACGATGTTGATCGCAGGAAGAAGCGTTTGAAATTGAGTAAGGCGGGAATCAAGCTCTTAGTCGATCTGGAGCCAGGAAGAAAAAATTTCAACGAGAATTTTTTGAAAGTTCTGGACAAAGATGAGCGTAAAGATTTTTTGGACTACCTAAAGCGCTGTAACAACAAAATAATTAAAGATTTTACGGAAGTCTCTCATAAAGAATAGGCGTTTGATAAGGCGTAAGACGCTTGCCGTTGTCTTTCCATAATTCCATTACCGATAGACTATTGGGTGTAAAGTATTCGATGAGATTAAAAGTTTTTCCTTCGCCTACTTCGCATAAATGATTTACATGAAAACGATCGCCCACCATATGATATTCCGCCTGCCCGAACCAAGCATGGTTTTTTAAATCAGCATAGTTCAAACGAAAGTCTTGATTTGCGTTGGTACAGTCCTTTGGCTCCCAACCATCTGGTATAATCGTTGGATTCAAACCAATACTCGTATCGCTCAAGCGCTTTACCAGAAAGAGGTGAGGCTTCACAGTCGTTTCTTCACCTGGATAAGTGTAGTAGCTTTCTTCGAGAATATACGTACCCTCAAACCCTTCTGGCAATCCGTCAATACGATCATTGAAAACGCGGTTTATATGTACCGACTTTGGGTGGGTCTGATTACCGATAGCTTGTTCCAGTAAAATTTGTTTCTGATTGTCGAAGTCGCCAACCAGGGACTTGATAAAGTTTTCGTAGGCACTCATTTTTTATCCATGTTATTAGCGTTAAGAAATTCGGGTTCTATTAAGGTCCAACCAGATACCACCTTACGCAGGTTGATTCCAATTCTTTTTGCTTCGGGGCTGGTCCAGGTATAACTAATTGACTTGCTGTTCCAGTCTACTTCTTCAGGTGGCATATCGTAAATAGCCAACTTCATTAAGGATATGCGCTTGCCATAAACCAATTGGGTTAATTCCACGGTGTAGTCCACTTTGGTTCCATCTGAGAGCTGCAATTGCAGCAATCCACCCTGATCGTGAATTTGCTGATCGCTCATAAAGAAAGTGCTATCTGGAATTTCAGGAATGGGGTATTGAATCCAACCAGAAAATTGGCGGCATTTAATAAGTTTATAAGGTTCACCGTTGACTGGGACAAACGATCCTGAATTTTCGTGCAGCACCAAAAGGTCTTCGGTCAGTTCAATAATCATCGCTCCCGAATCTGAATAGCCCAAAAATTTATCTTGATCTCTACGCCACTTTACTGAGGCAAAGCTCTTGCCATCGGGAACACCGCTTTTTGCAGTAGCCAAGTCATTGACGGCGTACATATAAGAAATCAGCGCCCCATTAACTTCCTGAACGGTCATAAGCGCATGCAACAGTTCATTTTTGTACAGCCGCCCTAAGTACACCTTAAGCTCAAAAATTGGGAAAGCTTCATGTTCTATCAAATTATGTATCTGATGATAATGATCGTGATGTCCTTCTGCTTCTACCTTATGTTTCTCGTCAGTCGTTTTTTGCTGCCATACTTGTAAGAAGTTATCGTAAGACCCTTCGAGTCGTTCGGCGATTTCTTGAATATCTGCAGACTTGTCTTGAGCTTGAACAATATTGAACAGTCCGATAAAGCAAAAAGAGAAGAGCATTTTTTTCATAAACAGTTGTTTTTACGAAGTCGAGGCTTGCATCCAAGTCACGAATCTCTCGTTGAATTCTGACAAATCTAAATCAGGATATTGGCTTTTCAGCAAATTCCAAGACTTTATTAGGTGTGAGCCATCTGCCGATGGACTTATACTTGAATTACTCGAAGTTGCTAGGTTAGGTATTTCTTCAAATTGCTGTACAAAAAACTCCTGCTCTTCAGTTGTTCGGAGATAAGTTCGATGAATGTGTTCGGTCATTTCGCTGAGTCGCGTATTATTATCAGCACTGATTTCTTTGGCCTGAACGTTTGTTGGTAGACTATGAGCTAAGAGCCTGTCTGTGTAGGGTAGAATAATACTTCCCTTCCAACGGAAAACAGAAGTGGGTACACTAAGCTGTTTTACGTAGGCCGCTTTTTCGTGTTCAAATGCTGCGCGATAAGCTTTACTATAACCACTTCCAGAAACCAGAAAATCGCAAGCAACAGTATGGAGCACGCTTGGTGGCAAGGAGGGGTAGTCCAATTTGTGTTTTTCTTCTTTTGAAAACCACGGGAAGTAAGAGAACATTCCGCTAACAATTTCCCAAGTCTTTTGCAAATGACTGCCGTCTTCTTGTGGTGTTAAATCTGGAAAGTAGTTTTCTAGAATCGATGCAGTTTCTTCCTCACTGAAGTCGGCGGTGTTATCGAGATATAAATGACTCACTTGTTCTGGAAAACATAAGCCGTATCGAATAGCAATTTGCGCTCCTGTGGCTGAGCCGTAAAGCGCGAACTTTTCTAAGCCCAATTCATCAAAACACTTGCGAAAAAAACGGGCATAACTTTCTATATCGCTTAACTCGACAATCAGTGGTTGTGAAGCACCATAACCCGGCGTGTCGAGAGCTATAACAGTGAAATGGGCAGATAAGTGTTCCATAAAAGGAACAAACATGCGAGAAGAACTTGGAGAGGGGTGTAGCAAAACAAGCGCTGCACCGCTTCCTGCTATGCGCATATGCATGCTTTGTTTTCCCACCTGTATACTTAGCTTTTTAATCTTCATTATAGCGTTTCCAAGATAAAAATAGTTAACTTAGTTAACTACTTGAGGGGTAGTTAATTTAAGCTCAATGGGAGAAAGTCAGAATCGACAGGTACTGTTAAAGTCGCGTCCAAATGGAATGATTAGTGAAGAAAATTTCGCAATGTTCGAAGGGGCGATTCCTGTCATTGAACAAGGGCAGCTGCTTATTCGCACGAAGTACATTTCTCTAGATCCAGCCATTCGCGGATGGATGAATGCAGGAACTACCTACATCAAAGGGATAGAATTGGGTGCTCCCGTGCGCGTGTTCGTCGCAGGTGAAGTACTAGAATCAAAGCATGATGATTTCACTCCTGGAACCTTTGTTTCTGGATTGTTTACTGCACAGGAATACTTGGTTTCCGATGGAAAGGGGCTGTCAAAATTGGACGCCAGTGCTGAAAACTTGTCGAAGCACCTAGGCATATTGGGTATGCCGGGTATGACTGCCTATTTCGGATTACTCAAAAAGGGACAGCCCAAAGCTGGTGACACCATTTATATAAGTGCAGCGGCTGGTATCGTTGGTTCTACCGTTGGTCAAATCGCTAGAATTAAAGGATGCAAAGTCATAGGTTCGGCAGGGACTGCTGCCAAATGCAAATATCTCCTTGACGAATGCGGTTTTGATGTAGCCATAAACTACAAGGAAGAAGATTTACACAAAGCGCTGAAGAAGCACGCGAAAGATGGAGTCGATATTTACTACGATAATGTGGGTGGAGAGACATTGGACATTGCACTTGCCAATTTGGCCAAGGGAGCGCGCGTGGTTATTTGTGGGGCCATCTCTCAATACAATAAAACCGAAATGTACGGCCCCAAAAATTACATGAAGATCGTTACAGCTAGAGGAACCATGACTGGTATTATCGTTTTCGACTATCTCCAAGAATATCCACAGGCCGTTAAAGAGATAAACACTTGGTTGGAAAGTGGTGAACTCAAAACAAGAGAACATATCGATGAGGGATTGGAAAATTTTCCTAGCACTTTAATAAAATTGTATTCAGGAGAAAATTTCGGTAAGCTTTTACTAAAAATTGGATAAGAAGAATGGAGAATAAGACTTTTTACGGTTGGTACGTCCTTGCAGGTTTGTGTATAATATATGCAGCCAGTAATGGAATCGTTACCCTTTCGCTCAAACGTTTTTATCCCGAAATGATTCAAGTTTTTGGCTGGACACGAGCAGAAGTAACCCGTCCGATTTCCATTTTTTATTTCGCCTTGGCCTTCTTGATGCCTGTACTTGGTGCCATATTGGATAGAGGCAATCCAAAGAGAATCATTTTTTTTGGCTCCCTTATAATAGTCTTCGGTTTAGCGCTTCTGGGGCAGATACAAGGACTCAATCATTTCATAGGCGTTTATCTTATACTCGCTGTAGGTATAGCTGGTGCGGGATTGGCATCCTGTATGTACATTCTTACAAAGTGGTTTCACAAACACCGTGGAAAAGCAGTCGGTATTTTATTGGTAGGCGGAAGCCTCGGTGGTGCACTTTTTAACAAAATAACCGGAGAGTGCATCGACATTATGGGTTGGCGCAATGCTACCTTGGTGCTGGCGGTTGTTGGGGGCATCTTTATGATCGTACCATGGATTTTCTTGGTGAAAAACAAGCCAAGCGAATTGGGTTTGTTTCCTGACGGAGCAGAAAGCGAACCAGAAATGAATCGTATAGAAGGAATGTCATTGATGCAAGCGCTAAAAACGCCGACCCTATACCTTGTCTTTTTGGCAACCGGTATTCTTTGGTTTTGCATTATTGGAATGGGGCAACACCAAGACATCTTTTTTCAAAGCGAGCTTAAGCTTGATTCATCTTTGGTAACCAATGTTGGCTCCATATTTTTTCTATTTGGAGTAATTGGCAAACTATTTTTTGGATTCCTCAGTGACCGCTTCAATAAAAAGTTGGTTATGTCTGGATCCATTTCCTTGCTCATTTTGGGTAATGTGTTTTTATACCTCATGGGCACTCAGCCCGGTGTTTGGTCGCCCTATTGGTATGCTGTGACATATGGAATTGCCTATAGTGGAGTGTTTACTATGATTCAAATTATTGTCGCCGACCTATACTACGGAAAGTCTTATGGCAAAATTTTGGGAATAGTCTTAACCGTGGATACCTTGGCTTCTGTGGCCGGAATTACTTTTTTAGCGACTCGTAGCGATGCTGATGGCACTTATGTTCCCGCTATTCAAATAATGATTGGACTTTGCGTAGTTGCCCTTATTGGATTTGTTTTGGTCCGAACCAACTTTAAAAAATCTGTTACCGCATAGACGTGGTACTGCTTTTCAATGAATATTATGAAAC
>CAZZIZ010000082.1:0-14126 GCA_964654535.1 uncultured Chitinophagales bacterium
AATTGCTCATTGTACCAGTACTCTAGACCAACACTAAAAGCAATTTCTTGAAGCTCTTCACTAAAACCATCAGGCGCATCACTAAATGATCCCAGTATACCACTGATTAAGGCTTTGTCTCTAAAGTCGCCACTCGTATCAGGAGTAGGCACCAATAGTTTATTGAATTCTAGCGCTAATGAAAGCTTATTGAACTCATCAACGTGGGCAGTGTATCCTACACCAACTCCAAGATTAACTGGAATGAAATCTCTTTGAGCTTCGTCGTCGGTATAAGAAACTTTGTTTCCAATATTTGTGATGGCCGCTCCAAATGAAATTTCAGAAACAGCACCACCAACAACAATGTCTTTATTATAGTAAGTTGAGATATCGGCTGCAATAGCGTTTGCCGGCTTAATAGTGTTTCCACCAGTAACTATTCCTTGAGCCAAGTTAGAGTAGACGTACTTCAAGTTTAATCCGATACCGAAGTTTTCAGACAACTTTCTAGCGTAAGCCAAATCAACTGCCAATTCGTTTGGATTGAAATCTCCGAGCGGTACACCACTAAAGTCTGTAAAATTGATTTGCCCTAAAGAAAAATATCTGAATGAGGCTCCAAAAGTTGAAAGTTCGTCGATTCTCTTGTAACCACTTAATTGGGTAATAAAAATATCGTCTACTAGATTGCGCAACCATGGTGTGTATGTGAGCTGTGCTCCCATATCATTCTCTATAAACGCAAGCTTGGAAGTATTCCAGTAGATAGAAGCAGCATCCGGAGAAGTTGCTAAACCTACATCTCCCATTCCACCTGCACGAGCGTCTGGTGTAATTCTTAAGAACGGAATTGAAGAGAATACAACTCGACTACCGCCAAGTTCACTTGCATCAATTTGAGCATGTGTCGTCGGTGCTGCAAGGCATAATCCGATAAATGCCAAAAAGAGTCCCTTTAGGGAGATTAGATTTTTCATAGAAAAAAAATGTACGCAAAAGTATTAATAATAAGCTATGCCCGCTACTACTTGAGAATAACCAATTTTTCAACAGCTTGGGCCGAATTCTGTCCATTTTCTGAAGTAAGTGATAATCGGTAGATATAAACCCCCCTTCCTATCACATTTCCAAAATCATCACGGCCATCCCAATGAATATCATCTACCCGTGTTTGAGCCGAAAGGACCTCTCTCGTGATTGTCTTTATTAAACGCCCATTAACCGTAAATATTTGAATATTCACCTGCAAATTTTGACCAACTCTGTTGTGTTCAAACCAAAATGAGGTGTTATCTGTGAAAGGGTTCGGATAGTTCAATACGCGATGTAAGGCCATTTCGGCAGACTTCTCTACCACAAACTCAGTATAGCCCTCACCAGGATTATTATAAGTATCCCAAGCTCGTGAGGAAATAGTATGTCTACCTTCTTCCAGGTCAAAAAGTGGGAACGAAACTGCACCTTTTTGGTAGTCATTTTCAGCCGCTTTATAGTAGTCATTGACCACTATCTCTTTGCCATCCTCACCATCCAATCTTATGGTTACATCATGTCCTACACCAGTTCCAGTTGTATTGATTCCACTCTCATCTTCTATCTTCAATAAGATCAAAGGATCTTTGCTTGCAGTGCCTCCAAAAACAAAACTCTCGTCATTTACGAAGACATCAATGGTAGGTCCCTGATTATCCTCTATTGGATTCTCATTTACCCCGCCGATTAATACATCGGTATTAAAACCATTGGCATCTCTTAATTCATCATTGGCGTAAAAACTCAATTTACCTGGGCCAATTTGAAAAGCAATATCTCGAGGAACAACGAATGAAAATTCAAACTGACCATTAACTACACTTGCCAGTCCTTTAAAAACCAAACTCTTTCTAAGAGTAAAATCTTCCTCAAAACTTCTTTCATCCTGACCTAAGGTTCTAAAGTTTAGAAGTTTGTCATATACCTCTGGTGTAATACTTCCATTGAAGTCACTCATAAGCTCATCTCCATTGCGCACTTCGCCCTTAATCGTAACCTTACTCAACGCATTCAAAGTATCTACACTTTCTACGCCCACCGCCTGATTATTAATCTCTGTGGTCACAATATCGTATTGAGGATAGTTCAGGATTAAAGCTGGATCACCCAACAAGGCAAATTTCCGATTGTTTTCAGATTGAGAAATACTGTTTTTCCCTCTTCTCATTATTTCCCCAACTGCCATCGGAACGCCATTTTCTCTCTCAAAAAGTTGATCCAAAAATCCACGATTCATTTGCTTGTTAGCGTTAGTATAAACCAATCGAACTGTGGTTACAATTGCAATTGCGCCACCATTAGGATTAATTACGAGCTCCTCACCAGCTGAAACTATATTCGGATCATCAAAACGACTGAAGCTACAAGTTGCAGTAATGAAAAGAGGCAGCTTGTCTTTGTTGGTCCAACCTTTTATTGTCGGGATGTCCAAGACACCTTCGTGCGCCCAGGCATTTTCAGATCCGTGACCCACGTAGTTCATTAAAAAAGAACCACTAAATATTTTATTACTTAAAGCAGTATTTACTTCAGGATAAGTATTGCCATTAGCCGTAGGCACTTGGCTAAACGCATCAAAGTAGATTTTGTCAACGTTGTATTCCGGATGATTTGCTTCGACAGAAGCTATGTGATCTTCAGTATCGTTCAAGTGCAAGTTGTTATCCTCATCGTCAGCAATAAAAGTCAACTGGTTCAACCATTGACCCTTTGAAGCTTGTGACTTATAATGAATCACTTTATCAACCATTCCTCGCAACTCATTCGATGTACGCACTGGCAAGCGACCTACCGCCAGATCCAATCCACTGCTAGAGTCGGTTACATCTCTTCCTTCCCCATCATCTAAAAATGAATAATAGTCGTCAGTGCAATAAGTAAAACGAGCATCGAAGGATTCATCAGATTCAAAAGTCGGAACCATATTTGAATTGTTCTCCGCCGAGATATGTATGTTCTTATAATCATAAGAAGCATCACCAACTAAACACAAAAACTTAGGCGCTAAATCCTCATTGCCGTCTGCACGATCATAAAGCATTTTTAAGTAATCACGTATTGCCGTAATGTCTTCTGATCCAGAAGAAAACTCAGCATAAACTTGTTCTATGTCAACAACCTTTGCAGTCAGGTTATCTTGTACTCTATGAAAATCAGCGAGTCGTTCTGCTTCACTCATTAGCTCAGCCGTGGTAATTATTATGTAGTCGTAAAACACTTCCTCGTGAAGGTTCTGTTGCTCAATTCCTCCAATAGCAATAGGCACAAAATGATTCTGATCGTTAAAAGCGATAAACTTTTTCATCTCTTCCGTGAGCATATTAAAAGTACCATCAGCTGCTACCGCTACTTTTCTAATATTGTCAATACTGGTTACATCCCAAATAATAACATTAGACGCATTAGCAATTTCAAACTGCGTATTCACTCCTTCTCCAATAGACTCCTTATCTCTCCAAATTTGCTGACCATTTCTCAAAGCAGCATCTTCAAAACTTAATGAACGACGAGCGTTTAGGAAGAAATAATCCAACCAACCTATACCGTCATTCCCGCCTGGATTAGAATAAGACAACTCCAAATTGAAACTTGAATTCATATCCTCAAGCAGTTCATCTTCTTGTTTAGATGACAAGTACAATCTGTCATAACCCTCAGTTACCTTAGCAGTAGAGATATTTAAAAAGGGAACGCCATCGGCCTTCCAAGTAAAATTGTTTGTTGCACCAGTTGAAAGCGTTCTACCGCCAACTAAGGTTTCAAAATACAACGGATCACCTGAAACTAAGTTTGGAAAGTCAATATTATAAGACTGAGTACTACCACTCTGAAAAATCTCGCCCAACCAGTTTCGACCACTATCCAAATAAAAATTCTCGTCTCGCTCGTGAGCGTACAAGTCGTCGAAGGAATCAGAAAAGTTATTTACAGTTCCTGTCGAAGTATAAGTAGGTATTTTTTTCGACGCACCCAGATCTCGGGTTACATAATAGTAATGATGATCGGTGTAATAGTTCTTTTCGAATGAAAACACACCACTATTAGTATCAAACTCCCAGCTATCAGCACCCTCTCCATAAAACAAAATGAAGTCTTCGTCATCGAAATTTCCATTCGAGTTTTGATCAACAACTTCGACCGCAACTTCTATCAAGTCATCGTAACGACGTTCACCTGCAGTTTGTGGCAGCATGCCTCCTGGCAGACCATAAACCTGCACGTTCCCAATATTCAAATTGTCGAGGTTCATGCCGAGGTCACTTAAGAGTCCTTTCGAAATTTTGTGAATCCCATCTTGCGATACTTGCATTTTATAAAAGTCTCCCAAACTCAAAATAGATTGAGAAGTATAATCCAAGGTTGGCGTTTTTAATTGCGCAGCGTAAGTCGTATTGATTCGCAAATCAAAAGAAACAAGTCGTTCTATATTGTTGCCAACTTTGCGATAAGGAAACACCCCAACATCTAATGAATAATCGTTGCGCGATTTTCGAAGTTTAACTTGAGGTATAATTTTATCTTGAATTAGCTCGGCTTGATCTTCACTAATTTGATCTGCCTTTTCGTAGACTGCGTTTAGCAATTCAGCAGTAGCATTTTTCGCACCATCAATTGCTACAGTTTGATGGTATACCGGAAGGCCATTATAATCTTTAGAGAAAACCGCCTCATCGAAAGTTGACAGTTCATTAACTTTGGTCCAAGAAATATCTGCATTGAGGACAATGTCCCCTTGCGCCATAAGAAGCGGACTAAATAGAATAAAATAAGCTAACTGGTAAATTCGTTTCATTTTCTCAGTCTAAGCGAATAAATTCGCGGGCTTTATATTGATTAACAAATACTTAGGACGATAATTATCCTAAATTATATCCTTTAAAGGATAAAAACTGTTTCGGATTGCACAGAACCGTAAATTTCTTGTTTTCGCCATTAGTAGTCTTACTTCTGTTAAGTAGCTATCCAAGCCAAATTGGTTGGTCGCAGGACTTTACATTCAGCCAATTTTATGCTGCTCCTCTGCATGTTAACCCCGCAATGATCGGTTTTAGTGAGGCGCCGAGGCTAAATTTCAATGTAAGAGACCAATTGTCCTCATTTGACCACGCTTTCGTAACCGCAGGCCTCAGTTACGACCAATACTTCCACAAATATCGATCAGCAATAGGTTTTACCCTCGTAGGAGATAGAGCCGGCAGCCTGGTTAATACAACCTTTGCTAGCGCCTATTACGCCTATCAGCTGCCCATAAGCGGTAAATTGAATTGCCATGTTGGCGTTCAGGGCTCATTCACTCAACAAAGCCTAGACTTTGGCGAGTTTATCTACCCAGATCAGATCAATGCCGCCACTGGACTTGAGTCCTTCTCTGCTACAGGCGAATTGCCTCTAAATCAGGCAAGTACGAGCTATTTTGATGTCAGCTCGGGTATATTATTTTACACCCAGAACTTCTATTTCGGGGCCTCAGCCAAAAATTTGACCACCCCATCTATAAATTATACAGGAAGTAACGATTTGGGGAATAATTTAGATTTGAAATTTGGAGCTCAAATAGGCGGAGTGCTCTATTTAGGGCCCTCTCATTATAGCGGAGAACGCTTTTATATCTCCCCAAACCTACTTTTTGAGATCCAAGGGCCTTTTAAGCAGATAAATGGCGGGATTTATGCAGGGAAAAAACGGATGTACGGCGGATTCTTCCTGAGGCATACTATTAACAATACTGATGCGTTAATAGCCTTAATAGGGGTTAAGTCAGGGATTTTCAAGTTCGGTTACAGCTACGATTTTACGATTTCAGGCCTAAATACGGCTGCTGGAGCACATGAATTGTCTGTTACCATTGATTTTGGCGAATCACCGTACTTAAAGAAGAAAATTAGACAACGAGGAGCAGCTGAATGCCCGGTGATATTTCAACCTTAATTCAGTCATTCCACGTCGGAAAGTGATATTTTTATAAGCTTACAATTAATAAACCTAAATAACGATGAAGAGTATCCTGAAAACATTGACCAGCGCCTTTCTTTTGGTAGGCTTACTTGGTCTGTACTCTTGTAACAAAGAAAAGTCATCAGCCACTGGTTGGAATTATAACGATCCTGAACAAGGTGGTTATGTGAAAACAGAAGGCAATGAACAAGAAACTGGTCCTGGACTAGTATTCGTAGAAGGTGGAACCTTTATGATGGGTGCCGTCGAACAAGACGTAATGTATCAGTACCACAATGTTCCGCGTAGGGTAACTGTTTCTTCTTTCTACATGGACGAAACTGAAGTTACCAATCAGCACTACAGAGATTACATACACTGGTTAAGCAGAACTTTTGGAGATGTTTACCCAGAGCTTATAAAAAACGCCTTACCAGATACATTAGTTTGGCGTCAAGAACTCTCATACAACGAACCGTATGTTGAGTACTACTTCCGTCACCCTGGATTCAATGACTACCCTGTCGTTGGAGTTAACTGGTTACAAGCAAGTGACTACTGCCAGTGGAGATCAGATCGTGTAAACGAGCTGAACTTAATGGACAAAGGAATCATCGAGTTTGATCCAGATCAAGTTGGTGAAGACCACTTCAGTACCAAAGCATACGAGCACGGATTGTATGAACCAATTGAGGATAAAGGAATTCCTAACCTCGATCCAAATTCTGAAAGCGAAACGCGTAGAGTAAATATGAGCGATGGCATCCTTCAACCAAACTACCGTCTACCAACGGAAGCAGAGTGGGAATATGCTGCACTAGCACTTATCGGACTTCAGCCAAACGAAGGCGAAGAGCGTTATACAGATCGTAGAATTTATACTTGGGATGGATCAGGTGTTCGTCAAACAACACGTGGAAAGAACCAAGGAGATATGTTAGCCAACTTTACTAGAGGTCGAGGTGACCTTATGGGACTATCCGGTGCGCTTAATGATAACGCAGAGATTACTGCTCCTGTAGGATCTTACTTAGCAAACGACTTTGGTCTTTATAACACTGCAGGTAATGTTAGTGAGTGGGTTATGGATGTTTACCGTCCTATGTCTACGCTAGATGTTGAAGAATTCAACCCATTCCGTGGTAACGATTTCAAAACATTAGATCTTGACGAAGAGAACACGCCACAGCGTGATAGCCTCGGAAGAATGAAGTATCGTTCTTATACCGAAGACGAAATTGGAACGCGTGACAACTACCGTAAGTCTAACGTAATCAACTACCGCGATGGTGACGATGAGTCAGACGTTAACTACGACGTAAACAACACCACGTTAATCAGTGATAAAGCGAGGGTATACAAAGGTGGATCTTGGGCAGACCGTGCTTATTTCCTTTCACCTGGTACACGTCGTTTCTTAGATGAAGACAAAGCCTCAGCAATGATCGGCTTCCGTTGTGCAATGGATCGTATCGGTTCACCAGACGGAATGAAATTCAAGAAACAAAAGAACAAAAAAGCGCGTAAGTAATATTCGCTTTTGAAAATAATGAAACCCCGTTCTCATTGAGGACGGGGTTTTTTTGTAGACCGTATTGAAGTGGAGTTGTTTAATCTGGGCGTGCCCCACTCTCATCTGTGCTACGCACAAGTTCGGGGTCGGGCTTTCGGGGCTCGCTCTGATCTGTTTTCTTCACGCAAAACACTTCTAGCTCTAAGGAGCTAAGTGTTTGTGTTCAAAAACAACAGGAGCTCAAACAAACCCCTCTATCCCTCACGCAAATCATTTCTCAAGTCATCCAAAGTCTAGTGTAACCAAGACTCAGACGAGTACCATTAAAAGGGTACGTCCAAAAGGTCAAGCCCAAACATTCTGAAGTCAAAGGGTGTCACAAATGAAACCTTGGAAACTTTTAACGTGCTGAAAGTTTCCACCTGTGTTCTAATGATGTATTTTTGTGCCGTGAACGAAAAACTACAACTCACTCAAACCGCTTTAGAGCTGTTCATGAAATACGGCATTCGCTCCGTTTCTATGGACGATCTAGCCAACGAATTAAGCGTAAGTAAAAAAACGCTCTACAAACATTTCAGCACCAAGGACGATTTAGTCCAAGCCACACTGTCTCTTGAAGAGGAGATTAATCGACGAAAATGTTTAGAGGTGTTCAAGCAGGAAAACAATGCCATCGACGAAATACTTGCCATTGGCAACTACATCGCCGAACACATGAAAAGCGTAAACCCAAGTTTGATTTACGATTTAAAAAAATACTACCCGCAAAGCTGGGAGCAATTTATGGATCGACATCGCTCAGGCATTTTTTACGAAGTGGTTTATGACAACATAAAAAAAGGGCAAAAACAAGGTTTATTTCGAAAGCGCCTAAACGTGAAAACTATAGCCATGTTTTACTTAACCAGAATGTCCTCAGTATTCGACCAAAACACCTTTCCACTTGACGAGTTCAACTTGGGTGAAATATACTTTGAAAGCTTAACCTACCACATTTATGGCTTAGCATCGCAAGAAGGTCGCGACTATTTTGAGTCTATTCGCAAATCAATAAAAAAGAAACACTATGCAGTATAGTTCTTTCATAAAACAACTCGCTTGCCTTAGTATTTTGATATGCATTTCTGTAAATGCATTTTCGCAAGCACCTCCGCTCGCACGCGACATCGAGGTTTGGACAATGTCCTTGGAGGAAGCGCAGCATTTTGCAGTTACCCATAACGCCGAAGCCGTAAATGCTCAATTGGAAAACAACCGTTCTGAAGCGGTCGTTCAAGAATTTAAAGCGCTGGGGCTACCGCAAGTTTCTGGAACAGTAGATCTAAGACGCTTCTTCGATATTCCAACCTCTATCCTTCCCGATTTCATTTCACCAACCGTTTATAACGTTCTTCTTGACGAAAGCTTAGTCGAAAATTCACCTTCAAGTTTTGGAAGTGGTATTCCTGCTCAATTTGGCACCAACTACGTGTTGGATGCAAACTTACAAGCCAGACAATTGCTTTATAGCGGAACCTATAATCTTGGCTTGAAATCGGTCAAGAAGTTTTTAGAAAAATCGAAACTCGATCTCAGCAAAAAAGAAATCGATGTGCGCGAACAAGTTGCCAATGCATACTTCGCAATAAAAATCATAGAGGAGAATCTTAAGTTGCTAAACGACAGCAAAACCAATCTCAACAAGATCTTGTTTGAAACCAAAGCCCTAAACGAAAATGGCTTTGTTGAAGAAATAGAAGTAGATCGCCTGCGTCTCGCCCTTGCTAATATCAATACGCAGATAGCCAATATAGAACGTCAAGAAAAATCGGGCCTTGAAAGTCTCAAGCTCTTAATGGGCATGGAAATGAAGGACGAAATAATCTTGACCGAAGAGCTCGAACCCTATATAAACAAGAATACCAAATTACTCGCCGAGGAAGCGCATATTCAAAATCGTGTTGAAGATAAACAACTAGAACTTCAAGCGCAGTTTGACAGTCTAGAAGTCAAAAAGATACGCAGCGACTACTTTCCCGAACTCGTTGCTTACGGCAGTATTGGACGTAGTTTTCAAGACAACCAATTGAACATATTCGATGGAGAATGGTTTCCCACTTCACTAATTGGAGTCACGTTGAGCATTCCCATTTTCGACGGCTTCCAAAAGAAGGGTCAAATGAACCAGAAAAAAGTAACCCAACTTCAAAACTACAATACTCGACAAGCTTTTGAGAAAGCTTTCGATGTTGAAGTTAATACCGCGCGTAGTGCTTACTCCAATGCGCTTGAAGCCATGCGTAATCAAAAAAACAACTTACAACTCGCCGATAAAATTTATCGCGTTAGCAAGATAAAGTACAACGAAGGTCTGGGCTCTAGTCTAGAACTGACAACTGCGGAATCGCAACAAAACGAGACTCGAGGTTTATACGTGCAGTCACTTTATGAACTCGTACTGGCCATCAACCAACTTAAAAAATCACTTGGAAAATTATAATCGATGAAACGATTGAACATATACATTTTAACCACAGCAGCATTTTGCATTTTGTTCGCTGCCTGCGGCAGCGGAACACAAACAGATGCGGAGCTCTTGAAGGAGAAAGCATCTGCGCTCAAATCCTTGGAGGATGAGATAGCGGATCTTGAAGCCAAGATCGAAGCGGCAAACCCTACTGAGAAAAAACGCAAGACCATCCCTGTTACGCTAGACAGCGTTCGCCTAAAGTCCTTCACAGAATTTGTAGAAGTACAAGGAGAAATTGCTACCAAGGGCGACTATGTGATTACTGCTGAGCAGCCCGGTACGCTCACTTCACTAAACATTCGAGAAGGTCAAACGGTAAAGAAAGGCAGTCTTTTGGGTTCGGTTGACAATAGCTCTATTAAGAGTAGCATTGCAGAGCTACAATTACAATTGGATCTCGCGAAAGATGTTTTCCAAAGGCGCAAAAGACTTTGGGATCAAAAAATTGGTTCTGAGTTAGAATTCTTACAAGCCAAAAACGGTATGGAGTCTTTAGAAAAAAGCATCGCTACGGCCAGCACACAATTACGCAAGTCTCGAATCTACGCTCCTTCCAATGGGGTTATAGAAACTGTACATGTGAAACAGGGAGAACAAGTTTCACCTGGACTACCAATCGCGTCACTCATCGATGTCTCCAACGTGCAAATAGTTGCAGACGTATCAGAGTCCTACCTAACTAGCGTCTCCGTAGGTGACGAACTAGCAGTTAGCATTCCGGCATTAGAAATAGAAACCAAGGCTTGGATTTCAAACATAGGTTCTATCGTTAACCCTGCCAACAGAACATTTAAAATTGAAGCACGGGTGTCTAACAAAAATGGGACACTAAAACCCAACTTACTCACTATGCTCAAGATTAAAAAGTTCGAAAAAGAAGAAGCCATTGTTATTCCCACCAACGCAGTGCAACGCGAAGGCTCGGCAGACTTTGTTTACGTACTAGGTAAAGACAGCGATGTGGATGTAGCCTTGAAAAAGAACATTACCGTAGAACGATCCTCTGGTGGCGAAACTGTAGTTACCTCTGGATTAAGCGGTGTTGAGTTGCTCATAGACGAAGGAAAAACCTTAGTTAAAAATGGATCTGCAGTAAGCATTAGATAAAGACAAAATGGAAACACCTAACCAGCAAAATGTGAAACGGGAGTTCTGGCTGTCAAATCTCGCCATAGACAACAGGACAAGTGTCTACGTTCTTATTCTCCTAATTGTTATTCTAGGCGTTACCGCCTACAATACGATGCCTAGAGAAAACTTCCCTGAGATCACTATTCCTGAAATTTTTATAAGCGTTCCCTATCCTGGAAACTCACCGATGGACATAGAGAATCTTATTACTCGTCCCATCGAAAAAGAAGTGAATACTATTACAGGGGTAAAGAAAATTGCGTCAAACTCCATACAAGACTTTGCGAGTATTCAGGTCACCTTTGACCAAACCGCCGACGTTGATGATGCGCTATCAAAAGTGAAAGACGCAGTTGACATTGCAAAACAAGAACTGCCCAACGACTTACCGGCAGAACCAAGCGTAGTCAAGCTTGATTTTTCGCAACTACCTGTTATGAACATCAACTTGTCGGGATACGAAAACGCCGAGGTCCTTGAAGATTACGCCGAATACTTACAAGACGAAATAGAAAAACTCCCTGAAATTTCACGTGTAGAAATAAAAGGCCTTCAAGAAAAAGAAGTAGCAATAGAGGTAGATGTTTATCAAATGGAATCGCGAGACCTGAGCTTTTATGATTTAGAACAAGCCATTTCGCAAGAAAACGTTACTATATCCGGTGGTGACATACTAGAAGGTGGTCTACGACGAACCGTACGTGTAGTGGGTGAGTTTAATAAGCCACAGGACATTGAGAATATTATAGTCAGTAGCGAAAATCAAAACTTCGTTTACCTAAAAGATGTGGCCAAAGTCAATTTTGACTATGGCGAATCAACGAGCTATTCTCGAAGCAACCAAGACAAAGTTGTTTCACTAGACATTATAAAGCGTTCGGGGACCAACCTCATCAACGCCAGTGATAAAATAAAAACGCTCATAGCTGAGTCTAAAGAGAATGTTTTTCCAGAACAACTTGAGGTAGTACTCATAAATGATACTTCTAAGGTTACTAAGTCTATGGTGAAAGAACTTGAGAACAGTATTATTTCCGGTGTTATACTCGTGGTCTTGGTTTTACTTTTCTTCCTTGGTTTACGCAACGCTTTGTTCGTGGGAATCGCCATACCACTTTCTATGCTTATCGGCTTTATGATCATTAGCTTTTTGGGTTACACCCTAAATATGATGATTCTCTTTTCACTTATTCTCGCCCTCGGGATGCTCGTGGACAATGGTATTGTGGTAGTCGAAAATATATATCGGCTTATGGAAAAAGGCTATTCGCCTAAACGCGCCGCACGCGAAGGCGTTGGCGAGGTTGCTCTCCCTATTATCGCTTCTACCGCAACAACGCTCGCGGCGTTTTTCCCTTTACTTTTCTGGAACGACATTATGGGTGAGTTTATGAAATACTTGCCGATTACACTAATAATAGTTTTAAGTTCTTCTTTGTTTGTGGCCTTGGTTGTAAACCCAGTTCTTACTTCGGTACTCATGAAAGTAACCGATCCCCAAGCCAATAATGGCAACAGGGGAAGCATATACGCAGCAATTGCTTTTGCCCTCTTCGCCATCTTACTTTTTGTTTTAAACAAGTTCGCTGGCATGGGCACCTTTTCCCTGGGGACCTTCTTCGCCATATTAACCTTCGTAGTCTTGCTCAATGCCTTCATACTACAACCTATTTCAAAGGTGTTTCTAAGAACTGTTATGCCTCGTCTTGAAAGCGTCTATCGCAGTTTTCTACGATTTGCTGTTACCAAGTGGCGGCCTTTTGCATTTTTCGCGGGTGCAATCTTCTTGTTCTTTGCTAGCATAACCCTACTCTCAAATTCTGATATCAAGCAAAGTTTGTTCCCGGACAACGAACCAAACTTCTTCTTTGTCTTTACAGAGTTTCCAGTTGGAACAGACATTGAAAAAACGAATGCATTTACCGAAAAGTTGGAAAAAGAAGTCACTGAAATATTGGAACCCTACGATTATATGGTCGAAGCCATTCTTTCAAATGTGGGTGAAGGAGCAGGAGACCCGCAGCAACCGGGTGGTGAAAGTGGTGCCACTCCAAACAAATCTCGTCTCTCAATATATTTCTACGAAACCAAACTACGCAGAGGAGTCAGCACTACCGCCATAATGGAAGAAGTCCGCGAAGCGGTAAAAGAACTTCCCGGCCCAACCATTACACTGGGCAAAGAATCAAATGGTCCGCCAACTGGCCCACCGATAAACATAGAGGTAACAGGAGACGAATACGTTAAGTTACTCGCCATCAGCGAAGACCTTCGCACGTTCATCAACGAACAAGAGATACCTGGAATTCAAGAGCTAAAGCTAGACCTAGAAACTAATAAGCCTGAATTAATGCTCAACATTAATCGCGAAAAAGCACGGTCTTACGGTTTGTCTACAGGTAGAATAGCGGGTGATATACGTACGGCAATTTTCGGCAAGGAAGTTTCGAAGTACAAAGAAGGTGAAGATGAGTTTCCAATCAACCTTCGGTTTAGTCAGAAAGATCGATACGATTTGAGTAAAATAGTAAACCAAAAAGTCACTTTTCGAAATCAAAACAACGGTCAAATTGTGCAGGTGCCTTTATCGGCAGTCGCTGACCCTTCATTTGGTTACACCTACGGGGCGGTAAAGAGAAAAGACTTGGACAGAGCCATTTCCATTTACTCCAATGTAATTTCGGGTTACAACGGAAATGAAATTGTGCAAGAACTGCGCGAGGTAACCAAAGACTTCGCTTTACCAGAAGGCTATAGTGTACGTTTTACAGGAGAACAAGAAGAGCAAGAGGCCTCCACCGCATTCCTAATGAAAGCCATGATGATTGCGGTCTTCCTAATTTTCCTAATCATCGTTACTCAGTTCAATTCTATTTCCATGCCAATCATTATTGTCATGTCTGTTGCACTAAGTACCATTGGAGTATTCCTGGGTTATGTCGTTTTCAAAATGGACTTCATAGTTTTAATGACTGGCATCGGAATAATATCTCTCGCCGGCATTGTAGTCAACAATGCTAT
>CAZZIZ010000083.1:0-14089 GCA_964654535.1 uncultured Chitinophagales bacterium
GTCATTACTGCACCAACTAGCAGGCCTCCGTTAGAGCGACCATAAATGCAGAGCTTATCCGAATTAGTATAGTTTTCGCTGATTAAGTATTCAGCGGCGGCAATAAAATCGTCGAAGACGTTTTGTTTGTTTAGTTGCATTCCGGCTTGGTGCCATTCCTCACCAAACTCGCCTCCACCGCGCAAAGTTGCGGTCGCAAACACTCCTCCATTTTCAAGGAAAGGAATATAACGACTGCTGTATCCTTGCTTGATGCTAATATTGAAACCGCCATATCCATAAAGTAAGGTCGGATTGTTGCCATCTAGCACGACGTCTTTTTTATGCGTTATGTGCATAGGTATCATAGTGCCGTCTTTGCTCGGATAATCCACACGGGTGGTTACAAAATCCTCTGGTTTAAAAGGAACAGTTGGTTCGAAAAGAACTTCCTGTTCACCTGACTCTAAGTCATATTGAAAACTCGTTGCCGGATAAGTAGCGGCATTAAACGAATAAAAGACTTCATTGCTTCCTTGCTCGGTAGAGACGCCGTTTACTGTTCCAATGGTAGGCAGAGCAATATCCTTGAGCCTTTCTCCATCTAACGAGTAGACGTACAATTTATCCGAGACATTTTCAAAGTACTTTACGACTAGCTTATCACCAGCCATATAAACGGCGTCAAGTAGACTTTCACCCTCCGGAATTACATCTTCCCAATCTTCTTCTTCATATTTCTCCGCCGTAAATTTTACCAATCGATAATTTGGACTATTGCGGTCGGTCATGGCGTACATCGTTTCACCTACATTTCCTACTACCCAAAAATTCGATTCGAAATCATCAACGATGGCGTTGAATCCAAAAGATTCATAGTCCGCGCTCCGAGCGAAGAAAAGTTTGTTGTTATGTGTTCCCTGCGATTCACTAATGAAAACAAATTGCTCATCCTTGCTTACGCGCGCGCCAGCACCACGTAAAGGGTTTTCTTCGTTCCAATAAACCAGTTTGTCCTCGGCCTGCTCATCACCGAGTTTATGGTAATACACTTTACGACTGGTGTTTTTCTCGCTTAATTCCTTCTCACGATTGACATCATCATAACGGCTATAAAAAAACCCGTCTCCGAACCAAGAGATACCACTAAACTTAATATCGACTAAATGATCTTTAAGGGGCTTAGCCGTTTCGGTATTGATAACGTACAGCTCACGCCAATCCGAGCCTCCTTCCGAAGTTAGATAAGCGAAGTGCTTTCCATCCTTGGAAAAAGACCTTCCGGCAATACTAATGGTACCATCCTCAGAAAATTTATTTGGATCAAGAAATAGTTCGCGTTCGTCGCCTAAGTTTTTGACCCTATACAATGGACTTTGATCTTGCAAACCATCATTGGCACTGAAGTAATAGTAATCGCCTTCTTTGTTAGGTAGGCCTTGTCGTTCATAGTTATAGAGCTCGCGCAGACGTTTGTTAATCTTAGCGCGATAAGGAATACCTGCTAGGTAGCTTTCTGTAACTACGTTTTGTTCAACAACCCAATTCTTAGTTGCTTCACTGTTTTCGTCTTCCAACCACCTGTACGGATCTTTTACGTCAACACCGAAATAGTTGTCGACTATCTCATCCATCGGAGCATTAGGGTATGCTATATTAAAATTTCTATCAAAATAGTAAGGACCCGCTTCAGCACCCCAAACTTGTTGTTCATTTTTGTCCCAAGCCTGATCCCAACTTGAAATTCCGTTTTCATCTACCAAAACTTTTGAGGTCGCATAGCTCGCTCCTCGAACTGTACTCGCGCAATTTTTTCCACCAGTCGAACCAATAAATTTATCTCCCTCTTTAGTCAAGATAATTTCACAACCCTCGAGCTCCACTAAGTTCTTGGGACTTATTTTGCTAAACTTCTCAGGTTCATTATAAGCATTGACAAAATCCTTTTCGCTTTTAATCTTATAGACTGCACTGGTAAAACTGTTCCTCCCATCTTGAGTTAACTTGTACACCCTTTGTCCGTTTGGTTTATCAAGTCCCGAGCTCATCGCTTGCTCAACATAAATCCAATAAGCGTCATTCCGATCTTGCCAAATCCGCTTCATTTGAAGCGAAACATTATCAAAAGCCGAATCTTCTATTGATTGAAAGTGGCTATTGAAAGTTCCAGTCATCCAAGCGCAAAGGGCTTGAAAGTCTTCAGAGCTCTCTTGAGCGAATAGATTGATGCCGCCCGCCAACATAAGGGCTGTAAGCGTGTAAAGTTTTAGTTGTTTTTTCACCTTCCCAAAATAGCGAAACCACTATACTTTGCTTTGACTTAAGCTCAAAATCAGCCAATTAGGCGTAAAAAAAGCATTGACACTTGTTGGTAGGATACTATATCCTTGAGTCTGCTAAAACCCCCAAATGCGCATAGGTATCATTCGTGAAAGAAAAAATCCACCTGACAATAGAGTTCCATTAAGTCCAGAGCATTGTCGGACGATTCTCAATACTTATCCCGACTGGGAAATAAAAGTCGAACCTTCTCCCAATCGTTGTTTCAGCGATGATGAATATCGTGCAGAAGGCATTACTTTAAGTGAGGACCTCAACGATTGCGACATTCTATTCGGCGTGAAGGAAGTACCAATCGAATCTCTTATTCCCGAAAAACAATACTACTTTTTCTCGCATACTATAAAGGCTCAGCCGCACAATAAGAAGTTGCTAAAGGCAGCTATTGCAAAAAATATACAGCTAGTAGATTACGAATGCTTAACTGATTACAAGGGTAAGCGAATTATTGGTTTTGGAGGCTTTGCCGGAATTGTCGGCGCGCACAATGGCTTGTTGGGCTATGGAAAAAAGACTGGTCTTTTCGATATAAAACGCGCCAAAGATGCCAAGGACTTCGATGAACTAAGAGCACTCTACAAAACAATAGACTGGCCCAACTTTAGAACGGTAGTTACTGGCGGAGGGCGCGTGGCACGCGGAGCTATTACAGTAATGCGAGCTACGGGCATTCGAGAAGTTTCTCCAAAAGAGTATTTAGAACAAAAATTTGATGAACCAGTGTGGGCGAATGTCAGTAGTCGCGAATACTACCGACACAAAGAAAGTAACAAGTTTGATCGCTCCTTTTACGAACATCCTGAGAATTTTAACTGCCAATTCAGCGAGTACATTGAATTGACCGATTTAATGATTAATGGAATCTACTACGATGTAGCTGGCCCACCATTTTTCACGCTGGACGAAATGGCTCAAGACAATTTCAATATTTCGGTCATTGCAGATGTTACTTGCGACATTGCCCCAGAATCTTCGATCCCCTCTACCTTGTTTGCCTCTACAATCGCCGAGCCCTTTTTCGATTTCAATCCTAATACGCGCAAAGAAGAAGTTGCGTTTCAAGATGGAAACATCCTGATGATGACAATTGATAATCTTCCAAATGAGCTTCCCAGAGATGCTTCGGCCCATTTCGGAGACGTACTATTAGAGAAAGTAGTTCCTGAATTGGACAATCCTCAAAGTCCCTTGATAGGCCGCGCAAGCATATGTCGAAGCGGAGGCCTTACCAGCTTTTTCACTCACCTGAGAGACTACGCCACGTAATACGCTGATAATCTGCATATTGTGTAATAAAATTAAAGTCCACAAGTTAACGTTTTAGCGAAAATATAGGCAGTAGAGGTGTTTGGGAGCCGTATATTTGACGCCCTAAGAGATAATATCTAAAAACTAGAACGATGAAAAAATCAATTTTTATGCTTTTGGCTCTTGCTGTTTTTTCTTTGACAGCATGTCAACAAGCTGCAGATTCAGCCAGTAGTGCTAAAGATGCAACAATGAACGCCGCAGATAAAGCTAAGAATGCTGCCGGCACAATGAAAGACGGTATGAAGGATGGCATGAAAGGTGCTGCCGATGGAATGAAAAAAACTGCTGACGGTATGAAAGACGGCATGAAAAGTGCTGCTGACGGTGCGGCTGGTGCAGCTGGCTCTATGAAGGACGGTATGAAAGATGCTGCTGGTAAAGCTGGAGACATGGCAAAAGATGGTAAAGGTAAAATTGGCAATGCTTTAGGTAAAGCGAAAGACGCTGTAAAAGGTGCGGCCAACAAAACTGGCGACGCAATGAAAGGTGCTGCTGACAAAACTGGCGACGCAATGAAAGGTGCTGCTAATAAAACTGGTGGAGCCGTTAAGAAATTAGGCGGTAAAATCAAAAATGGAGTTAAGAAAGGCGTTGACAAAGTTGACGGAAATAACTAATCCATTTCTTTAATGAAATTGAGAGCCGCTTCTAACGAAGCGGCTTTTTTTGTGCCCTCTGGTTCGAGGCTTAACGAGTGAGTGATAGGAAGGTGCGACCGAAGGAAGCAGTCTCTTTTGTGAAGCTAGCAAGTGCTTAGCTCGAAGAGCTAGAAGCAATTGCTTTAGCTGATCAAGAAGGAGACCGGAGCGAACGCGGAGCCTGGATAGCACGACCCTGAACGACCGAAGACTTGTTGGTCACGTAGCAATATCACTTTCCGCTTGCGGAAGAAGTGATTTGCAAGAACGACCAACAAGACGGAGGGAGTGAAGGGGCACTCCCAAATAACTAGACTGTTCTATGCGGATAAACAGCTAAGGCTTCTCGCAAAATGGTCATTGATTTTTTCAAATCGTCTTTGTTCAACACATAGGCAAGTCGTACTTCCTGTTTGCCTAACTGCTTTGTAAAGTAAAAGCCAGAGCCCGGTGCCATCATAACGCTCGCTCCTTCGTGGTCAAATTCTTCTAACATCCATTGACAAAAATGATCGCTGTCTTTAACCGGCAGTTTGGCCATTGTATAAAAGGCTCCGCCTGGTTTTGGTGAAGTGACACCTGGTATTTTATTTAGCTCCTCGACTAGCAAATCTCTTCTTCCGATATATTCTTCAATGACCTCCTTGAAATATGACGCAGGCGTATCAAGTGCTGCCTTAGCAATATCTTCACTAATGGTCGGCGGTGACAAACGGGCCTGACAAAACTTGAGGACGGTATCCAGCACCTCTTGATTACGAGTCAGCATTGCTCCCAATCGCGCACCACAAGCGCTATAGCGTTTAGAAATAGAATCGATAACAATAGCGTGATCATCAAGGCCTTCTAGACTTAGAACACTAACGTGCTGCTTACCATCGTAGACAAACTCACGGTACACCTCGTCCACAAAAAGAAACAAATCGTGCTTCAAGACCAATGCTTTCAGGGCTTCCAGTTCTTCTCGGGTATAAAAATATCCGGTTGGATTATTAGGATTGCAAATTAAAATGGCTTTGGTATTGGGGCCAATTTTGCTTTCGAAGTCTTCTATGGAAGGAAGCGCGAAACCATTTTCTATACTTGCCGTTATGGGTTTTACGTTAATGTTTCCGGCCTGCGAAAAACCGAAATAGTTCGCATAAAACGGTTCTGGAATAATTACCTCATCGCCATCATCTAGACAAGCAAACATAGAAAACAGCAGTGCTTCCGAACCTCCAGTGGTAACAATTATTTGATCTGGTGTGACCTTAGCGTTAACGCCGTGGTAATACTTCGCCAGCTTCTCTCTATAGTCAGGTGTTCCTTGCGAGTGAATATAGGAAAGCACTTCTGGCTTAAAACTGTAAGCCGCCTCCAATGCATTGACCGGCGTTTTAATATCCGGCTGTCCAATGTTCAAATGATAGATATGCGTCCCACGGGCTTTGGCAGCATCTGCGTAGGGAACAAGTTTTCTAATTGGGGAAGAGGGCATTCGCATTCCCTTCTGTGATACTTTAGGCATAGCCTAAAATTAAAAAACTCCGTAGCACAATTGCGCTACGGAGTTTCAATATTTTCAAGCGTATGAACGCTAAATGTTTACTTCTCGTCGACTATCGACTTTTCTTTAACTGGAACCGCTTCTTCAGTATCACCAGGAATAACCTTTCCCTTAATGAATAAACGCTTAGTTGGCGTTACTGCATTTGAGGTAATTGTGATGCCCTTGTTAAATGGTCCAGGACGTCCCTTCGTGTTATAAGTTGCCGTAATCATTGCAGACTCGCCTGGAAGAATCGGATCTTTCGGCCAATCTGGAGTAGTACAACCGCAAGAAGCTTTCACTCCTTGAATAATCAATGGACTTTTACCAATATTCGTAAATAAGAATTCGTGGGTGTGCTTGTCACCTTCTGGAATTTCTTCAAAGTCGTGAATTTCTTCGTTGAAGTTAAAAATTGGCTCACTGGTCTCTATGACCTCACCTTGCTCATTAATATGGAAAATGGTCTCGACTTCATCTTTTACTTCTTTTGTCTGAGCGAACAAGGCCGCATTTAGGCAAAACAAAGAGAAAATCAACACAAGCGATTTGTACATAATGGTCTGTTTTAATCTGTTTAGATCGTTTATAAAGTTAATTGAAAAGGCTTCAAAAATCAATTCTTTTACTTAGGACTTTCTAGGTGTTTTAGGTCACAATCTGAGTTCTGACCATTTTTTAGATAGTCTTAGACTAATAAGGTTTAACAAGCGCTTATTTGAGGGCTTTTGCGGCTCATTCCTTACCTTTGAGCAATGGCTCTAGGTACAGTTAAAAAAGGCAAAAAAAACAAGGATTCTTACAAAAAAGAAGTTCTAGCTGATTATTTCTTGGCTTGCCTCAGTCGTGGTATCAGCGTTACCTCTCGTAAAGAGGTGCTATCCGGAAAGGCCAAGTTCGGAATTATGGGTGCCGGAAAGGAAGTAGCTCAAATAGCTATGGCTAAGACTTTTCAAGATGGCGACTTCAGATCGGGCTATTATCGCGACCAAACCTTTATGCTCGCACTCGATTTGGTTACACCCGAGCAATTGTTCGCTCAGCTTTACGCAGACTGCGATCTAGAAAGGGAACCTCATTCTGGAGGTAGACAAATGAATTCTCATTTCTCTACGCATAGCTTAAACGAAGATGGTTCTTGGAAAAACCTTAGTGAGCAAAAAAACTCCTCTTCAGACATTTCTCCTACAGGAAGCCAAATGGGAAGAGCAGTTGGTTTAGCGATGGCTTCTAAAAAATACAGAAGTATTGCCGCACTGAAAGATCAAAAAGGGTTTACCAAAAATGGAAATGAAGTCAGCTTTGTGACCATTGGCGACGCCAGTACTTCAGAAGGTGTTTTTTGGGAAGCACTAAACGCTGCAGGAGTTATGAATATTCCAATGGCCGTTTCTATTTGGGATGACGGTTATGGTATTTCAGTACCAACCAAATACCAAACCACCAAAGAAAGCATTTACAAAGTCATAAAAGGTTTCGAAAAAGATGCGCCGGAAGAAAGCGGATATTACATACACCAAGCAAAAGGATGGGACTACGAAGGGCTTTGTAAAATGTATCGTGAGAGCGTCCCAAAGATTAGAGAAAATCACAGCCCTACTATTTTCCACATCGACGAGCTAACGCAACCTCAAGGACATTCAACCAGTGGTTCGCACGAACGCTACAAATCAAAAGAGCGACTTAAGTGGGAACGCGATTTTGATTGTGTAAGAAAAATGCGCGAATGGATTTTAGATGTAGGCTATGCTACTAAAAAGGAACTAGAAAAAATAGAAGAGGACGCGGAAGTAAGAACTAAAGAAGCACGCGACAACGCTTGGGCAGCTTATAGAGAAAGCGTCGATATCGAAAAAGCGGAAGTGCTAGAATATTTAAACGCCTGCATCGCAGAATCCGCCCAAACTGAAGCTATATCTAAAATCAAAGCCTCGCTTCTCCAATTCAAATCTGTATCTAGAACAGAGTTAATAAAAGCTGCCAAGGAAGTATTGCTTATTAGCAGGGAAGAAGCAAATCTCACTTCTATTGGTATTCTCAAGAGTTGGCTGCAAAATTTTCAGCAAAAATATCAGTATGTATATAGCCACTCACTTTTTAGCACTAGCGATCAGTCAGCGCTAAATGTTCCAGGAGTTCCTGCCACGTTTGATGAGCACTCTCCAATGAAAAATGGTTACGAAGTAATTAATACTTATTTCAACAAAGCGCTCGCTAAGTATCCCGAACTATTAGCTTTCGGCGAAGACGTTGGAAACATTGGTGATGTAAACCAAGGATTCGCTGGACTCCAAGAAATTTATGGCGAAGAACGAGTCTTCGATACCGGTATACGCGAGAACACCATTATCGGGCAAGGCATTGGAATGGCACTCAGAGGTCTCCGCCCCATTGCTGAGATACAATACATCGATTACTTTATCTACGGTTTCCAACCAATAGTAGATGATCTCAGCACGGTTAGATACAGATCAGTAGGAAAGCAAAAAGCACCGCTGATTGTCAGAACGCGTGGTCACCGATTAGAAGGAATATGGCACACTGGCTCACCAATGGGCATGATTCTCAATGGAGTCCGCGGGGTCTATTTAGCCGTACCAAGAAACATGACCCAAGCGGCGGGTTTTTACAATACACTTCTGCAAGGCGATGACCCAGGTATCGTAGTGGAGTGCTTAAACGGTTATAGACTAAAAGAAAAACTACCAAACAACCTTCTAGACTTTACTGTACCATTGGGCAAAGTAGAAGTTCTTCAAGAAGGAACAGACCTTACCCTGGTTTCCTACGGTTCGACTCTTCGCGTTGCCAATAATGCAATCCTAAAACTTAAGCAGGTTGGCATCAGCGTCGAGCTCATTGATGTACAGTGCTTGCTTCCCTTCGATTTAAACCATGACATTGTAAAATCGATTTCCAAAACCAACCGCGTGATCTTCCTTGACGAGGATGTACCCGGCGGAGCGAGCGCTTATATGATGCAGCAGGTCTTGGAAAATCAAAACGCCTATCAACACCTCGACTCAGCACCGGTGACAATTAGTGCAACTGAACACCGCACGCCCTTCGGCACCGACGGAGATTATTTCAGCAAACCAAATCCAGAGCAAATATTTGAGCGCATTTACGAAATAATGCACGAGGCAAATCCATCTGCATTTCCGATGTTTTACTAATTAGTTTTTTGGGAGTGCCCTTCTTGCAATCTCGCATTGCTTCTTCCGCGAAGCGGAAAGCATTGCTACGGTGCAAAGGGTCGGGCTTATCCAGGACTGCGCTTCGCTTCGGTCACCTTCTTGTCTCGCCAAAGTATATCCTTCTACCGCTAAGGCGGTAAGTCTATACTAGCTCAACAAAGTTGACTGCTCCCTTTGGTCGCATCCCTCCTATCCCTCACTCGAGGTAGCGGTAGCAACTTTCTGATCCGGGTACTGTACTCTAATGTGGAATTTACTCTTCAGCATCTTAGCAAAAATCTTCTTCGCTACATGAATATCGCGAAAGGACAAATCGCAATTGGTGAACTGATTTAAAGCAATCTTGTTGGAGATAATGTTCTCAACCAACTCATCAATCTGCGATTTACTTGGGTTTTCCAAAGTTCGAGAAGCCGCCTCAATACCATCGGCCATCATAACTATTGCGGTTTCCTTGTTAAATGGCAAAGGGCCAGGATAAGTAAAAGGCTGTCTATCTATTGGTTCATCAGATTCTGACATTAGTTCCTTTTGACGTTCATAGAAAAACACAGTCTGCGTTTTTCCGTGATGGGTTCTAATAAAGTCAATTAAAACATTTGGCAGTTTGTGCTCTTTCGCAATGTTGATTCCTGCTTTTACGTGATTGATAATAATACGAGCGCTTTCCTCGGGGACCAATCTATCGTGCGGGTTCATTTCGTTCTCTAGATTTTCGATAAAGAAACCTGGGTTCGCCATCTTCCCCACGTCGTGGTACAGCGCACCAACTTTAGTCAACAATTCGTTGGCACCCAATTCTCTGGCCACAGCCTCTGCCAAGCTTGCAACTTGTAAGCTGTGCCAAAAAGTTCCTGGTGCTTTCTGCGAAAGCTGTTTTAGGAGCGGCTTATTAAGATCGCCTAACTCCACCAGACTAATGTTTGAAACGAAGCCAAACAACCTTTCGAAAAGCGGAATCAACGGAAAAGCAAGCAGGGAAATCAAAGCATTCACTCCAAAAGCAGCAATAATCTGACGATCAAAGCTAAAGCCGGTACCACTATGGATTAAGTTCAAGCTGAAATAGGTCAGTAGATAAGCAATAAAAATCGCCGCCGTGGTACTAAATATCTGCGACCAATAATAAGTCCTAGAGGAAACCAAAACAGCAACCAATCCAGCAAGAAACTGTATGATGATAAACTCAAAATCCAATGGAATTAAAAAACTGGTTATAAATAAGAGTACTACATAAGCGAACAAGGAAACTCCTCCACTAAAAAAGTTTCTAAAAATTATGGGCAGGATACAAAAAGGAAACAGATAAAGTATACGCGGATCATCGAAGCGAAGCAAGAGTTTAACAATGAATAAGACCGCCACCATAGAAAAGAGCATAAAACTCAATTGTCTCGGGTGCTTAATTATTTCGGGTTCGTAGTGACGTACGTAGGCAAGAAAAGAACCAATCAATAGAGTCACAAACAAAAAGTAACCGAAGCGCTGAAGCAAACTTCTATTGTCACTCACCGATTTTTCGGTATATGCCTCGCTCAAAGAACTAAGCACTTGGTATTTCTCCGGACTGACAATTTCTCCCGACGAAATAATCATCTCTTGGCTTTGCACCAATCCTCTAGTAGGCGAAACCTGACCCAAGGTCTCTTGCAATAATTTCGTACTAACCTCATCATCGTAAATAATGTTGGGCTGAATTATTTTCTGAAAAACATCTAGCAAGAATTCGCTATTGATATCGTCTCGATCTTGCACACTCTTCACCAAAAAATAGTTGGCCGACTTCAGGTCATTGAAGCTCTCGTAGGCCTTTAACTCTGAAACATTGTTGGCCAGCAAATTGAAATTTTCAGGCGAGCTCGTTCCTAAAGCAACATTCGCTTTTGCAACAATTCCCTTATTGTATATCTCATTTAGAATCTTACGACCGACCGAAAGCATTTGAGCCGAATCCCCTTTTTCAGCAAACAAAGTATCTGCTTCATTTCGGATATGGTAAAGCTCTGAATACTTGTCCTGAAAGTCTCGCAGTACTTCCGGTGCTACCCCTTTTTCATAAGAGTAATACGGCAAAAAATCTGCGCGAATGGTCTGTTTTTCATTCTCTATCTGTACATCGGTCTTATTAATGGTAAAAAGAAAAGGAGAAGTTAGATTTTCGTGACGCCAGGGCTTGCCTTCCTCAAAGTCAAAATTGAAGGTTCGAGGCGTAAATAGCAGACTTATAAGTGTAATAGCCACTAATACCAGCATCACACGTATGATACTGTTGTATTTGTTGATTACGGTGGTAGTAAAATCTCTCAAGTGGCCTGAATTGGTTATTGCTCGCAGCTAAATTAGAGATAATATTATGGAGACGCTGGGCTAATAGTGCATAATAAAAGCGGTTCTAATACGTATAGTTAGGTGAATATGGAATAGTTTGTGCCTTTCCTAGTCGAGCGATTCGTTAAACTTAGGCTTGGCTATCGGCTCTAAACTGAAATATCTTTTGGAATGAAGAATCTTATTTGCTGCGCGCTATTATTGTTTTCCTTGCTTGCCTTCGGTCAAACCGAAGAAAAACCTCAAGAAAGCTTGTCTATACAAGAACACGAAACGATTCTATTGGGCAAATTCAATGACATCATTAATCAGCCTTTTGGCGATTTACGTAAGCAATTGAATTACGGTTTTATTCCTGCGCTAGTAGAAGCACTTAAATCAGAGAATTCATTCTCTTACAAATTCGATAAGCTTGAAGGCGTTTCAAGTCTTTATGCGCCAGATAGCTCTTTCCGCATTTTCAGTTGGGCGATTCCGGAAGGAGATAAGCAATTGGGAGAAGAAGCAAGTGAAGACTTATCCGACGATCAGAACTTTCGCTACTTCGGAGCCATTCAATTGAATCGCGATGATTTGAGTTTGGTGCCTTTAATAGATTTCTCTGAACAAATGCTTGATCCCGCTTCGGCACAAACTGGGCCCGATGAGTGGTACGGCTGCGTTTACTACAACATCGCGATGAAGAAAACCCAGAACCAAACTTACTATACCCTATTTGGCTGGGACGGAAACAATCGTCATAGCGATAGAAAAATAGCCGACGCACTCTTCGTTGAAAATGGAGAAGTGAAATTTGGCGCGCCCATTTTTGAGGTAAACGAAGATACTGCCACCGTAATGCGCAACCGCTTCATTCTAGAATACAAAGAAGGCTCGGGCGTAACCATGAACTACGACAGCGAACTTGACGCAGTGGTTTTCGATTTCATTGCACCGCAAACAGAAGAAAGCCGTGGCGCCTATGGAACATATATCCCAGACGGCACCTACGACGGTATGATTTTCGAAAACGGTTATTGGGCATATCGTCCCAAGATTTATGAATTCTTGGGCATTTCGCAGGATTTATTTTTCGAAGCGCCTAATTTAGCTCCACCCGCTCCGACCAAAAAACGGAAGAAGAAAAAACGTGAGAAGAAAAATCGTCGCAATAAAAAGGAACAAAGCCCTAGCAATCGGGTAAACCCTTGGGATAGAAGTGGCAGTTAGAAATTTCTAATCGGTCATTATAAAAGTATAGCAGTAAAAACGAATGACTGATAAATCAAATCAAGCACACATCTCCGCCATCAACGAATTGATACAATCGCGTAAAGCGATATATCCGCACGACTATATCGACAAAGAAATTTCCAGCGAGATTATTGATCAAATCTTGCGTAACGCCGACCGCGCACCCACGCATAAACTAACCCAACCTTGGCGTTTCCGTGTTTTAGGAAAAGCAAAACGCGCGGAACTAGGCCAGTTTTTAGCTAGCAAATACAAAGCTCTTTTTGAAGGAACGGAAAAGTACAAGGACAAGAAGTATGAATCGTTTCAAGTCAAAACCGATCAAAGCGCTTGTATCATAGCGCTACACATGCAGAGAGATTTAGCCGAACGGCTTCCCGAATGGGAAGAGACAGCCGCACTCGCTATGGCGGTTCAGAATATGTGGTTGAGCTGTGCGGCTTATGGTATTGGTGCTTATTGGAGTTCGCCTGGTCTCATAAAGTATATGAATGAGTTTTACGAAATGTCTGTGGGAGAAAAATGTCTGGGCTTCTTTTATATGGGTTACTACGAAAGAACTCCGCCACAAACGAAACGAACACCAATAGACCAAAAGGTAATTCACTACGACTAAATCTGCCCAAATCGCGCTTCCGTTATTACCTAATGACTAATTAGCCCTAAATTCAATTATGAGTAAATTACTTTTCTTTCTCGCTTTCCTTTTTTGCACTAGTACGCTTACAGCACAAATGAAACAAGGAGACGTTGTCTACGAGGTCAAAATACTTGGCTTAGACGAGGCGACTTCCGAAATGCTTAGCGGTACAGATATGACTATGACCTTCAACAAAAAAATGTCGAAGGTGGTTTTAGAAATGATGGTGATGACCAACACGACCATTATTGATTTGAAAAGTCAAGAAGGCGTGATGCTTTTTAATGCTATGGGGCAAAAAATAAAAGTGCTAATGCCCAAGGAGCACGTTAGCGAGGGAATGATAGACGACTACAGTCTAGTACCTACTAAGGAAAAAATGCGCTTGGCGGGTTACGAATGCCGCGTACATACTATAGAGTCAGACCAAGGCGAGTTTACAATGTGCCTCACAGATGATATAAAATTCGACTCTGCTTACAACACTCGTTTTGTTGATTTAGATGGCTTCCCCTTGCAATACACGATGGACTACAGTGGTATGATGATTTCGCTTACTGCTAAGGAAGTTGTGAAACGAAAAGTGAAGAAAGGCGAGTTTGTAGTTCCAGAAGGTTATACAGAGAAGAGTATAGATGAGCTAACTCTTCCGGGAATGTAGTTTCTTCTAACACCTCGTTTCGACTTTCAGTCGCAATGCCGTGGCGGCGATTTTCAATCGCCTACGTGCTGTAGCAAAAGTGTACTCAAAATCAAAACGCTAGAATACTATTTATGGTGCGAGCCTCCCGGCTCGTTCCGTTAATTCCTATCGTATTCTATTTTTTTAAACCATACCGACCGACAGTTGGGTTTATTTGGTTAGTGGGTTAGTAATTCCAGAAGTTCAGTA
>CAZZIZ010000084.1:0-14047 GCA_964654535.1 uncultured Chitinophagales bacterium
GGAATATTTCCGTGCTTCTTCTTAGGAAGTGTTACTACTTTGTTTTCCAACATTGCAAACGCCTTGATTAATTTTCTACGCGTGTTTTTCGGCAATATTACTTCGTCGATAAAACCACGCTCAGCGGCTCCATAAGGATTGGCAAACTTATCGCCGTACTCCGCTTCTTTTTCTGCAAGTTTAGCGGCGGGATCTTTGGCCGCTTTTATTTCTTTTCGGAAAATAATTTCACTCGCACCCTTGGCGCCCATTACTGCAATTTCGGCGAGAGGCCAGGCGAAGTTCATATCTGCTCCAATGTGTTTTGAATTCATTACATCATAAGCGCCACCATAAGCCTTTCTGGTAATAACCGTAATTCTTGGAACCGTTGCCTCGCTTAAGGCATACAATAACTTCGCGCCATTAGTAATGATGGCGTTCCATTCTTGATCTGTACCAGGAAGGAAACCAGGTACATCAACCAAGACTAACAACGGAATATTAAAGCAATCACAAAACCGCGTAAAACGAGCCGCCTTTTTTGAGCTGTTCACATCGAGACAACCCGCTAAGTTCATTGGTTGATTGGCCACCACTCCAACACTTCGCCCTGCCAGTCTTATAAAACCGACAACGATGTTCTCGGCGTAATCTTTATGTATTTCAAAAAAGGATTCCTCGTCGGCTATGCCTTCAATAACCTCACGCATATCATAAGGTTGATTTGCGCTTTCAGGGACTATGCTCTCTAACTCTTCGCGGATTTCGTCACCGATTTCGTAATCTATTTTGGGGGCTCTGTCCTCACAATTCTGAGGCATATAGCTGAGCATTTTTTTGACCTGCTCAATGCAGTCAATATCATTTTGCGCGGTCAAATGGGTTACACCAGATTTAGTAGAGTGTGTACTTGCACCTCCTAATTCTTCGCTGGTTACTTCTTCATTGGTAACGGTCTTAACCACGTTTGGACCAGTGACAAACATGTAACTCGAATTTTCTACCATAATGGTGAAGTCGGTCATCGCCGGAGAATAAACCGCTCCTCCTGCACAAGGGCCCATAATTGCGGAGATTTGTGGAATCACTCCAGAGGCCATTACATTTCTGTGAAAGATGTCCGCGTAGCCACCTAAGGAACGAACTCCTTCTTGAATTCTCGCTCCGCCCGAATCGTTTAAGCCAATTAAGGGCGCGCCAGTCTTCATAGCTAAATCCATGATTTTGCAAATCTTTTCTGCGTGTGTTTCCGACAAGGAGCCACCGAAAACCGTAAAGTCCTGAGCAAACACATATACCAAGCGTCCATTGACGGTACCATATCCTGTAACGACACCGTCTCCGTAGAAAACTTGATCTCCCATTCCAAAATCTTTCGTGCGGTGGGTAACCAAGATTCCAATTTCTTCAAAGGAGCCATCATCCATTAAAAAATGAACACGCTCTCTTGCAGTCAGCTTTCCTTTTTGGTGCTGCTTTTCAATACGCTTTTCGCCCCCACCGAGATGGGCTTCAGTGATTTTATCTTGTAAGACTTTAAGTTTATCTGTCATTGCTTTGTTCTTCTTTAATAAGTGCCGAAACCGTTTAGGAAATTGGCATTATCTGTTGCCATTCCAATTTGAGCTTTTGCTTTCCGTCACCACTAAATCTTTTTTACTCTCCATGAAAAATTGGAGTGCCACTTCAGCGGCAATTTTCCTTTCTTGCTTCCTTTGCGCTTCTATTTTTTCTGGGGAGAAGTAATTTTTCACAAAATGTGTATCGAAATCACCCGAAATAAAAGCTTCGTGCTCGCAAACAAATTTCCCAAATGGTAAGGTCGTTGCAATGCCTTCGATTTTATATTGCTCAATTGCGCTCAGCATTAACTGGATGGCCTCGTCTCGTGTTTTCGCGTAAGTGATCAACTTCGCGATCATTGGATCGTAATAGATCGGTATCTCCATTCCTTCTTCGTAACCATCATCCAATCGAATACCAGCGCCAACTGGTCTTGTATAGGTTTCCAAAGTCCCAACACTGGGAAGAAAATTATTGAGCGGATCTTCAGCATAAATACGCAGCTCCAGGGCATGTCCCTTGATGCTCAGGTCATCTTGACTAATACTTAACTTTTCACCTCGTGCCACTTTTATTTGCTGTTCTACAAGGTCAACTCCGGTTATTAACTCTGAAACAGGATGTTCAACTTGCAGACGAGTATTCATCTCTAGAAAGTAGAAGTTCTTTTGATCATCTAGTAGAAACTCAACCGTGCCCGCACCAACGTAGTCGCAAGCCTTGGCAACTTTCACCGCTGCTTCGCCCATGGCTATTCTCAGTTCTGGGCTAAGAATCGTTGAAGGGGCTTCCTCCACTACTTTTTGATGACGTCTTTGAACGCTGCATTCGCGCTCAAACAAATGGACTACATTCCCGTGCGCGTCCGCTAATACTTGAATTTCGATATGCCGCGGAGAGCTAACATACTTTTCAATGAATACCGACCCATCACCAAAAGCGGAGACCGCCTCACTAATCGCCCTTTCCATTTGGTCAGGAAGCTCTTCTAAGTTGTCAACCACGCGCATCCCTTTTCCACCTCCACCGGCAGAAGCTTTAATTAAAACTGGGAAGCCGATTTTTACTGCAATTTCTTTTGCCAATTCAACATCGGTTATGGCTTCCTCAATACCGGGCACCATTGGAATGTTGTAATCTTTAACTGCTTCCTTTGCTGCCAGTTTGCTACCCATGACTTCAATGGCATACGGCCGCGGACCGATAAACGTGATTCCGTTTTTCTCAACCATCTTGGCAAACGCGGAATTCTCACTTAAAAATCCGTAGCCAGGATGAATACCATCAGCACCAGTATTCTTCGCCGCCTCCACAATCTTTTCCATGTTCAAATAAGATTCAGACGAAGGCGCCGGCCCTAGCAAGACCGCTTCATCTGCAAAACGAACGTGCAGCGCATTTCTGTCAACTTCTGAATATACTGCTACCGTTTTGATGCCCATTGCCTTGGCCGTGCGCATGACACGTAGCGCAATTTCACCTCGGTTAGCAATTAATATTTTTTTCATTTACGCTCTTTGATCTTTTTATTTTTCCTCCTCGCTTCCATTATTCCATATCAATAATAATCTGTCCCTTATCGACGGACGCACCTTTTTCAAATAGCACTTCTTTAACAATGCCTTCACCTTCGGCCTTTAGAACATTCTCCATTTTCATAGCTTCAAGAATTAGCAGCTGATCTCCCTTTTCAATGGACTGACCAGCCTCAACTAAAATGTCGATAATCAAGCCAGGCATTGGAGCCTTAATGTTTTTTAGTTTTTGATTATTAACAGCTGAAAAACCCATCTTTTCAACCAATTGGTCGTATTTGTCTTTTAACTTGACTTCATACCTATTGCCATTAACTTCAAGCAAAAAGCGTTTCAAGGCAAAATCGGATTCTATAATTTCAACTTCATACTTCCGATTATTCTCCAAGGCATGAAACTTTGAATCACTTATTTGGATAGCGTCAACTAGACTCGTTTCATCCAACTCAAAAGTTTCATTCTCAACTTTAGCTATATAGGACATTGTATTTTTTTTACGACAAAATTTTGAAGCTCAAACAAATAAAGACCAGCTATAATTCACAGCCGTATTGCTATAAAACTTCAACATTCGAAAATAAGGATTTAGGAAACAATGCCTCAGCTTCGCACGAAAGAGGGGCAAAATATCTAAAAATAGGTCTCCATCCCTACCCTAAAGGTATTGGCATGGGCCTCTACAATTCGCGAGACGTTTTCTGAGTAGCCGCCGCCCATTACCGCTACAACTGGAATACCGTCCCGCTTGGCTCGCTTGAGGACGATTTCGTCTCTTTGCTTGCAGCCCTCCAAACTAAGTCCAAGCCTTCCCAACTTATCGGTGGCTAAGACATCTACTCCGGACTGAAAAAAGATAAAATCGGGTTCTACTTGGTCAAGTAGACGAGGAAGCGTGTCTTCTAAGGCCTTCAGATAGGTGCCATCATCGCAATGATCTGGCATCGGAAGATCTAGATCCGATTGTTCTTTTTGCAGGGGATAGTTATTGGCGCCGTGCATGCTAAAAGTAAAAACGCGCTTGTCGTTTTGAAAAATCTCAGCGGTGCCGTTTCCTTGATGCACATCGAGATCAACCACGAGTATTTTATCTAAGTCGTGATTGTCCAGTAGGTCGCTCGCGGCCATAGCAATATCGTTGAGCAAACAAAAACCTTCGCCGTGGTCGGTGTAGGCGTGGTGGGTTCCACCAGCTATGTTTGCGGCCAAGCCATATTGTAGTGCAAACTGAGCTGCTTGTCGGGTTCCCTCGCCTATTATGATTTCGCGTTGCACAAGTTGCGGAGATAGTGGGAATCCCGTTTTACGCTCTTCGCTTTTTGTCAATTCCTGTTTGACTAACTTTTGCCAATACTCTTCAGTGTGCACGGCTAAGATGATTTCCTCAGCGATGGCCTCTGGTTGGAAAAAATTCGCCTCACTTAAGGTTCCTTCCTTTTGCAATTGCTCGGGAAGCAGGTTGTACTTAAGCATGGGAAAACGATGTTTCTCCGGTAAGTCGTGTTTGTAGTCTTTGGTCCAGGCGACTTTTAGCAAAGGTTTTTTTTCTGCGAAGATAATACCTGAGCTATCTGAAGAGTGTTATACCATTAAATTTTTGTTGGGCGTAACCCTTCAATCTTGGCTGCCAACTTGCAATTTCTTCTTCCTGCGGAAAGCTAAATTGCTTCGGGCGCCAAGATTGAAGGGTCGGGCTTTCCAGGACTCCGCGTTCGCTCCGGTCCCCATCTTGTTCAGCTAAAGTTTTTGCTTCTACCTCTGCGAGGTAAGCACAAACTAGCCTCACAAAGGCGACTGCTCCCTTTGGTCGCATCCTTCCTATCCCTTACGCGGGTGCTTATCTCGAAGATTAGTTTACGTCCCTGATTTTGTCACAAGCATTTTCATAATGCTCCTCATCGCCGAACTGAACAGCGTGCGCCTCCATACCTTTCTCATCTAAAACAATCAGGTCGATAAAGTGGGGCTGGAGCTCATCGGGCAGCGTCGTCCAAAAAACAACACTCGTGCTGTCAACCTGCAATGGCAAAGGAACATCGACATTAAAATGAATTTGTCTCTTGGTCTTGATGCATTTGCTAGAGTCTGCGATAAAATAATGCAGACCACTAATACGAATCGGCTGCAAACAAGTAAAAGCAAAGCCATCTATCAATTTAGCATCGCGACCATCCTTGATTGCCTGGGCGGGACTTGACTTGAGCATGTTTAATGCTGAAACCTGCAAATTGGAATAAACAGGCAACAAGTTTTTTATCCGCGATGAATCAAGCATACCCTTCATTACTGGATTGAGGGGGCGCATTCGTTCCGCCTGCTCGAATCTTTCGATGGCATCGCCGTAGGCGCCTTGATGATAAAAAACTTCTGCATCGCTGAGATGAGATTCATAAATGGCTGTTTCTTTTTGCCCTTCGAAATAGTTGTAGGCAAAGTACATCCCAACCAAGCCAGCAAGCAATACGCCTAAAACTATAGGTAAGCCATAACTGGTTTTCTTAGGACTGGCTTTTGCTTTTGCTTTCGCAGCTGAGGTGGTTTGGCTTTTTCTTACTGGTTCTGTAGTCGGCTCTATTTTTTCCTTGGCGACTACTCCTTGCGCCTTTTCGTTTATGCTTTGCTTTTTCTCCTCAAATTCTAACTCAACTAAGTAGCAACTATAGTTGTCTTTGGAGTTGAGAGCGCAGGTCTCGTTAATTTTTTGAACCGCATCATTTACAGAAATTCCGCTTTCCAAAAAATCGCTTAAATCTTGGTTGGAAAGTGCATCGGTAACGCCATCGGTGCAAAGTAAAAAGCGGTCACCACTTTTTATATCGGTGAGGCGCTGCATTTCCATAACTGCTGGCTCCCCTACTCCACTAACCGCACGCAAAATCACATTTTTCTGCGGGTGCGTTCTGGCTTCTTCCGCAGTAATGTCTCCAGCTTTGACCATAGCATTGACCAAGGAATGGTCATTGGTTTGGTAAACTATTTTTCCATCGCGAAATTGGTAGATTCGGCTATCGCCCACCCAACCAATATGCGCCTCGCCATTGTCGGTAAAACGTATCCAAGTCAAGGTAGTCGACATAGATTCGTTGCCTGGATTTTTGGCGATGTATCGTTCTATGAGTGCTTCGCTATCGCGAAGGCCTTCGGTGTAGAGCTCTGTATCGAAATCGTTTTGGTCAAAACCTGCTAGGCAATCCAACATAGTGTTGGCACAAATGCGCGAGGCGACCTCGCCTTTGGAACCACCACCCACGCCATCGCATACCACATAGACGTTAGTCTGTTGGTCGGTTTCGTTTGGATCGGGGGCAATAGCGTCCTGATTATTGGGACGAATACCCTTTTCACAAACGGCCTGACTTTTATAGCGTAAACGCGGATCCATTTTGTTAAAATAATACTACTGCAACATATTAAAATGAGTGGCAAAATTCGTTAAGAGATGTACCATTCTTGTTCATAGAAGTTAACAAGTTGGGGCTTCATTCCTCTTGAATAACTTAATTTCACGCTCAATAGTGCGCAATGGCTCGTAAAGAAATAAACGTATTTAACGTGTCCTTTCTGGATTTACTCTCAGGAGCACTGGGAGCGGTATTGCTGCTTTTTATAGTCATACCCAAGCTGGATGCTTCAATTGTTAAAAAACTGGAGAAACTAGAGTCTATTGAGGAGCTAGAGATGGATGCTCAGGAAATAGAAAGTATGATGAGCCAGCTGCAATCTTCAGTTTCTAAATCCACGTTTAACGGCTTGAAGGTAAAAGTAGACAACCTAAACGCTCACGTAGCCTCACTAGGTGCGGAGGCAGAGCGTTTGCAACAACTTTTGGGGCAATGTCAAACCGAGCGCGCGGAGTACATAGAGCGTATCAAAAAGCTGAGTGCCGAACTAGAGCAGGTAAAATCTAAGCTGCAAAACGATACTGATGTCAATCAAGAATTGTTAGCAGAAAATGAGGCGCTCAAAGAAGAGGTAACTAAGAAGGAAAAGCAGATTACCTACGACAAGAAAAAGATAGAGTCGCTGGAGGCAGATGCGGAAGCCATAAAGGAAGAAATGGCTAAAGCCGATCGACATAAAGAGCTGTATAAAGAAGAAATCAAAAAGCTCAAAGAAGAGATTCAAGCAGCTAAAAGTGATTCTAACTCTACGGCCCAGGTTGAGCAAAAACTGGAGCAAGCGGAGAACAAAATCGAACAGCTCACGGATAAACTTCAGCAGTACGAAGAAAAGTTGGGTCTTAAATTCGAAGACAAGAACATTGTCTTTATGGTAGACGTATCTGGAAGTATGGACGAAGATCCTGAGCCCGAAAAATTAAACGAGGTGCGCGCGGGTATTAAAATGCTGATCGCTAATATGGACGAAAGCTACAAAGTGGACATTGTTATATTTCCTAAGGGCCCGCAAAAAGATTATGACTACTTGTATGGTGGCTTGAAACCAGTTACCGAAAAGTCGAAATACGAAATCTATAATTACCTAAGTAGCCTCTATGCGCGTAACTGCACGCCCACGCGTGCGGCGATGGACTTTGTATTCAAGAGTCCCAATTACAAAAGTGCTGGTACGATTACTTTTATGTCTGATGGTACGCCAACTAAACGTTCGGGAACTGCTTGTCCTGATGATCCTATTGATTCAGTATTGGGTCATATAAAATCGCTCAACAAAGGCTCGAAGGTAATTAATACTATTGGTGTAGGGCGTGATTATCGTCAGGTAAACAGTTCACAAAGCAAAGTGACCTTTATGAAAAAGCTGGCTAAGCAGAATAAGGGGTTTTATATAGGGTTCTAATACGCCCTTATCTACTGCATCATATCACTCATAGTATAGATACCCTTTTTCCCCTTCAACCACTTTGCTGCCTTAATAGCTCCATCCGCAAAACCGTCGCGACTAAAAGCTTTGTGTCTTAGTGTAAGCTCATCAATACCGCTGCGATAAATGATGTCGTGCGTGCCTTTTACATCGGCCTTGCGGTGAGAAATAATGCTTAGTGTCTCATCGTCATCATTTTCCTCGTTTTCCCATTTCTCCTTTCTATTGAGTCCCCAGATGATTTCATCGGCAAGGGTAATGGCGGTCCCGCTTGGAGAATCCAATTTCTCCGTATGGTGAGTTTCGACAATTTCTACATCGTAATGTTCGAGCGCATTCATTGTTTTGGCTAGTTGCTTATTGAGGTTGAAGAGTATATTCATCCCTACACTAAAGTTGCTGGCATAAAATAAAGACCCGTTTTTGTCCGCTACCCATTGCTTTACCGTAGGCAGATGAGAGTACCAACCGGTCGTACCCACTACTATAGGAACACCTTGATCAAGGCAGCTCTTAATATTGTCCATAACCGCATTCGGGGCAGAAAAGTCAATAGCCACATCGGCGTTCTTCATTGCATCAACATTCAAGGAATCCGCACTGCCCAAAAATACCTTCGTGGAAATTTCGGTGCTTTTAGAATATTTTTTCTCTACTAGAGCCTCTATGGTCTTGCCCATTTTGCCATAGCCTATCAGTGCTAGTTTCATTTTAAAAAGTTAGTGACCAATTGACACCTATGGTGCCATTTGGAAAAATGGTTGGCACAAGCGCTGTTTCTAAACCTAGGTCGTCATCTATATCAAAGTCTCGCAGATGCGCGTCTACCGCAGCGTCTACTATGTTAAGTACATAAACCAAGACTCCTATCAATATCGCGTTATCCAAATCTTCTAAAACAGAGTTTCGCGCTTGCAACAAGCGGTCGTCCTCAATACCAAAGTAGCCTCTTCCATTATTACCATCGTTGGTATCGTGAGGATTCATAGCACTGAAGTCACCGAAGCGCCTAGCAAATAACTCATCTCGAAGAACTCTATGCCTATCCGCATTAAACCAAATAGCGTAACCAGCGGCAGCTAGGCCCGCAACGACAATCGGTGTTTTCCAAGTACGACCGTTGTATATCTGCCCCCAGCCAGGAAGCACTGCTGACATCAGTGCGGCCTTTGTAGGACTGTGCTTTTTGTCGGATTGTAAAATAAATGCGCTAGCATAAGCATCACCTACGTTCAGTAGATGAACAAAACCAACAGAAGCCAGTGACCAGCGATATCGTCGACGAGCCTGTTCCGCATCGAAGCGAAGATCCAGCGTAGTAGACTCTATGTATTCCATTTCCCCGACCCCATCATTTAAGCGACGATTAATCTCGGCACGGTTATCTAAAAAGTCCTTTCGAAAAGATAAGCCCACACCCAGTAGCACTGCACTACTACCCAAAATAATCGGCGCCTTATAAACCTGCTTGTTATGTACTTGTCCCCAACCAGGTACAGCCAAAGATTTTAAAGCCGGCCACATTTTAGGGTCGAATTCCTGCTTTACATAAACCGAAGTATCACTAGGTAATAAGGCACCTGGATCACTGCCATCAAAAAGTATGTCTTGCTCATTTTGTGCAAACAAGGAACAAGTACAAATTGCTGTCAGTAACAGTATACTAGAAGCACATTTCAAGAAAAAGAAACGTGTAAGCATTGCTTGGCTTTGATGAATATTTAGTCCTCTAATAAGTCGAGGATACGATTGAAATCGTTGTCTGAGAAAAATGGAATCACTATTTCTCCCCTTTTGCCGTCCTTTTTTCTGATTGAAACCTTGGTTTCGAACTGAGCGCGCAAGTTTTCTTGCACTTTCAGAAAGTCCGGCGAGAGGCTAGGCTTTTTCTTACTCGTCTTAGGCTCCGGGTTATTATAAGAACGCATTAAGGCCTCCACATTGCGGACACTCAGACTTTTCTCAAGTATCTCACGGAAGACAGTTAGCTGTACCTCCACCTTCGAACTACTCAATAGCGCACGAGCGTGACCCATACTTATTTTGCCATCCTGCAGCGCTTCACGAATATTTGGCGGCAAACGGAGTAAACGTAAGTAGTTGCTAATAGTAGAACGATCTTTACCCACTCTAATGGCCAACTCGTCTTGCGTTATGCTACATTCGTCAATAAGGCGCTGGTAGCTCACGCCAATCTCTATGGCGTTGAGATCTTCGCGTTGAATATTTTCAATCAGTGCCATCTCCAATATCTGCGTATCGTTTACAGTTCTAATGTAAACTGGTGCCGTTTTCAAACCCGCGAGCTTTGCTGCACGCCATCTTCTTTCGCCACTTATTATTTCGTAACCACTGCCTTTAGGTCGAACGGTGATGGGCTGGATCAATCCTTGCGTTTCAATAGACGCCGCCAATTCTTGCAGCGCATTTTGATCAAACTGTCTTCTAGGTTGATTTGGGTTGGCTTCTATCAAGTGCAGCGCAACCTCCTCAATATTTCCTTTTGGTCCAAGCTCAGCTGCAGCAGATTCCTTCTTCGCCCCATCCATCATTGGACGAGTCGTTTCGGCACTACTGTCGAAATCTGGGAGATCATTCAGGAGTGCCCGAATACCTCTACCTAGTTCGCTCTTTGGATCTTTTTTACTCAAATTATTCTGCTTCTACTTCGGCTACACCTACCATTGAGTGCTTATGTACTAGTTCCTTGCCTAAGTTCAGGTAGTTGATTGAACCCTTACTTTCTATATCGTACATAATAATGGTTTTACCTACGCTAGGTGCTTCACCCAATCGAGTGTTACGATGTATAATCGTATCGAAAACCAATCCTTGGAAATGCTTCTTCACCTCTTCTACTACTTGGTTTGACAAGCGCAAACGAGAGTCGTACATCGTAAGGAGAATACCCTCTATGGAAAGCTCACTGTTTAAACGGCTCTGAACAATTTTTATGGTGTTCAATAGCTTACCAAGTCCCTCAAGTGCAAAGTATTCGCACTGAACTGGTATCACCACACTATCCGCAGCAGTAAGTGCATTCAAAGTAATGAGCCCCAAAGACGGAGAACAATCAATAACGATATAGTCGTACCATTGACCCAAACTGGCAATAGCCGTTTTCATTTTGAATTCACGATCCTTGTGATCTACTAATTCTATCTCCGCTCCTACTAAATCTAAGTGAGCTGGAATCAAATCCAAGTTGGGCGATTCAGTTTTAATGATACAAGATTGCGCAGTCGCCTTTCCAATGAGACATTCGTAAATAGAATGCTCAATGTTTTTAGACTCCACTCCAACTCCAGAAGAAGAATTGGCCTGAGGGTCAGCATCGATTAACAATACTTTCTTTTCCATCGCACCTAGTGCGGCCGATAAGTTTATGGCGGTTGTAGTTTTACCTACCCCACCTTTCTGATTCGCTACTGCAATTACTTTTGCCAATGTCTTTTCCTTAAACTGTTAATCAAATATCTATACTTGCACCTATATCCACTAAGTGCAGCTTTTTTCCTTTTGCCTCAAAGGCCGCCTTCGCAGCACCCTGATCAATTTTTATGTACCCAAAGGTATCATAGTGAACGCCAATTACCTTATCACATTCTACAAAGTCAGAACAGATAATTGCATCCTCGTAGCCCATCGTAAAATTATCACCAATTGGCAATATCGCACAATCAACCGATGTCCATAAAGGTATCAGTTTCATATCCATAGTAAGGGCTGTATCGCCACTATAATATACACTCCCTTCCTCGGACATTATAAGAAATCCAACGGGATTTCCCCCATAGCTTCCATCAGCTAAAGCACTGGAATGCACGGCATTAACAACCTTCACAGAGCCAAAATCCAGCTTTTTGGTGCCGCCCTGGTTCATAGGGTGCACGTTTGCACAGCCATTGGCGCTCAAATAGGAGATTACCTCATAATTTCCAATGACCAAAGCCCCAGTCCGCGTCGCTATCTCAGGCAAATCGGCTAGGTGGTCCTCATGCCCGTGACTCACCAAAATATAGTCAGCCTTTATATTCTCCACCACCACAGTCTTAGCCAATTCGTTTGGACGAATAAAGGGGTCTACTAAAATGTGCTTTCCGGCTATTTCTAAGCCAAAGCAGGCATGTCCGTAAAATGTAAATTTCAACCTAATCTGATTTCTTACAAAATACGAGATTTATCAACCTAGGTTGAAGGAAGCTTGTCGCTTTTTTCAACAGAATAAGTGTTAAGGCGGGATTAAATACCTTAGAGGCTTCAAAAGAGAAATAATATGATCACTGTAGTATCAGGGACGAATAGAGCGGACAGTAAAACCAAAATATTTGCTAATGCCTATCAAGCAATTTTAGAAAAATTAGGTCAAGCAAACCAAATGTTTTGTTTGACGGAATTACCCAGCGATTTTTTGAGTGGGACTATGTACACCGAACGCAGTCAATCGTGGTTGGCTCTGCAGAAAAAATATTTAAATGATGCCGACAAGCTTCTTTTGGTGTTTCCGGAGTACAATGGCGCATTCCCCGGCATATTGAAATTAGTGATAGACGCGTCTGATATCAAGCCGGCGTGGAACGGAAAGAAAGTAAGTCTCACTGGAGTTTCTAGCGGGCGCGCTGGCTGTCTCCGCGGCCTAGATGCAATGACCAATATGCTGAACTACATTAAAGCAGAGGTACTACTTAACAAGCTACCTATTTCCCAAATTCATACGGTTCTCAACGAGCAAGGTGAAGTAAATGAAGATACACTCGCTTTAATGGAGCAACAAGTACAAGACCTGATTTCGTTTTAGTACAATTGATTTTTTGGGAATGCCCCAGCTGCTATTGCAGATTAATCCAGCCGATCAAATGCCTGGCCCAACTTTGCGTTTAGGGCATAAAAAAAGCGAGGTTTAAAAAACCTCGCTTTCAATATTGTATAAGTTCTTACGACTATCTCGTCGCTAACTTTTCGTTAACTGCTTTTTCCAACAATGCTGAGTAAGCTTGCATTTGACTTTGTAATTGCTCAATCAATTTTTGCTGCTGCTCGATCATTTCTTGTTGCTCTTTTACAGCGTTTACCAAAAGGTACTTGATCTCTCCGTCACGAATTTTTAAGAACGTTTCTTCTGATATAGGATTTCCTTCGCCATCCACTTCTGTATGAACGAACTCTTCAACTAAGTAAGGAGCTACTTCTTGTAATTCTTGAGCATATACACCGATATGCACATCATCAGTTTCTAAACCAGCTTTTCCATTGTAAGTGTAACGGATAGTGTTTAGGTTTTTGATAACTAAAAGGCCATCGCTAAACGGCGTAACATTATCTTTTAAGTTGCGATCTGAAGGTGTAATGATTCCAGTCGCGAAAATGTTTCCAACTGCATGGATTCTTTCGGTCGCGTTAACAATACCAAATCCCATGTATCCAGTAATTCCGTCTCCTGACATTAGGAAATTTGCAGAGCCACTGGTAAGAATACGATTTAGAACGGCAGATCTATTATTTGCTGAAATCAAAAACTTGAAGTTTTGATCAAAAGTAAAACCTGGTTGTGCTCCAGCACCAACAAGCATTGCTGATCTGTCCGTACGCTCGTAAAGAGCAGTTGCAGAGGCTCCTGTTTCACGGTAGGTAGCACCTTTGGTTTTTACTAATCCATCGACTTCTAGTTTTTCAGTCGGAGTCGATGTTCCTATACCAACACCAGTATTAGTAACTTTTAAACTCGTCTGAGCAAAGGTGAATAAGCCCGTTGCAACGAAGACGATTAATAAGGAAAACAATTTTTTCATGCGAAATTATTTAAGTATGATTAGGCGAGAACGCAAGTATATGTTATAATTTTTGAACTACATAATATTCTGTTCGATAGATATTAAGGCTACTTTGAAATTTAGAACAAATTGATAAAGAAAACGACTTTAATCAATTCTTACCAATGTTTTAAAATTTCGAAGAAATACCACAATGCTTCGATTGTTGAGTAAATATCCAAAATGAAGCCATTCTCTCTTGGCGAAAAATGCCCCATGATTTCTCGTCTTAGTCTGTCTAAGGCGGCATTAAGCCGACATTATATGAGTTAGAGCTTGTTTTAGAGCTTGTTTTAGAGCTTGAGTTAGGGATCGGAAAGATGCGACCCTAAGGGA
>CAZZIZ010000085.1:0-14047 GCA_964654535.1 uncultured Chitinophagales bacterium
TGACTCAGCAAAAGAGACTGCTCCCATTCGGTCGCACCACTCCGATCCCTCACGCGAATTACTCCGAGATTTCTAGATTAATTAAGGCTAGTACCAGTTGCACGCCGTCCCATAAAAATCTGAAACAAAGAAGCAATAACAATAACTCCCACCGCGCCGATCATATTCAGCGTCAGGTAAGGCACCCAATCCTGCCACCAAATAAAGATGATCAGCACCTGCGTAATTACCCCAGCGATTAAAACCGCATTGGCCCCTACTCGCTTGAAGTAAAATCCAACCAAGAAAATACCCAGTATGGTTCCATAGAAAATAGAACCAATAATATTAACCAGCTGAATCAAGTTCTCGAACAAGGTGCCGAAGTTGGCAAACATTATCGCTATGATGCCCCACATAAGTGTAAAGCCTTGACAAGCCCGCACATAATGCTTGTCGCTCCCTTCGGAAACGAAGATGCGTTTGTAAATATCCATGGTTGTAGTTGAGGCCAGGGCGTTTAGTTCTGAAGCAGTAGACGACATCGCCGCCGAAAAAATAACCGCCAGCAGCAAACCAATGAGCCCCTTGGGCAGATTATTCAAAATGAAATAAATAAAAACGTAGTCCTTATCGTTGGTTTCGGCTTTGGGGTTTGCTTCTTTTATGTAAGTCTTTACCTCCGTTCGAATTTCTTTTTCCTGCGCGTTCAATACACCTAAGGCCGTAGAGAGTTGGGACTGATCAATTTGTTCCTTGCTAAAAGCAGCCAGTTTTTCCTTTCGTTTGTCCAGCACAATTTGTAGCGAGGATTCTGCATCAGTAATTTTTTGCTGTAGCGCAGGTTGCTCCACGCTCTGCAGTTCGGAAACGTTGAAAAAGACCGGAGAGCTGTTAAATTGATAAAAGACAAAAACCATTACTCCGATAAGGAGAATGAAGAACTGCATCGGCACTTTCAAGAGGCCATTGAATATCAAACCCATTTGGCTTTGGCGCACCGACGAAGCGGACAAGTAGCGTTGCACCTGAGACTGATCGGTTCCAAAATAGGAAAGCATTAAAAAAGTACCCCCAATCAAACCAGTCCAAACCGTGTAGCGGTTATTGAGGTCAAATGAAAAATCTAGAATATTCATTTTATCCGAGGCCCCCGCTATTTGCAAGGCATCGATAAAACCGATGTCGGCTGGAAACTTAGATAAGATGATATAGAAAGCAGCAATGAGTCCAGCGAAGATGACCGCCATCTGCTGTTTCTGCGTAACCGAAACTGCCTTGGTACCACCTATCATCGTATAAATAATTACCAGTACGCCGATAATGAGATTGGTCAACTTTAAATCCCAACCCAAGATGGTGCTCAATACGATAGCAGGTGCAAAAATGGTAATGCCCGCTGCTAAGCCCCGCTGAATCAAAAAGAGCACAGCGGTGTAACATCGCGTTTTCACATCAAAGCGCGACTCTAAGTATTCGTATGCAGTATAAACCTTGAGGCGATGATAAAGCGGTATAAAGGTTACGCAAATGATAACCATAGCAATGGGCAAGCCGAAATAGAACTGCACGAAACCCATTCCATCGTGGAAGGCTTGTCCGGGAGTAGAGAGAAAAGTAATGGCGCTCGCTTGGGTGGCCATAACCGAAAGGCCGACCGTCCACCAGCGGGCTTCTTTGTTGCCGAGCAGAAAGCCCTTCACATTCTTGGCCCCTCTCGTAACCCAAGTCCCGTACGCTACTATAAAGAGTAGTGTAGCCGACAGCACAATCCAATCAAGCGTACTTATACTCAATTAGGTCAGGCTTTTCATTAGAAAATAAAACAGCAGAATATAGACCGCGTTCATTACTAAAATGAACACAAAATTTGACGTGGCAACGCCATCATCGCCTTCAAGTTCTTCGTCTTTACTTTTCATCTACGCCGAGAGCTATAATGTTCGCGAGAATACGGTAAGCACCAGGAACCCCAGCTGGTAATTCTCTAAACCAAGAAATACCGGTATAAACAAAATGACCCTCACCGTGCTCAGCTATAAGTAAAGAACCTTCTTTAGGATCTTCTCCCTTATCGTTCCAAGCAAGAATTGGTGTAAACTCTTTCCCCCACTCGTTCGGGAAATACAAGCCACGTTCTTGTACCCAGTTTTCAAAATCGGCTTCGCCGATTTTGTTCGGGAAGTTTAGAACACGGTGGTCTGGCGCGAGTATAGTTACCGCTGCAAACTCATCGGTTACTCTATCGCGCGAAAGCTTCAATTCATAAGGCGCTACTTGGTCTACTTGTACTCTGTGAGAAGTGTTATACTGAGTAATCAGGGTTCCTCCTTGTTTCACATAATCGAAAAGGAGTGGCTGCTTTACATTTAGTATGGTTCCATTCCCTTGCATGTTGTAAATCCTAATTCCCAATAAGATCGCATCGTATTGAGCTAATTGGCCGGGAGTGATGGAAGCAATATCCAGTTCGTCGACGTGGTAACCCACTTCTCGCAAATTATCTGCCACCAAATCTCCAGCTCCATTGATATAGCCAATTTTGTTGACTCCTTTTTCCAGTGGTACTCTTACAATAGTCGAACTAGCGGGTTTAAGTATTGCTTGGTGAGGCACGTGCTCATATTCCAGTTCTACCACCGAGCGCGTGAATGTTTCTCCACCACTACTCACCTCGGCCGAAACCTCACCGATCGACTGCTTTTTACTTGGGCTTACTTTAAAGACCAACTTTTGTTCAGCCCCTTTACGTTCCAGATTGAAATTTTGACTAGCAGGTTCGCATTTCCAACCCTTAGGGATGTTCAGCTTTACGCTGCCGTTTACGTCCGCCTTTCCAGCAGTTACTGTTGTAGCGATTTCTTGTTCATCCGAAGAAGAAAAGAGATAGACACTTTTATCCAAGGCCACAAAAACAGCCGGCGTTATTTCAAAAGGTCGGTAGATCTCACCTTTTGCCGGATCGCGGTATTTATGAACAACAGGCTTTTCTATTGTTAGTCTTGTTCCCGCAATTTCAAAAGTGCAAAGCGCTTTTAATGGGTGCGGGGTTATTGGCGCGCCACGGAGCGCTTGCTCAGGAACATTGTACATCCCCAAGTCACCTTTTTCCGTCAGCCAGTACGGAGCAGTTGTACCCGTAGAAGCTGGTATGTTCAAGGCCGACTCCACCGTTATTGATTCATTATAAGGCAATTCAACTTTTTCCGAACTCGAATAGTTCGACCCAACAACTTCCACCTTATTCAAGCTCATTTTGTGATTAGAGCGATTTACTATTTCATATTCCAAATTCACCTCGTCGCCAGGCGTCACTTTGTTTTCATCAACAATAAATTCAAGGAACATACCACAAGCGGCTTCTATTAATCCAGCGGTCTCCTCTAGCTTCACACGCTTCCAGTAAGAATCAGGTAAATCATCTATCGCCTTATAAACTGTGAGTAAAGACGGAACGCTCTTTTCAGGTGCGGTGAAATCAAATTCATCTATAATGTCTTGCACCTTGTCTCCAATGTGCGCACCACCTTTAACTCGTGACCAAGTAGTATTAATGCCATCAAACACATTAGTATTGTCTTCTATCGGGCCACCAACTATTGGTTCTAAATAATCTAGCGTTGATCCTCTGTAAGGAATAGCCCCAAAACCTTGACTCAGGTGTTGGCTTCTTGAGCGAATGGCAACTTCCGAAAGCGAAGAACCCGAGATAGGATCATAAGTACCGATATCTACTCTTACTAACTGGCTTTTGTCTGCCGCCGCAAAACTCGCCTGACGCTCCTCACGAGTTTTGCCAGGATATCTCCACCAAGAAGTATTATAGTAAACACGAGAAGTCTCCCACACCTCAGTGTCTTTTAGTTGCTCCGGAAAAACAGAAGCGTCCGCTGCCTTTTCTGCCGCCTCAAGAGAAAGTACTGCCGAAGCGGTGTGATGCCCGTGAGTCGTTCCCGGTGTACGGTGATCAAAACGATTTATTATAATGTCCGGTTGAAAATTTCGGATAACCCAAACTGCGTCGGACAAAACTTCTTCCTCATTCCAAATCGCAAAAGTTTCGTCCGGATGTTTTGAATAACCGAAATCATTTGCGCGCGTAAAATATTGCGTGCCTCCATCTATTCTGCGCGCCGATAACAATTCATGCGTTCGCAACACACCAAGCTCTTCGCGAATTTCTGTACCAATTAAATTTTGCCCTCCGTCTCCTCGAGTAATAGATAAGTAAGCCGTGTTGGCGTGCACTTCATTACTTAAGAATGAAATCATTCGCGTATTCTCATCGTCTGGATGAGCAGCGAAATACAAGGCCGAACCAAGAAAATTAAGTTTCTGAAGATTCTGATAAATTTCTGACGAGCCAGGTCGAACAGAAGTCTGTGCAAAACAGTTCACGAAAAAAAACAAGAATACAAAAGAGATATACCCACGCATAGTTGCAATTGTTGATTGAGCTCCGAATTTAAAGTTTTCGTGGATAACCATTTAACAGAGAAACGCACATTTGAGATTAGGCAATTAAATGACACCATTTAATGTATATATTGACCACTGCAAATCAACAATGTTATGAGTTCTAATTTAGATGAATACTTAGGTGGTGCAGATTACCAAGGCCACAAACCCGAAAACGACGGATTTTCGCGTTTCGAAAAGAACGGGGAATTCTATTTCGGCTACTACGACAAATCCGGCAAATTAATGCTGCGCTCCCAAGGATACAAGGGAGCGGCAGGGCGAGATAATGGAATTGAGTCCGTAAAGAAAAACCGAAAGATTGACGAGCATTGGAAAGTAAAGGAAGATGGCGGAAAGTGGTACCTAGTTCTTATTGCTGGCAACAAACAAGAGATAGCTCGATCCGTGTCACATAATTCCAAAGGAGCGGCTGAAGGTTTGCGCTCAGGAGGCTCTTCTAGCGACTTAGGCAAAATAGCGGGCGCTGGAGCCGGCGCGGGCATCGTTTCAAACCTTAGCGGCGATGGTGGCAAGATAGAAGGCAAAATCATAAGTGAAACCAGAGGCGACGCTAAAGAGATATCCCGCGGAAAAGCCAAAGAAGTAAGTCGTGGCGAAGCTAAGGAAGTCGGCAGACGCGAACTTAAAACAACTGGCGAAGCCAAAGAGATTTCACGTGGCGAGGCCAAAGAAGTAAGTCGTGGCAAAGGCAAAGAGATTAGCCGAGGAAAAGGTAAAGAGGTAGAGAGAAGAGTGGTAAATGAGACCAGGAGAGAAATAAAAAGCACTCCTGTTTATAAAGAGAAAGTAGTGGCTCCACCACCGAAGCCGAAACCGGCTCCGGTAAAAAAGGCTGCTCCAGTTAAAAAAGTAGCGGCCGCAGCCGCTGCCCCAGTAGCAGCCTCATCTGGCTGTTTCAAATGGTGGATGCTTTTACCCTTACTCTTACTTATTCCGCTCTTACTATGGGCCAAAGGATGTTTTGCGCCTGCAGCTGTGGTAGTGCCTCCGCCAGTGGTCGCTCCAGTACCACCGCCTCCACCTCCACCAGCACCAGCAGTCGTACCACCGCCAGTTATCGCTGCGGTTTGTCCAAACGATTGTGAAGGATCAAGAAATGCGGTATTCAATATTCCGAAAAACACGAGAGCGAGAAAGCTCCCACGTTTAGGATCTAATCCAGAGTTTGGAAACGTACACAACTTGAGTCCAACCCAATTTTACGAAAAGCTTAAAAAAGCTTACGAAACCAGTGCAGTTGACAAGCGCTTCTTAGATGGTATCTATAAAGAGATGGGTTACGACGATGGCTTTGCAGAAGCTGCCGCAGACCAGTTCTCATCTGTCAGAATAGATAGAGGCCAGAAAGGAAACATAGGCTTTAGTAAAGCACATAAGACTTTGTATGTCCAACTCAACACGACTGGCAAGGATCTAGATGCCTTTAGGATTAAAGCTGCCAATGGCTGTCACCTAAACTTTATGAAAACTTGTGGTAACCACTTTTACTTCTGTCCCAAGGTAGAAAGCTAGAAAAAGAACATATTACATTTTTTAGATCGGCTGATGATAAATTCATCAGCCGATTTTTTTTGGTGTCGACAAATGTCGTCAATCTGTTTAAGTATAAATGGCGCTAAAAACGAGGCTTCTCGCCAAGCCTTGTCGCCAGAACAACTCGCTTGGCATCAAATTTTCAGTAGAGTAATTGCCCGACCCAAGTATAATCTCTTAGCTCTTTTCAGAGCATTTTCACATTAGCTTGTACTTGGTTTGTGCGTTTTTTTAACCTTAAATTATTAACAGCAACAACTAAATTCGCCCCCAATGACAACTTTAAAACGAGGCATGAAAATGCTCTCTCTCGCTACAATGGTGCTCTTTTTTAGCAACTGTTCGAAAGATTCAGACGACATCGTTCCACAAACAACCCAAAATCAGGGAACTAACACAAACACTGGAAACAACACAAACACCGGTAACGATGACGGAACCAATGGCAACACCAACAATGGTGGAACCGATACAACAAGCCCAGTAGACTTACTATTTGACGATTCAGTAAATTATACTGGAGACGTATTAGTCGGTGACTGGTCAATTGACACATTCGTTTATGCCCTAGAAGAAGGCGGTTCAACATCAGATGCAGACGGAAGCGGAACGCTTACCTTCAATGCAGACGGAACAGGCTCACGTGCATACGTCTACAACTCTTCAGTATCGCCAGCTGGCACGTACTACAACGTCGATCAAACTTTCGAGTGGCGTAAGTTCGTAATAGATGCGACTGACGACACACCAGAAATTCACAAACTACAATTACGTAGCAGCACTGGAGATGTAACTTGGACCAGAACTATGGACCAACAAGACGTGCAAGGATTTTCATTTCTTGCTATTCCAAACGGTGTAGAGCACTTCTATAACATAACAGTTAGTAGAGGGCTTCCTGAAAACTTCTTAATTGGCGATTGGTCAGTAGACGCAATGTCTTTCCAAGTAACCGATACAGGAGCAACTGGTAATGCAAATGCGGAAGGAAACATATCTTTCAACGCAGATGGAACAGGATCAAGAAACTATACTTTCCAATCAATAATCAGTCAAAATGACGGTTCACACTTAACGGAAGACGAGTTCACTTGGTGGTTAGTTGGAAACGACAAAATCAAAATCGACAACAGCCAGTGGATCGAGACTTGGAACAGAATGGAGGATACAGAAAACATGCAAGAAGCAATGTATCTCCTGAATATTGGAGGACAGGTCCACGAGTACACCATAACATTCGTAAAATAACAATGACATAGTAAACCCCAAATAGAGAGATGCCTAGCATCTTTTAACAGCCCGGCTAATTTTTAGCGGGGCTTTTTTTATTTAGGAGATTTGCGTTTAAGTTTTTTTGGCGTAACCCCAGACCTTCCAGTTTGTTGGTCGGCCGACCAACAAACTGGAAGGTCTGGGGTCGGGCTATCCAGCACTCCGCGTTCGCTCCGGTCTCCCTCTTGCGCTGCCAACGCATCTGCTTCTACCGCTAAGGCGGTAAGCATATACAGGCAGCACAAAGGAGACTGCTCCCTTTGGTCGCCTGCTTCCTATCCCTTACGCGAGAGATTTTTTTAGAAGAAATACATTGCCGCGTAGCGGTAAAATATCAATAGAAAATATCCATCACCAATATCTCGCTCCGTAGGAGTGAAACATTTCTCGCGACGGGAAAATATGTCACTCCTACGGAGCTTAGGCACGATTCGTTTTGTTTGCTATTAATATTTCGCCCCGCTGGGGCGATTTTTGAAGCTAAAGTCTCTTTCGCGTTTTGCAATAGTCAGCCACACGTTATGGTGCGAGCCTCTCGGCTCGTTCCGAACTGAACCATTAGACCCTACTCGCCCTTAAACCATACATCAATTCCGTCGTTGCCAGTAAGTCGGTTTGGTAGGTTGTTTTGAATCCCGAACTAATAAACGGAACGAGCCGGGAGGCTCGCACCAATTTTGATTGTAGAGCACGCTTTTGCTAGAGGTCGTGTGTCGAGTTGGAAACTCGACTTTTACAATATCACCAGTCGGAGACTGGCGCCAACAAAGATTGTAAATCGCCAGCCACGGCATTTCGACAAAAGTCGTAATGAGACTAATTTAATAGTTAATGTCAGCCATCAATGTTGATAAGCTAAGAATTAATCTTGACTTAACCTTGATTGGACTATTGCGTTCATCTAATAACTACATTCGCGATAGCAAGCAGCTTTTGCGTGAGGGATAGAGGCCTTTGTGGAGCTCCTGTTGACGAAGACAAGAAGTTCTCTTAGCTCCTTGGAGCTAGAAGAGTACTTTGTCTGAAGCAGAACAGAGCGACGGCCGAAAGCCCGACCCCAACTTGCCGCAGGCAGATGTAGGGGGCACGCCCAAAACAATGCGTTGAAATAAATGATCGAAGCTTTAAAAATATTAATCGTAGACGACGAACCGGATATTCTGGAGTTTTTGAGATACAATCTTGAAAAGGAAAACTTTGTCGTATTCTCGGCAAGCGACGGCACTTCTGGATTAGAAAAAGCAAAGACGCATAAACCCGATCTAATATTGCTGGACGTAATGATGCCCGGGATGGATGGTGTAACGGTTTGTCGCGAGCTACGAAAAGACAGCAACTTTGACCAAACCATAATTGCCTTTCTAACCGCACGCAATGAAGACTACTCACAAATTGCAGGCTTAGAAAACGGCGCTGATGATTACATAGCCAAACCGATTCGTCCCCGCGTGCTGATTGCTCGTTTAAAAGCTTTGCTTCGTAGAACCAGGGGTGATGAACCTGGCCTTGTTTTAACGGTCCGCGATTTGAAAATTGTTACCGATGAAATTACCGTTTACAAAAACGGTGAGTCTATAAGGCTGGTTAAAAAGGAATTTGAATTACTGGTGCTACTCGCTTCGCGTCCCGGCAAGGTGTTCTCACGTGACGAAATATTTCGAAAGGTGTGGGGAACCGACCTCATTGTAGGTGAAAGAACTATAGATGTGCATATAAGAAAGCTCCGAGAGAAAATAGGAAGCGACTATATAAGCACAGTTAAGGGAATTGGTTATAAATTTGATAACTGATGCAAAAAAACCCTACGCCGAATGGAATCTCGTTTTCAAGTGCGGCCATAGTAGCCGGGGTTTGCTTGTTAGCACTGCTGCTAGCCCAGTTTGTTTTTAGCTTTCCACTCAGCCAGGCACTGCTGCTGCTAATTCCATTAATTGTTTTTGCCTGCGCCTTTTTGGTCTTTAGGTTCTTCTTGAACCACTTTATACATCGCAAGATTAAGCTCATTTACAAAACCATTTTACAACAGAAAACCCAATCGGGAAAGCTGGCGAATCGCGTAAGCGACGAAGAAGACATAATAGGTGCCGTTGAAAAGGAAGTGCTGGACTGGGCCGACGAAAATGAACAAAAGCGTCTGGCGATGGATAAGCTTGAAAAATACCGTCGTGAATTTTTAGGTGATGTTTCGCATGAATTGAAAACGCCGATCTTTAACATACAGGGTTACGTGCATACATTATTGGACGGTGGCTTATACGACGATAATATAAACGCGGAGTATCTGCGGAAAGCCGATCGAAACATTGATCGCTTGGTGCATATAGTTGGCGAACTCGAAACGATAACTACTGCGGAAAGCGCAGCGATGAATTTGAACATCGAGCCTTTTGACATTTACCAGATGGGCTTAGACATAATTGATATGCAGGAAATAAGTGCTAAAGAAAAAGGTATTGAGCTATCGATTAAAGAAGGATGCATCGGGCCATTTTGGGTTCAAGGTGATCAGGAAAGAATTAATCAGGTCTTGATAAACTTAGTGACCAACGCCATTAAGTATGGGCATTACGAGGGCTTTGTACGTATTGGCTTTTATACTATGGACAAGCATGTTTTAACCGAAGTTTCGGACAACGGTGTCGGGATTCCCGAATCGCACGTAGATCGCTTGTTTGAACGTTTTTACCGAGTGGATAGAAGTCGCTCACGCGAAGGAGGGGGAACTGGTCTTGGCCTAGCCATAGTCAAGCATATTATGGAAGCGCATAAGCAGACCGTTACGGTGCGAAGTACACCCGACAAGGGCTCTACCTTTGGCTTCACCCTACAAAAAGCGGCTCCGGCTAAACAATAAAAAAACCTCGAAGCGCTAGAGCACAACGAGGCTTGTATAAATTTTCTTGGAATTGTCTACTTAGAAGTAGCTACGAGATTCAATTCGAACTCGATGTCATCGTAGATTGCTTTGTCTCCTAGATTATCGAAGAAAGAACCACTACCATACTTTACATTCCACTTCGTTCTATCAATGCTAAACTTAGCATTCGCTTTCATACCGCCATCTCTCATATTAACAACTGCAGGAAAAGAAATTTCGTTGCTAATTCCTTTGATGGTCAACTCTCCTGTTACGGTACTAGTTCCGTCATCATTTGGAGAAATACTCTTGATATTAAAGATTGCAGAGTTGAATTCTGCAACGTTGAAGAAGTCCTCTGAGCTTAAGTGTCCAACAAGTTTTGCAGCAGTTTCTGCATCTAAATCAGTGCAAACTATAGAGGTCATGTCAATTCCAAATAGTCCGGCAACCACGTCACCTTGTTGAATCAAAGTACCAGTCTGAAGGTTAATGGTTCCTTGGTGCTGTCCGGTTACTTTCTTACCTAACCATTTGATGCTACTTGCTTCGGTATCAATTGTGTATGTCTGTGCGCTTAATGCAGTGACCATAAAAGCAAGCGCAAGTGTCATTAAAATTTTTCTCATTACTTTAATTTAATTATTGTGTAATTATATTCTATTTCGTTCTAAGTTCGTCTAGTGTTTCATTAACCCGAGTTACGTCTTCTAACTTGAGTTTTTTCATTCTGTCTAAAGCCGTGGCTACTGTTACATTCGCCTTTTTCAGTTCGATCAAGCCCTTATCTGTAATCAACACTTCTACCCTCCTTCTATCTTTCTCCGATGCTTTACGCTCCACATAGCCTTTGGTTTCCAATTTATCTACGAGTCTGGATGCATTTGAGTTCTTATCCAGCATTCGATCTATGAGTAAATTGATGGTCGCGGGTTTAGGATATTGTCCTTTCAGTATTCTTAAGATATTAAACTGAGCTACGCTCAAACCAAATTCCTTTAGCAAGTCTGTATGAAAGTTTTTCATCCAGGACCCAGTGTAAAGCAGGTTGACCATCAACTTTTCGTATTGACAGTGAAATTGCTTCTGTTGTATTTCTTCTTCTAAACTCGGTGCCACGGCACAAATGTATGTATATACATACAATGTTGCAACATTAATTGCAAAAATTATTCAATACATCATAAGTGATTGATTACGATAGAATTATGAAATGATTGGAAAGTGTTCGGGGGCTTAACTATTTTCCCGCATAAACTTTTTGGCCATAGCCATAAGCTCTTCGACAGTTTTAGAGCCGTGTTCTTTCATTTGTGGCTCTCCGTTTTGATCGAAATACATAAAGGACGGCAGGAAGGTAATGGCGTACTTCTTTTTGAACTTCTTTCCTTCTTTGGAATCAATATCCAGTTTGTAGTTTATGAAGTTGTCGTTGTATAAGTTGCCAAGATGAAAGTCAAGGAAGGTTGACTCTTCCATAATTTGGCAGGGTACGCACCATTCGGCGGTAAAATCTACAAAGACCATTTGGTCATTCTTTTTGGCTTTCTTGAGGACCTTTTTCAGCTTTTTTGCCTTACTGAATTTAAGTCCTTGGTTTTCGTACTGCGCGCTAAGCGTACCTTGAGAAAAAGCTCCCAGTAAAAGTATTACAAAGAGTTGCGTAAGAATTGTATTGAGATTTTTCAATTGATTGAGTTTGAGGGGCCTGGTCTTTACTTCTTGTTCTTTTTAGCTTTCTTTTTAGCCTTCTTAAGTGCTTTCTCCCCTAGTCGCATAAACTGAGCTGGGTCGAGAACTCCTGCGGTTTGACTGATTAGATCTCCATTTTCATCGAAGAAGAGAAAGGTAGGAATTGATTTGATATCTAGGCTATTTGCAATTTCATTTCCCTCCATACTGTCGGCATCTAACTTATAATTGATGAAGTTTTTAGAATAAAACTTAGCAATAGCCTTTTGGGTAAAGACTCGTTTTTCCATCATTTTGCAGGGTCCGCACCAATCGGCGTAAACGTCTACCATAACTGGCATATTCTTTTCGGCGGCCATAGCCATAATTTCGGCCCAAGAACCCTCGGTCATTTCAATGGTTTTTTGCGCCGTTAAAGGGATGGCGAGTACAATGAGTAGGCTTACGAGTATTGACTTCATTTTGGAAATTTACGTTAATTAAGACCTATTTAAACGATAATCGTTTAACAATAGTGTGGGAACTAGAAGGGATATCCGATGCCCAAATTGAACCTTAGGTTTTCTGTTCTCCACTCCCTATCCAATGGGGCAACTTCTCCGAGTATCCACTCGAATTCGCCAGTGTCGGGGTTATCGAAGCTGTTTCCTCTAAGGGGTACAGCGGTGTCGAGTCGCAAGACAAAATAACCGAAATCCATTCTCAGTCCAAAGCCACCACCAACGGCTAGTTCTTGAAATGATTGTGAAAGGCTAACGAATTCGCCTTGTTGGGGCACAGACTCAGCGGATCTTTCCGTCCAAATATTTCCTGCATCGATAAACCAAGCTCCTTTAAAAATAGTTACCAATGGGAAGCGCCATTCGGCATTCGCGGTAAATTTATAATCTCCGAATCTTTGGAAGCCAAGTGCATCTTCGGGATTATTTGGTGTCGTACCCGGTCCCAGACCTCTAATTCTATAAGATCTTAAATCAGCACTTCCCCCGGCAAAGAATTGCCTAGAATAAGGCAAGAAGTCTGAGTTTTGATAAGGCAGACCATATCCGGCAAATGTTCTAAACACAAAGAGGTTATTGGAGGAAGCCTGAAGGTAGTATCTAAGATCTAGCTCAAGTCGGACGTACTGAGAATAGTTCAAGCCTCCGATTTCAAGGTTTCCCTTCGCCAAGGACTCAATGACGCGCAGTGAGAAACCTGCAGTTTCTGCATTAACTCTTGCAAAAAAGAAATCCCTTGGTCTCTTTAAGTTTTGCGTATTGTATATAAAAGAGTAAAGTCCTCCAACAATAAGTGTTTCTGTAAATATCGCTGATAGTCTTGGACTCATAACCAATTCATTTCTAAACTCCTCAGTAGGACTGAATCTGAAATAACGTACGTCCGCTGGGCGTATTATAAATCTCCACCTCTTAGAGGGATTCCAGTCCCAGCCGAATCCAATTTCGTATTCTTGAGAATTGAATCGGTCGAACTGATCAACAAATTGCATCGCCAAATTTGCCGTAGCGATTGGCTTTTTCCTTGGTTTTTTCTTTGGAACATAGTTTTTACCTCTGAATGGGGCCAATAATCTCGGAAATCCAAGGCTAGGGAATTTGACACTAAACTCGGGAGATATTTGAAAAGCCGTTACGAGGTCAGTTTCTTCTTTGCCATCAAAGTTATATTCGAATGCTACTGGTAAACTCGCGTTAAACTGCTCGGCGCCTCCCCAAAAGTTATTATTCTTAAAGATTAGTTTAACAGCGTTCCCGGCATTTGAGTTAAGTATGGACCCCCCACCTCGAGTATGCGCATCTATTTCTGCGGAAACATCCCAGCGCGGTGATGGGGTTAATAAAATGTAGGCCTTTAGTTTGTTGTCACCAACTTTATCAAATCGAATATTAACGTAGCGAAAAACACCTAGCTCCAGAAACTGATTAATAGTTAAGCGATAGTCCTGCTCGGAATAAGGCTGGCCTTTTTCGATTCGAATTAAGCTGGTTAGAGATTGAGGACGAAATTTGTTTTCAGTGGAAACATAATGGTACTGACCGTCGACCAGAATGGTGTCACCATTAACTCCCCGAGAGCCCTCGATATTAAAGTCAGGCACCACGTAAATTTCGTCGATGAAATATTTCTTATGTGGCTCGGTTCCAGCCAAGGAATCAACATCTACGTGAAGGTTAAGCAACTTATAGTTTGAAAAACTATCAACTCGATACTTTATGTACTCCTTTTTAA
>CAZZIZ010000086.1:0-13958 GCA_964654535.1 uncultured Chitinophagales bacterium
ACATTGAGGAAAGCACCCATTACCGCCGAGCGTGCGCAGAGCGCACCAACACCAGCATCACTGGCAGAATTTGGATTACCCGTTTCGGCCATCGCCTTCATTACTTCCATAGACTCAAGTGATACTTCCATTACTTTAAACGGAACTTCGATCGCATATTTTGTAGCCGCTTCCATTGCCGTATCGCGTGCAGCTTTTTCTTCCGCTGAACCTTTTGGCATACGCACCGCATCTATAATCTTGTTAAAAGAGTGGGTGTCTTCATCGACCAAATCGAGTAAGGTGTTTTTATAGTCCTGACCTTTTTCCGCCCACTTACTAAACTCTTCCCAACGCTTGTCCCAGCCTCGCTTGTGCGAGGATAGGTTGGCCACCATTGTGCCTAGACTCACACCCAAAGCGCCCAAGTAGGCCGCGATAGAACCACCACCGGGCGCAGGAGATTCGCTCGCCGTTTCTTCGGCAAACTCGTTGAGTTTCATATTGACCAGTGGAGAAGAACTTTTATCGTCTAACTGGTATTCAATAATGCGTTCCTGCGGATTGAAAGGCGTCAATTCGTCAAGCCCCATAGACTTTACGGCGATCTTTATTTTTTCTGCTTCCGAAATTCCCAGCGATCGTTTTTGCCTGCGCAAATAAAAATCTGCTGCTTGTATCATTGCGCTCTTGGGCACCAAGCCAACAAGCTCTGAACCTGTAACACGTATACCACGCCCCCGCGCACTATCGCGACAGGCCTCAAAGGCTTCGTGAATAGAAGTAATACTAACATTGGTCAGATTCATGGAAATTTGAGCAATACCGTACTCTTCAATGTACCAACCAATTCCCTTTACCGCTTTCAGCATTCCAGGCTTCCGCAGCGTCTCACCGTTCGCATCTTTCTGTACCACACCTTTCTTTTTCACTACCCTCCCCGCTTCGCGCACATCAAAAGCAATGGCGTTGGCGCGTCGTACAGAGGTTGTGTTCAAATTCACGTTGTAGGCAATTAAAAAGTCACGAGCCGAAATCGCGATTGCGCCGCTGCGCTCGTTGAACTTTGCAGGGCCCTCGTCGGGTTTCCAAGCTGGATCGGCTAGTTTTTTTACTAGGCCTTCGTATTCGCCAGAGCGAACGGTTGCGAGATTTCGACGCTTTTCTTCTGAAGCAGCATTTTCGTAGAAATAAACTGGTATGGATAATTCTTTGCCTACGCGCTTACCCAGTTGATGTGCGTACTTAGCAGTTTCTTCCATCGTGATTCCTGAAATTGGTACTAATGGACAAACATCAGTCGCGCCAAAACGCGGATGCTCGCCGCTATGCTTGGACATATCAATGAGTTCACTAGCCTTTTTTATTAAGCGAAAGGCCGCTTCTATAACTGGCGCTGGTTCGCCCACGAAAGTGATGACCGTTCGGTTGGTCGCCTTACCAGGATCAACGTCGAGTAGTCGAACACCGTCAACGGTTTCGACAACTTCGGAAATCTCTTTTATTACTTTGGGATCGCGTCCTTCGCTAATATTGGGGACGCATTCTATGAGTTGCTTCATCCTGCGAAAGATAAGCAACTAGTCGCTCAAACAACCAATTCTACACAAAGATTGGTTTCGGAACCAAGTGCTGCTTCCCCAGGCGTTTAGCAGCAAAGTGTGCCACTAATTGACCCATTTCTTTGAGGCGAGGCTTCATCCATTTGGCCTGCTGCGGACAAGTAATATCACCTAGTTCTAGAACAAGTTCTGCGTCACGCGTAATGGTATAGTGGAAGTTGTAATAGTTACTCAGGTTCGGCGTAAAATTGTCTTTATGCCATTTGAAACCAAAGTAGTTGCTGTACAAAGCGCGCCATTCGTCTGCGGCAGGTTTGTCGGTTGGATCGTCGTAGCCTATGCTCGCACCGCTGCCACACTTCTTGGCACATCCATCAAAGTGAATCGATACGGCTAGATCAACGTTACTATATCTATAGTGGTCGGCTTCTGAGCGGATAACTGTGATGCCCGCCTCTCGCAATATGCGCGTTGCTTCGTCGGCAACTACGGGCGTCCAGTCTATTTCGTTTCCGTAGGGTCCGCTGGCTCCAGTCATACCTGAAGTACGGCCTTCGTGACCAGCTTGGATATATATTTCCGCGTGGTCTATTGGAGCGAAAGCCTTACCGGCATTGCGCTTTACAATACGCTTGGCGTATTTATAAGATTTTTTAACAGGAGAGTGTTGGGTAATTAGGTAGGTAGAAAAAAGTACGGCTAGAAATAGTGTGATTCGCTTCATGAAAAAAACAACGTATTGAATTGGTGCAATATTGCTGCTTTCAATATCGATTATTTTCTTTTGCGTCGCTTGAAGTAAATCACATCTGAAGTATTCATATCTGCATGAAGAACAGAACGCTGCCTACGCACGCCATCATCGATAATAATGGCCACAGTATTCGGCGGGTACTTACCCAAATTGTGCGCGTAGAGCACGAGATAGTTAGGGTTGTTGCCATCGGGATCAAGGAACACATCGACCTCGTGCTCGTCGTGGTTTATTTGAAACTTCTCAAGAATCCAGTTTCCATTATAATTCAGGGAAACAATATCGCCGTCGTCCTTTTTATGATCATAGACCGTAATGCTGAAATAATCGCTATCGACCGTAATGGTGCGCCCTGGCTCGACTTTACGGGTCTTGATGCGCTTGATCTTGTTCTTATTGTTCCACTTGATTTCAACTGGGCGCTTATCCAACTGAGAGAAATTTACGTTTACGGTTTGTGCTTCTTCTAGGGCCAGCTCTTCATCTTTGACTCTCTTCAGGTGAATTTTACCTGGGACACAAGGCACGTCACTGATATGTCCTTTGCCTTCCCACTCACCTTCGAGATGGTCATAGCCATTAACCGAGTAAAACTGAAGTGAAGCCTGCTTTAAGCAAGTTTCCAAATGACGCATTTCCTTGTGGGTATTGATATAGTTGTCGACGTATTCATCTTCGTACCACATTCGTTGGCCGTCCCAAGTGCCTTTGAAATATTTTTCATAGGACAAGTAGCCCAAGTTCTTAGCGAACTTGGCGCGACAAACTAGTACGCCAGAAATCTTGTTTCCTGTTTGAGTTATTTCTACGTGCAATTTCCCGGTTGCACCTTGAAAACTCGGCTCACCATTCCAGGTTAGTTGGGTAATCTGACCTTCCCACAAACCGGTTAAATCCATCTGCTGTTCACCACGATGCGAAGCAAGTTCTTTTTCACCCTTTTTTGGAAAGTCTATTTCAACCTGAGCGAAAAGTGGAACGCATAGAAAAACGCTAAGAACAAGTAAGAGCAATCTCATTTAAAACGCTCTGGATATGAAGAAATGAGTCGACCGATTAGTCAGTCGCTCCAGTACAGTTGGGTCACCGCCGAAATAGGCTTCGTTGGTGAAATCGTCGAAGCCTTGAGAGAAGTAGACGCCCAAGGCAAAGGCGCCTTTGGCGATATTTAAACTCCCACCTATTAAGTAACCAAAGTCTCCTCGATTAACAGGTGCGTCTTCACCATTCATTTCTGGATAGTCGTCAATACTCATTTCGCTCACTCCTGTAATGAGTGAGGTTTGGGTTGTTCCTCCCAATAGCTGTCCATAGTACAAGCCTGCATTAAAATGCAGACCTAATCCGAAAGGACTTATCCCTGCAACAAGTTGTCCGCGTAAGTAGTGATTTCTTGTACGGGCATTTTCATTAGCAGATATGACACGATCGTAATGCTGCAAATGATATAAAACTTCTGGTTGTAAGAATACACGTCGGTGAATATTCCAACGAAAAACGGGACCTACTTCCCAACTGAACTTTCTTTTATAGGCCTCGCTGGCTAAAGTAGCATCAACTCTGGATGAACCCAGTGCGATTTTGTAGCCAACTCTGTAAGTTTTATTTCTCTTTTTACTACCGCTACCTATTTTATCCATTAGGACGTCAACAATAGGGCTTTTTGATTTTGGCGATGGCGGTGTTGGTGTTGGTTGTGGTTTTACCTTTTTGGGGTCTGGAAGAACCTCGCTTACCTTGATTTTAGGGTTCAAATTTCCGCTTAGTCCATCAACGTCTTTATAAACGTCCCAAACAATAACCTTGTCTTCTCCGGCTTTTACTTTACCAATATCTCCATTAACGGATTTAGGCGTAATAATTTCAAAATTTTCTTTTTGAAATTCCAGCACCACATCATAAACTGCTGTGGAACTACCTACCAAATCGTAAGTGACGATTAATTTTTCGCTGGTGGTTTGCACTTCGATGTTGGTGGCATCTTGGGCAAAGATTGAACAAGAAAAGAGCAGGGCCAAAAAGGAAACTCGGTACGACATATTGCAAATTTAATGAAGGCTAAACCAATCGGGTTAGACCCTATAATAGCTAACAAGTTTAGCCTGAATTCGTTCAAATGTAGTGCAATCAATGTAAAAGGGTCAAACGAAGCCAATTATAAAGCACTGATAGTGTGACACTTGGGGAATTCCACCCAATTAATGTGCAACTATTGAATAAAGCGCGGTCTTTAAGGTGAACAAAACAAATACAAATGAAATCCTATCAATCCGTACTATTTCTAGCATTAATACTGCTGATGGCATCAAGTTGCGATGAAGCCATTGTAAAGCCTGGAGAAGATGCTGAAGAAACCCGAGCACTAGAAGCGTTTACCAAACTTGAAGTAAGCGGATGCATCAATGTAACATTTCAAAAAAGCGACGTATTTGAAGTCCACGTCGAGGCCGGAGAAAATCACATTGATTTTGTAGATACCGATGTCGTCGGAGATTGGTTAATCATCGATGAGAGAGTTGTAACCTTAGGCAATCATGAGATTCGTGCCTTTGTACGAGCGCCAAATCTGGACGAAATCAATTTAAATGGTGCTGGAGATATTGATGCCAGCGGTCTTGATGCAGAAGTCATTGATCTGAGAATAGCGGGCTCAGGTGACATGAATATCGATTCCATCAGTGATTATATGGTTGCTTCAATTTCTGGCTCTGGCGATTTCACCTTGGTAGGAGCAACTGGTGATCTCGATTTAAGCATTAAAGGCAGTGGCGATATTAACGCAAGAAATTTTGATAGCGAATATGCAGAGGTTCACGTCAACGGTTCTGGTGATATAAAAGTACAGGTGTTCCAAGAACTGTTTGCCTCAATCGATGGCAGTGGCGATATCCACTATTGGGGTAATCCCGAAATCGTAAATACAAATATTTCAGGATCCGGCGATATTGTTGAGCATTAAGAGAGAGTTAAAAATCAGGGAGATATGAAAAAACTAATTGCACTATGTACATTTTGCTTATGCCTAGGCCTAAATGCACAAGAAGAAACACTCGACGAACCAAGATTAGAATCGACGGCGCAGGATTTACAAGAAATTGAAACTAGCGAAGAAGTAAATGGCCCTGAACCCGTTATAACTGACATTGAAGAAGATGTGACAAAGAAGATGTCGGAGCAGGAAACTGAGCTCGAAGAAAAAGTCGTTAGTGAAAATGAAAATACAAACGAGGCCGATCACTGGTACGACTTTTCGGGGCAACAAAATCGAATACAAGTACGAAGAGACTCGCTGCGCCAAGTAAGGAACGCGAGTCGCTATAAAATGAATACCCTCTTAGATACTAGACGCTTCGCATTTGGTGCATTTCTAGAGCAGACAACGAAAGTCACCGAAATACAAAGTGATCCTCAGATACTAGTCGGTGGAAGATTTTCATTCGTCTTTAACCATCATCTCAACGTTGGCTTTGCGGGTTACGGTTTGGTTTCTGCGGTAGACTGGATTCCTGATGAAAACCTAGACGGAGACTTCTTAGCGATGGGATACGGAGGTTTAATGATTGAACCAGAATTTGCCCCTCAACGAATTGTACACATTGGCCTTCCGATACTACTCGGAGCCGGCGGATACGGTGCACGAGACAGAGATTTCGATGAATTCGATGAAGGCGATGGCTTTTGGGTTTTTGAACCAGGGCTCAATATTGACATTAACGTCGCACGCTTTTTCAAAATAGGTTTGGGAGGAAGTTATCGTCTCGTAAGTAATGGCATACAAGACAATTTGGACTTGGAAGAGCTTTCTGGTGCAAACGCCCACTTATCTTTTAAATTAGGTTGGTTTTAAAAACAATTAACAAGACATTACAACAAGCAGAATCACCACAGGCTTGGGGAAAGAAAAAAACATATTAGGAGAACTACTGAAACGCTGCGGCCAGGGCGAAGAACAAGCTCAATATCAGCTCTATAACATGTACTCAAAAGGTATGTTCAATGTATCCCTAAGAATTTTAGGTCAAAGGGAAGATGCGGAGGACGTAGTGCAAGAGGCCTTTATCAAAATGTTCAACAAGCTAGACTCACTAAAGGAACCCGCTGCTTTTACGGGATGGTTCAAAAGGATAGTCGTAAACAACTCAATTAATTACGTGAAAAAAAGAAATAAAATATACTTCGAAGAAGCTGGTGAAAACATCAAGGATGTTGTTGATGAAAAAGAAACTGATCAGAAAGAGTCTTTTACGGTAGATGGCATCAAGCAGGCCTTAGCGCAGCTAGCTCCCGGTTACCGCATAGTAGTTTCACTTTTTCTCTTCGATGGATTTTCACACAAGCAAATTGCAGACACCTTAGGTATAACCGAATCAACTTCCAAATCACAGTATCACCGCGGGAGAAAGAAATTACAAGAACTCTTAAAACAAGCGAGCTAAAATGGAAAAGGATCCTTTACAAGAATTTATTCGCAACAATCGAGAATCTTTCGAAAGCTCCTTTGATGCAGAAAAGAGTTGGGAACGCCTACAGGCGAAACAACAAAAGACTCGAAAGACCGACTCAACTGCGTCTTCGCCCATAGTGAATTTAAGCTGGCTTAAGATTGCGGCTATGATGACTTTTGTAGCAGGCATAGCTTACTTCATAATTAACAATGAAACCGGCACGGATACTCAAGTAGTCAACAATCACTATCACTTAAGTCTTAGTGACTTGTCTCCAGAACTCGCGGAGGTTGAACATCACTACGCCAACAGCATTGAAGCAAAAATGCAGCAAGTAAGAAAAATGGATGTTGACGAGGATTTACTAAGTGAACTCAAGCTAATCGACGAGGAAAGGGCATTACTCGACGATGAAATGCAGAACGCCGTCAACAATGAGAGAATTATAAAAGCCATCATCAAGAACTATAGAATGAAACTAAACCTTCTCGAAGAAATGATGGAAGACATTAATAAAGCAAAAAACAAGAGCGATGATCACAAAACTAAAATCATTGAACTATAAACTATACCTGAGCGGTTTCGTCTTTCTTGTTTTGTCTTCGGCGCTCATAGCCCAGGAGACTTACAAAGAAAGTTACTCTGAACAATACGCGGTTGACGAAAACTCACGATTGGAGATCGAGAATCGCCATGGAAATATCAACGTGAACAACTGGTCGCAAGACAGTGTACGCATAGAAATTAATCTCGCCTTAACAGCAAAAAATGATGATCGTATTGAAAAGCATTTGGACAAATTGGATATTGATATAAAAAAGTCTGGAAGTTACATTACTGCAAAAAGTAAGTTCGATCGCGACTTGGAAATAATAGGAGAAGTAATAAAAGCTGCGGGCGACATCGGTAGAACAATTCTGGCCGGGAACAGATTAGAAATTGACTACGAAATATATGCTCCTGTATACTTGGAAATGGATATCACTAACAAGTTTGGCAACATCTCCCTACCCGACTGGAATGGAGAAATTGAAATAGAGTTAAGTCACGGAAAACTCAAAGCTGATAGCCTAACAAGACTGGTTAGCCTAGACCTCTCCAATGGAGACGCAGATATTTCCTTTCTAAGTGAAACCGATTTGGATGTGATTTACAGCGATGTTGAAATCGATGAAGTCGGAGAATTAGACTTAAAAAGCTCTGGCTCAGAATATCACTTTCGCAAGATTGGAACCTTAATGCTAAACTCTCGCAATGATGAAATCTACGCCGACGAAATTGAAGCAATAACAGGAGATGTTATCTCGACCGAAATAAGCACAAAATCACTTCATCAAGAATTAGACTTAGATATGAAATACGGCGACCTTAAGCTGCGTGGGATTAACGAGTCGTTTAGCTCTATCAATCTCAAGTGCGAAAAAGGAGAAGTCGACTTAGAGTTTTTGCCAAGCGCTACTTTCAGTTTTGATATTGAACTTGTGAATGCAGATGAAATTCGACTAAACAAAAGCCTTCTTGACATAGTGGAAAATGAACAGGAAAGCGAAACCATTCAACTTAGAGGCCATACCAAAAATGGAGCTGGTTCAGCAAAAATTAGACTTCGCTTAGAAGATTCGGATTTGACCATTGATGATTATTAAGCTTGGGAGGAAAAGGTAGTGCGCAAATACTTGTTAGCGCAACAAAAAAAACCAACCTAGGTTCGTCTCCCTACAACACTACGCTTTCGTTGTGTAAATCTTTGATTCAAAACACCTTTTCTTCGACAGAACATACTACTTACACGAAACACGCGCGGCAGCAAGCGTTTATTCTATACCGTCATCCAAATTACAAGTCGCCTAATTCAATCAAAAAAATGTGAAGAGGATATTTCATTTGATTTCTAGAGTTTGTAAATTCTTCTAGAAATTCGAACGTGAAATAATTTTGATTACCCACCACCTAAATTATCCTCTCTATGTCTAAATGGCTTATCTCTTCGCTTTGCTTATGGCTCTCAGTTTCTTTTTCAACTAATTGTCAGAGCCTCGAACTTAGACCCTTAACAAACAAAATTTTAATGCTTCATTTCGATGAAGGAAGTGTTGATTATCCTATGAATGGCCAATCAGCAGATAACTATCAAGTGAATCGTCAAGCATTAAATATTCCAGCCGCTTCAGCATTAGCCAATTATTCGATCGAAAGTGCTGATGATCCAAACTATAGCAGCGAGCAATCACCAACGAACTTATATCGCAAAAGTAAACCGACGGAATTCACAAATAGCTGCGATACTTGGGACTTTATTCCTTACTACAACACCTTCGGTTGCGTCAATCTAAGTGACGACCACATTGAAGAACATTGGATTTACTTGGAACTACCCACCGCCTTACAGGTTGGGAATAGTTACACCCTAGCTCTCAATTCATCCATCTTAAGCAATGGTTTGCTTGAGTTTACTTACCTGCCATCTGAAACGCTATCTGACGCAGTCCACGTAAACAACGTGGGTTATTCAACAGAAGCCGGAAAGAAATATGGCTATGTCTATCATTGGATGGGCGACGGAGGATCTTTGGACCTTTCAAGCTTCAATGGAAATAATTTTCAAATTCTAGATGCGAACTCAGGCAATTCGGTTTTTACAGGAAGCTTGAATTTCCGTAAAGACGAGTTTGCTATTGAAACTTTACGTCAAGACCCAGGTGAAACGCCTAATCAAAACTTTTTGGGGGCAGAAGTTTATGAGTGCGATTTTTCTTCGTTTAACAATCCAGGTCAATATCAGCTATACGTAGAAGGAATTGGTAGTAGCTTCCCATTTGAAATTTCTTGCAATGTATATCGCAGACCCTTTGAATTGGCCATGCAAGGACTATTCATAAATCGCAGTGGACAAGAAATAGGTTCCCCATTTGCGGAAATTGACAGACCAGCACCACATCACCCCGTGGAAACGCCAGGTTTCAACGGACAACTAGTTTACTCGAGTACTACAGTTTGCGAAGTCACCGCACCCGATGCAGATATAGTTGATTCGTTGGCTTATACAAGCGGCATTCAAGGGTTACTTTCCAACTCTTGGGGTTGGTATCAAGACGCTGGCGATTGGGATGGCTACTTAAGCCATTTTCAAATTCCCATCATGTTAATGTTTCTGGATGAGCACTTCCCAGAGAATTTTGTCGACGCACAGTTAAACATTCCGAGTAGTGGTAACAATTTACCCGACATACTAGATGAGGCCAGATGGCTCATTCGGTTTTATAAGAGACTAAAAGATGAAACCGAATCTCAAGCCTGGACCTCTGGCGGCGTTCCTGGCGGAAGAATATTTGCCGATTTATGGGGTGAAGACTTTGGTCCTCAGAATATTGTAAGAGGAAGTTGGCAAGATACAGATCGTCAATGGGTGGTTTCTGGAGAAGATGCATTTACCAGCTATTACTATGCCGGTGCTGCCGCCCATTACCATTTTTTAATGACTGAGCAAGGATTCAGCGACCCCGAAGGAATCGATTGGGAACAAGAGGCAATTGATGCATACGCTTGGGCAAGTTCAAACTCTACTGCCGGTGATTTTTGTCATGATTTTCAACGCCACGATGCACGCGCTTATGCCGCTGCTTCATTGTATAGACTTACCGGCAATACGACCTACGACAACGATTTTCAAAACGCTTGGAACAATATGCTTACCGCAGGATTCGATCAGCTCACAGGATACCAGGCCTTTGGTCCAAACGTTTATGCGAGCATAACTGAATATTCTATAAATCCCACAACCGAAAGTGAAGTTGCAACTTGGATAGAACAAACGGCCGACATACAATTATTAAACAACATAGATGATAGAGCTTGTCGCTGGGGTGGCAACATCTTTTTCCCAATGCTCTCTGGTCATGCCACTACACCTTATGTTTTCGAAGGTCTGTTGGGATATGTATATTTAAAGGATAGCAACCCAACAAAGGCCCAACAATATTGGGACAACTTACATACCACGGCAGATTACTTTTTAGGAACTGGAGCACTTCGAAAAACCTGGTTGACTGGCGCTGGAGAAAATCAACCAGAGCATGTCTTTCACTTAGACTCTTATGCATCGGGAACCGGCGAACCTAAGGATGGCCTGATGACTTATGGTCCGTGGCGTAACGAAAGTTTTGGTGCCCCAACCCCTTCAAATCATATGTGGGCAAGTCAATGGGCCTATCCAGAATACAATACTTGGCCAGGGCACGAACGATGGTTCTCTCAGCGTACATCGCCCTTAGCAACAGAGTTTACCATTCATCAAAACACCATTAATGCCGCAGTGTTATACGGTGCCTTGAGTTCGCCTTTCAATTGTTCTTCAGTCGTAGGAGTACAAGACCTCCTCGCATCTGATGACTGCCTTGAGTTGTTTCCCAATCCGGTTGAAGACTTTTTTATCCTACAAGGCGAACTTGGATTTTATGACATTACAATTTTGGATTTGAACGGGCAAACGGTTCTAACTTTACCTTCCGAAGGAAGCGAAATTAGAATCGATGTTTCCAGTCTTGGCCCAGGAATGTTTTTTGTTAATGTGAAACACCAAAACGATGAAGTTTGTGTACGAAAAATATTAAAGATGTGACTTGAGGGCGTGCCCCACTCACTTCTGCAGCGAAGCTGCAAGTTCGGGGTCGGGCTATCCGGCACTCCGCTTCGCTTCGGTCGCTATCTTGTTTCGGCAAAGCAAATCCTTCTACCGCTAAGGCGGTAAGTCTTTGCTACCTCAACAAAAGCGACTGCTCCCTGCGGTCGCATCCCTACTATCCCTCACGCTTTTTCAAGGAATCAGTATTGTGATCAGAGCATTAGTTCTGTTTCGGAACAAGCAACGAACTATTATTTGAAGTGAAAGGTTTTACAAAAAATCATTCCTTACAACGCATTTCCATTTGAATTGATGCATTTGATTGCAACCGGTTGTCCATTGAATGCCATATTTGAGGATAACACATCCAACCTTCGATGATTCATAAGAACATTTACATTTGATCCGGAATTTCGATTGGCAAAATCCATTTTCGAATTCTTAGAATTATGTCCCCAACCATGTGGGATACAAATAGTGCCACTTCTGATATCCGATGTAATTTCTGTTTCAATGTCGATGCTGCCAAATTCACTATAGACCTGGACCATTTCATTGTTCTCTATTTTAAGATCTTTGGCATCGGCTGGATTGATTAAAACAGTACATTTTCTTGATCCTCCATTGAGCATAGGCAAGTTGTGCATCCACGAGTTGTTGCTTCTTAAGTGTCTCCTTCCTATTAACTTAAAAGGATAATCATCAGAATTAGAGCTCTCAAATAACACATCTACACTTTCCAATTCTTCAATGAACCTTTTAGGTGTGAGCTCTATTTTCTTATTTTTTGTAAACAGGCGATTTGGAAATACCGGTTCAAGTTTTGACAATTCTATTCCACCCTTAAGTTCCTTCAATCGTTTTAAACTAATGCCTTCTTTTTTGAAAAATCGGCCTTTCCAAATACCATAAGGTCCTGTTTTTAATGCAAGATCCAGTTTGGTTTCAGGATGAATCCTGGACAGCAAGTTGCTTTTCAATCTATTTATGATGTTACCGTCAAACAGTCTTCTTTGAAGCTCACCCATTATTTGCCAATCATAGCGTTGCTCCTTAGATATACTTAAAGGTGCCGAACTAAATTTGGTTGTATTCTTAGTAGCTACTATGTGTAGGACAAATGAATAGTGCATTGTCTCAAGTCCTACGGCAGGCGGTAGAATAACGTCGGCATACTGCGTAGTTTCATTGATGTACATATCTACTGCAACCATAAAATCCAGGTCTTCAAGAGCTCTTTCAACTAAATCCGAATTAGGTGCAGAGCGAGCAGGATTACCAGCAATAGTCAATAGACCCCTAACTTGGCCTTCTCCTTCAGTCAGAATTTCATCAGCCAAGGTAGCCGTTGGGTATTCACCAACTACCTCGTCATAACCTCCCACTCGACTTTTATAGCGGTGCATTTTTGATTCGTGAGCCATTAGGGTTACATAATCAATAGCAGGTAAGGTAAATAGTAGACCGCCCTTCCTATCCATACTTCCAATAAGGATATTTATGCAGTTCACTAACCATTGACACAAGGTCCCATATGTTTGAGTGTTGATTCCCAACCTACCATATACTACCGCATTCTCGTGCTTTAATAAATCGTCAACGATATGATTGATTTGCGTCACCGTCATTCCCGTCGGAGTAGCAACACGCTCTATTGTATATGCCCTGGTTATATCCCTTAGCTCATTTACATGTTCTGTAAAAGACAGAACCTTGGAATTTACAACCTTATCTCTTTTAAAAATTTCATTGACAATAGCCAATAACAAGAGAACATCGCTCTCTGGAATAATAAAATAATGTTCACTTGCTTTTTTTGCAGTTTCCGTTTTTCGTGGATCGATCACCACTACTTTCCCCTGCTTATTTTGAATGGTCTTTATCTTTCCTTTTATATCTGGAGTTGACATGAAACTTCCATTCGAAACGACCGGGTTTGCGCCAATAATTAAAAAATAATCAATGTTTTCTATATCCGGTATGGGGGCCAAAACAGCATGACCAAACATCATTTGATTTGCGACAAATACGGGTGCGGAATCTAAACTATGCGAAGCATATCTATTTTTGGTATTGATGGCATTAATAGTGTCATACAGCGTAAGTGCCGTACCGGTATTGTGAACCGTTGGATTGCCCGTGTATGTTGCAATGGCATCATTCCCATATTTCTTTCTTATTTGCTTAAAATTTTGTTCGACCAAATCAAAAGCCTCTTTCCAAGATATTTTTTCCCAGCCATTAGATGTTCTTTTCACTGGCACTTTTAATCTATTCGGGTCTTCGTGCAAGTCCTTTAAAGCCACACCCTTGGGGCAGATATGCCCTTTACTATAGACGTCCTCCTTGTGCCCTTTTATACCAAGCACCTCATTGTTTTCAATATGGATTTCAAGTCCACACATCGCTTCACACAGGTGACAGGTTCTATATTTTTTCTCTATTTCCATTTTATTGAAATTGGCTAAAATGTGAGCCTGTGAAACTACACGTTCTACAAATTAAGAAAATACTATGAGGCAATATGTAATACTTAGCTCCGTACGGAAAAAACGAATGCTCCCTGCATTACCAAAGGTCTCCAACGTGGATTGAAA
>CAZZIZ010000087.1:0-13930 GCA_964654535.1 uncultured Chitinophagales bacterium
TTGACGTTAAAAAATTCTTGGACTATACGCCATATCGTGGTGTGGTGCTTACTAAATCGGGCAACAAGGTTGCGACCAAATTGGTACGTCGCCATCGCTTGTGGGAAGTTTTTCTGTTAGAAAAACTAAAGTTCAAATGGGACGAAGTTCACGATATGGCGGAGCAGTTAGAGCACATACAAAGTGATGAGCTTACGGATCGTCTTGATGCATTTCTAGACCATCCACGTTTCGATCCGCACGGTGATCCTATTCCTGATAAGGATGGAAACATAATTGAGCAGGTGCAACAAAACCTGTCGGACTTAGTGGTTGGAGAGAAAGCTATTGTTGTTGGCGTTAACCAGGATTCGAATGAGTTTTTAAAATACCTCGATTCTGTAGGGCTTACTTTAAAAACGACGATTGAAGTTTTGGCAAAGCACGATTACGACGAAAGTGTGGACTTGCTGGTCAACAAGAAAAACAAACAGACGATTTCGAAAAAGGTGAGTAATAACTTGCTGGTGGTAAAAGATTAATGCACACCGATATCGGTTTTGCGGTACTTCTTGACGATGATTCCATCGAGAGGCGAAAACAAAAAAGCAATTAGGAAGAGTACGCCAATCATTGTAGCAATAGCTCCTGCAATAGAACCGTCTAAATACACTGCTAAAAAATAACCTAGAAATGAAGCCAGCACTCCAATAAGTGAGGAGTAAATCAGCATTAACTTGAGATTGTTGGTGAGCAAATATGCCGTTGCGGCGGGGCCAACCAAAAATGCAACTACGAGTATGGCACCGACCGACTCGAAGGAAACTACTGAAGCCATAGACACTGCGGCCATTAATAAGTAGTGCCACCAATCTACTTTGACTCCTACAGTTTGCGCATAGTCGGGATCGAAGGTGGTGATGAATAATCCTTTGTAACCAATGAAAACGACGGCCAAGACAATGACTAGGAGTATGCTTAAAATCCAAACTGGACGCGGTCCCATATTTAATCCTGTAGCGGTTACCCAAGTGTCGAGCGGCACAAATGCTAGCTCTCCGTGCAGCACACAGTCTTGGTCTATGTCGGCATTGCCAGCGTAGTAAGCGATAAGAATTACGCCAATGGCAAATAGAAAAGTAAAGACCATACCGATAGATGCATCGGCTTGGACATTTCCTTTTTTGCGCAGGGCTTCTATAAAACCTGCACAAACAATACCCATTATCGTGGCGCCGACCACAACTGGAATAGAGGAAAAGGAGCCACTAAATAAAAAGGCGATGACAATACCGGGCAACACTGCGTGAGCGATAGCGTCTCCGACCATTGCCATTTTTCTGAGCACTAAAAAACAACCGAGCAAGGCGCAGCTCACCGAAACTAGAGATGCGGTTATAAGAATCCACCAGGCATTGATTGAAAACAAATCGCTTAAGAATTCCATTCGATATTTTTTACGCCAGGAATTTCTTTGTCGTGCGGATCTCTTTCTGGGAAGTCCAAAAACTCAGCCAGTTGTTTTTCGATTTCTGGGGTAATAATGTGCTCAATGGCTTCTGCGTTTTGATGTACATTATCTGAACCTATCGCCAAATGTTTAGTCAGATACAACTCCCACAATCTGTGCAGCCTTACTATACGCTTGCCTTCTTCCAATCCTGCTTTTGACAATTTCCAACTCTGACCATCTTGATCAACTAGTTCCTGTTTACGCAATTGCGCTATACTCGATCTTAGTATTTCGGGATCGAGTCTTTTTCTGTTTTGTATGCTTGCTGTATCCCAAAAATGGTCAAAGTCTCCGGCGCCTTCTCCTAAATGATAAAGCACTTTAATTACGTTTTCGTTTTTTATTTTTTGTTGGTGTCGTCTGTTTTCTATCCAACGAAAAAGGAAACCTCTTTTTGGTGCGAAGATGATGGAGGCAACTGCGCAGAATGAGAGAATGACTACGATCCAAGGGCCTGTGGGCATTTTAGCGAACAAATAGGAGACAAGCACACCACCAATGCAGGAAACCACCGAGAATATGGACGCAAGACCGATCATTGACTTTAGGTCGTCGGTCCAGTATCTGCCTGCAACTGCTGGAGTAATTAGCAATGCTGACATTAAAACCACTCCTACTATTTGAATGCCGACGGTTACGACGAGCACAGTAATAAATGATAATAAAAAGCGAATGCCTTTAACTGGCAAACCAATGGCTTCGGCATACAAAGGATCGAAGGAATAGATTTGAAATTGCTTGAAAAAAAGCGCCGCGGTTGTGAGCACAAAAATGCTTACGCCTAGGGCAGTCCACAAGTCGGCGCCAATTAAACTCGCTGCGTTTCCAAACAAAAACTTATCTAGTCCAGCCTGGTTCGCGTTTCCACTTCGCTGAATAGAAGTAAAGAGCAAAATGCCTACTCCGAAAAAAACGGAAAGCACAAGACCAATTGCCGCATCGCTTTTAATTCTGCTTTCTTCTATGATCCATTCGATGGTCACGATGGAAAGCCAGCCAGTTAAAGCCGCACCAGCTAGCAATATTAAAGGGTTGCGGGTATTAAAAAGTATAAAGGCCAATGCCACGCCTGGAAGTACTGCGTGTGAAATGGCATCTCCTACAAGTGATTTTTTGTTAAGCACCATAAAGCAACCAGCCACGGCAGAGCTTAGACCAATGAGCATGGTGCCTAAAAACACCCAACGAACATTGGGGTCAGTTAAATCGATGAATGCTAAGAGGCCTAACATAAGCTCAATGAATATTGAGTCCCTTTTGCTTTATTATTTCGGCTACGCTACTCAAGATGGCTGGCGTGCCTCCGTATGTTTGCTGAATAATTTTTTCGGTGAACACTTCTTCTGTTGGGCCGTAGGCAATCAATCGCGTATTGAGAAAAATGATCCAATCGAAATGTTCGTAGGCAGATTGCAAGTCGTGATGAACAACCAAAATGGTTTTACCATCGTTGCGCATTTCTTGCAGCAGTTTCAAAATAGAAGCTTCGGTTGAAGCGTCGATACCAGCCATCGGTTCGTCCATAAAGTATAGCGATGCTTCTTGTGCAAGGGAACGTGCTACAAAAACCCTTTGTTGCTGACCGCCTGACAGTTGGGAAATTTGGCGCTTGGCATAAGGGAGCATACCTACAGTTTCTAAGCACTTTTTGGCAATGGCCTTGTCTTCCGAATTGTAGCGACGGAAGAATCCACGATGTGCGTAGCGTCCCATCATAACCACGTCCATTACACTCGCAGGGAAATCCCAGTCTACTGTTTCGGTTTGTGGCACGTAGCTAATTTCATCTCTGACCTCTTCTAAGCCTTTTCCAAATACTTGAATCGTTCCACCTCTTGGCTCGATGAGATTCATTATTGTTTTTATAAGCGTAGACTTCCCTGCTCCGTTGGGTCCGATTATTCCAATGAGCTTGGCTTTAGGTAATTTAAAATTGATATTCCAGAGGACTGGTTTCTTACGATAGCTAACCATGAGGTCGTGCACCACTAAGGATGGATCGCTTATGTATTGCTCTTTTACGGTTTGATTTGGAGGAGGCGTGCTAGACATAGGCTACTTTAAGGCCTTATGAATGGTGTTGACGTTATGCCTAACCATTCCGATATAAGTTCCTTCAGGCGTTCCTGCTGAACCCATAGCGTCGGAGAAAAGAGATCCTCCTTCTTTGACGGCATGTCCTTTTTCTTCGCATCCTTTTATTACCGCTTGTAGTGGTTTGCGAGGCATAGAACTTTCTACGAAAACTGCTTTAACATCATTTTTAATAAGAAAGTCTACCATGTTGGTTACGTCTTTTAGTCCAAACTCGGTTACAGTTGATATGCCCTGAAGGCCTTTCACTTGTATGTCGTAAGCACCACCAAAATATCCAAAGGCATCGTGGCTGGTAACTAGCGCTCTATCTTTAGCTGGAATTTCATTTATCATTTTTTTCGCCCAGTTGTCTAGGTCTAGCAACTGCTTATTGTAAGCTGAGCCTTTCTCTTTTAAGCTTGCTGATTTTGAAGGCAAAGCTTCACTTAGAAAATCTACTAGTCCGGGAATGGTTTTACTCCACATAGCAACATCAAACCAAACGTGCGGATCATAGAGTTCGTCTTCGCTGACCGTAATTAGTTTTGACTTATTGAGTGAACTTGTAAGCTCGTAAACTGGTTTGCTGCTTGCCATTTTTTCAAAAATGGATTGCATTTTTCCTTCGAGGTGCAAACCGTTATATAATATGATATCGGCTTTGGTTAGTTTATTCAGATCTCCTTGAGTCGGTTTATAGAGATGTGGATCAACACCTGGACCCATTAGGGCTTCTACCTCTGCGTGCTCACCTAATATGTTCTTAGCTAGGTCTGCCACCATTCCGGTCGTACATACGACTTTGACCTTTTCTTTGCTGTCTAAATCGCTCTTTGCCGTATCTGAAGAGGGGCTGGCACAAGAAGCAAGTAAAATGAGTGAAAAAAGGAGGGTTTTAGTGATTATTTGCATCGCGCAAAGGTAAATCCAATTTTTGCGATTGTTCAAATAATTTATTTAGAGTGGTCTAAATATATCAAATCAAACAGGGTTAAAGAAAGACTTGATTGTAGTCGAAAATAACCAGATGAATCATTCGATGATAGCCAGAATTTCTTCTTGACTGACTCCTTCTTGATTGTGCAGTTGCTCTTCAAATGAACAGATGAGTTGGTCTGAGGTTTGAGCACTGGCGACGTCTTGGTCGCTCAATCCAAAACGAATGATAATATGCGCGATAATTAGGCAGGGGAAGATTAGTTTGTTAAAGCCTTTCATAGTCTGAAATTTTATCTAATCTACTTGAGAAGTGCTGGTTTAACAATTACAAAAAACAGGCATCTTCACGAGTTTATCGGGGATTTCTATTGATAGGCTGGCAACAAAAATGATATAAATCACTGCAATTGTGATAGTTATAACATTGCATTAGGGTGACAATATATTCGCTCAATCAAAAAAGCCATCTCACAGAGTGAGATGGCTTTTAAATATCGTTGATAAAGTAAATTTTTCTAGCGCGAGATTTTTAGTTTTTGAGTTTCGTTAATCTCAGCTCCTTCAATATGAACGAGATATAGACTTGGCGTATAGTCTCGCACGTCTATTGAAATGCTGTTTATTCCTGTATGGTAAGATTGGTCTATCAACTTTCCAGATAAATCATAAATACTAATCTGGTAATCGCCTCTTGTACTCATAACTAAGTTGAATACGTTTGAAGCCGGATTAGGAAACAGCTCCAATCGGTTGTTTGTAAGATTGTCAAGATTGATATGACGATCGTCTTCCAACTCTTCTTCATCCTCGTCTTCGTCTTGATCGGTTTCAAACTCGGTGATGATTTCATCAATAGCCACGTTGGCTGGCCCATCTGTTCTCATAATTGCTCCTCCTATGATCGCATCGTCAATAGGTCTTTGTCTGCCTTCGTCTAAGGCACCTTGCGCAAAACTGTCCTGGATACAAAATACCGCAAGGAGTATGATGATCATTTGATAAAGTCGAGTTTTCATAAGCTAAAATTTAAGGTTGTGACTAAGATTCCATTCTAATCTCAGAAAAAACTGACGCAAATAAAAGGACAGATTTGCCACTTTATCGGTGGTTTTAATTGTCATCGGAATCTCATAAATATTATTAACCATTGATTTTCAGCAACTTATACTTATATCTTTAGAAATAAATGTTGTTCTTTTGGCAATATTGTCGTGATTAAGTCGCTAATTTAAATACGTGTATCAGAGTAAACCCGTTGCCATTCTTAAATCCTTCAAGCCAAAAGAGTTCAAAAAGCTCCAACCTTTGGTGCGTTTGGCTTCTAGAAAGGATCAGTCGGAGTTGCTTTTACTTTTCGAGGTATTGAAAAATGCGCACCCAAAATTTGATCAGCCTTACTTAGAACGGACGGAATTGTTCAAGAAAGTTTTTCCAAAAGAGAAATACAACGAGAAGCTACTCCGCTATTTACTTTCTGACTTCACTAAGATTTTGGAGGAGTATCTTATTTCTGCGCGCTTGGAAAAAAACGAACGTCAACGAACTTCACTGTTATTACAATCCTATGGTGATCGCGATTTAGAAAAATTCTTTGTTAGCCTTTTAGACAAAGAGAATAAAAAGCTCAGCAAAGAAAAAGTTAAGGATATCAATTTCTATTTGCACCAATTTCGGATGAGCGAAATTTTATCCGATTTTGAGTTTGCAAAGTTAGATCGTTCGCGTGCAGATTTGTTGGCGCTGAATATGGATAAACTCGACCAGTTTTACATAGCCTCCAAACTGCGCTCCACTTGTTTGCTCCAAAATTTTCGAGACTTACGTATAAGTGACTACCAACCCATTTTTCTAAACAGAATCGTTGAACTAATCGATAACAGTGAGCTAAAGGAAATTTTGTTCATCCGAATTTATCGGAAAATATTACTGACGCTCTTGGAGCCAGAGGAAGAAGCACATTATAATGATCTGGTCGCAGATTTAGACAACTGCCACGGGGAGTTTAGTCCTGAAGGGCTTAATGAGATTTATAGTTTTGCTCGGAACTACTGCGTAAAAAAAATAAATAGTAGTCGCCCGGAATACCTCGAAATACTTTTTGACCTGTACAAAAAGATGATTGAGCGGGAAGTGATATTTAGAAGCGGCTATTTACCTCAGTGGGATTATAAAAACATGATCTCGCTTTGCTGCAAACTAGGCTTTACGGACTATGGCGAAAATTTCTTGGAGGAATATCGAGAGCGCATACACCCTGACTTCCGTAAAAACGCCTTCAACTTTAACTCTGCCAGTCTGTTCTTTCATAAAAAGGAGTATGATAAAACATTATCCTTTCTCCAGAAGGTAAGCTTGTCAGAAACGGCCTATCACATCGAATCCAAAACTTTGATGATGAAGACCTACTATGAACTACAGGAAATGATTCCGCTGTTTTCACTTTTTGATTCATTCAACATATACTTACGCAGAAGTAAAGAAATGTCTTCGGATAGAAAAACTGCCTATGGCTATTTCATAAAGTACTTAAAACGCATTAGCCGTATACGCTTAGGGGGTTCTGTAAACCCCGAAAAGGTTAAGAGTCAAATGAACGCAGAAAAGGGAATGATTGATATTACTTGGCTAAACTCCAAAGTGGACGAATTGATAGTCAAGACCAAATAGATACTATCCTAGTTCAAAGACACTAATACCATCTCCGCCATATTCAGGATCTTCATTGCGAATATTTTTCACAGCATCATACTTTTTAAAAGTATTGCGAATGGTACGACGCAATGCACCAGTACCACGGCCATGAATAATTTTCAACTCATCGGCATTTACAATCAAGGCATTATCGAGTAACTCCTCCACCCGCTTAATTGCTTCTTCCACGCGCATTCCTCTAACATCGATGCTGTTGCTAAATGCGGCGGTGCGAGATAACTCGTGGTAATCGCCCACGTAGGTCTTCGGTGCTACTGTGCGATTAGGAGTGTTCACAACTACCAACTCCTTTAGCTTCACTTTGGTTTTTAGTGAGCCGAACTTAACGACAGCTTCATTCTTACGTAACTCGAGTACGGTTCCACTTCTTCCTCCTGTCCGCAGTTGCACGCTGGCACCTTCGACCAGCTCTCCTACCGAATCCTTTTGCAGAACTACATCTCGATATTCTTCAATCGTGCCCTCCTTCTCCGCTTTCATATCGGCAAGCTCATTTCGAATAGCGGCCGCCTTTTTCTTATTGGCTTTATCTTCTTGCCATTCGCGCACCATATTTTCTAGCCGGCGGTTTGTTTCTTTTATGTTGGCCGCAGCTTTTTGTTCCGTTTCTAACAAAATCGACTTTCTTCTTTTCTCGAAATCTTTACGCTTTCGCTCGAATTCGTCTTTTGTACGCTTAAAATCTCCTTCACGAGCAGCGATGGCAGCCACCCGCTCTTCTAGATCTTGCTTTTCCATTTGTAAGCTACTCAGTAATTGATCGAACTCTTTGTACTCGTTTCCTACGAGCTCTTTAGCTTCATCAATAACTTCTTGCTTTAGTTTAGACTTACTGGCCAACTCAAATGCAAAGGAGCTACCCGGCTTTCCTATTTCCAGGCTGTACATAGGTTCCAATTTCTCTTTATGAAAACCCATAGCTCCATTGATAACGCCTGAAGTCTGACTGGCGTAAATTTTCAAATTACTATAATGCGTAGTCAGCACGCCATAGACTCTTTTTCGATTTAACTCAGCCAAAACACTTTCTGCAATAGCGCCACCGAACTTTGGGTCCGTTCCGGACCCAAACTCATCTATGAGTACCATTGATTTGTTGTCGGCAAATTCTATAAAGTGTCGCATGTTCTTTAGACGCGAACTGTAGGTACTTAAATCATTTTCCAATGATTGCTCATCACCAATATCTACCAAAATGGATTTGAAAATACAGAGTCTCGAAGAGGTTTCTGCGGGAATAAGCATCCCGCTTTGAAACATTAGTTGTAGTAAGCCCACTGTTTTAAGTGCAACCGACTTCCCTCCGGCGTTTGGTCCGCTGATTACCAAGATGCGATCTGCAATGCTCAGTCGCAAAGAAAGCGGCACCGTTTTTTTCTTGGCTTTTTTATTGATTAAAAATAAAAGAGGATGGTAGGCCAAGTTCAGCTCCATTACCCTTTCGGGGCTAATACTCGGCATAGCTGCATCTAACTTTTGTGCGAGCAAGCCTTTCGCGCGAACAAAATCGAGCTTAGCTAGTAATTTTTGATAGCCCCCAAACACATCTACGTGTGGACGCAGTTCCGCAGTAAGCGTACGTAGTATTTTTTCTATTTCTCTTCGCTCATCATTTTGTAACTCTACCAGTTCGTTATTCACTTGTAGCGTAGTGTCAGGTTCAATGAACGTGGTTTTACCTGATGCAGAAACATCTAGGATAACCCCTTTGACTTTTCGCTTAAACTCGGATTGTACCATTAGTACTCTACGACCATTACGAATACTCTCGCCTTCGTCGACTAACCACTTTCGCTTTCTGTATTCTTGAATTACGGTTCGGAAGGTGCGATTTAGTTCTTGGAATTTTCCGTTGATTTGATTGCGGATAATGGTCAGCTCATTGGAGGCACTAGACTTTATTTTACCCTCATCATCAATGACTCGTTTGATATGATTAAGCAGGTCCTTGTCGACCTCATACTTTTTGATGATGCGAAACAAGTGCAAGTATAGCTCGCGAGCCTCATTATCATCTCCTGAAAAGAAGGCTATAATTAACTGTACTGCGCTTATAACCTTTAGCACTTTGAAGAGCTGATCTTCGGTCAGAACAGCGTTTTCCAGTTCCATAATTTTCATCTCGGACTTCAAGTCGAGGTAATTCTCCTGTGGAAATGGTTTTTGCGGATTTTCCAGGAGCATTCGAAACTCGTTGGTTTCGTGAAGGTTGCGCTGAATGTCGTCTGCGTCGGTATAGAACTTAATCTTGTGGACGTGTTCTACGCCCAGGGGACTTACGCATAAGTCTTCTACCAAGTCCAAAATTTTATCGAACTCTAACTTCTCAAACAGTTCTTTGGGATATAGATGAAAGGATTTAGGATTCCTTTTCTTATAGAGTTTCATACGTCTCGAAGCTTTTTATCGCCTGATCTGATTAGATCGAAACAAAGCTAAACAAAAAAAGCGGCTGAAATCAGCCGCTTCTATAATAGAGTGTTTAATATTTTATTACTGCACTTTTGAGAATCGTTGCGTTTTGATAACGCGATTGGATTCATCAAGTAAAGAAAGAATATACATTCCTTCTGTCCAATCATAAGCACCAATACGAATTTGCGTCTCGTCTTGGATGTCGATACGATCTAAAAGCTTTCCAGTCAAATTGTAAACTTCAATGGTAGAAGCGTCATTAATGTTGGTCATAGAAACATTCAACTCACCCATTACAGGATTTGGATAAAGGTTCAATGTTTGAACTACTTCATCTTCAATTCCTACTGCTTGACTAACAAAACCGTCACATTCAACGTTTACGGTTTTACCAAAGTAAACAAGCTCAGCGAAGTTAACATCTGGGGTTCCTTCATCAAATATGTTTAAGGTAACCTGAGAGCAACCTTCAAGGCCATTAGGCCAAAAGTAAACTTGCAAAAAATGAGATTCTCCAGGCGCTAAAAGAAAAACCTCAGAGTCAATCCAATTCAAGTAGCAAAGGTTTTTATCACAAATCTGCGTATCCCAACCTTCAAATAAATTGGACTCATCGCGTTCCCATCGCACATTCATTTGTTGATCTGAACTATTGGTTACATCAACACTAACTATGAAAAAGTCTTCTCCTACTGGACCTTCCCCAAAAACAACGTCAGAAGCCTCAAAAGACAGGCTGCTTTGAGAAAAAGCTACGCTTGAGACAAAAAGTAAAGCTAAAAAGTAAAATTTCTTCATTTTCCTTGAGTTCTATGCAACCTGATACTGCCAATTTCGTTCCTTTTTCTTGTTTTATCAAACCTTGGTAAGAAGATTTAAGCATAATTAACGAGTCTTGCTGCAATATGACTATTTGCAGTCATTTTCGTTTAAGCCTTGTGACTACGTGTCAATCATCTGTCTATTGCTATTATTTTAGAATTCTCATTGATTTTAAATGCTTTCAAGGCCTATTTTCGATTGATATGAAAGGGAGAATTACTGCGATTTTAACGGTTTGTGCCTTGGTGCTTTTATCAAACATCGGTTATGCCCAGACGGCACCGGATTGGACTTTAACCGACATAAATGGCCAGGAGCATAATCTTTACGACGATCTAGATGCTGGCAAAACTGTGATAATTGACTTTTTTGCTACCTGGTGTAGCCTTTGTTGGAATGCGCACAGTGGTGGAGTGCTACAAGATATGTACGCACAACACGGTCCGGATGGAGATGACACTTACAGGATTTATATGATTGAGGGCTTTCCAAGCACGGATATACAGGACTTGCTCGGGAATACAAATGGTACCCAGGGAAATTGGATTCAAGGAAATGACATTCCAATAATAGAAAGTGCTCAAACTGGAGCAGATTATGGAATTTTAGGTTTTCCGACCTACTTCATTATTTGCCCGGAGGACCGCTCCTTAAACAGTCTAAGTCCGACAAGTATAGCTGCGATACAAAATCAAGCAGGTGTATGCCCTCCATTTACAGGTGGGCCTGATGGTGGTGGAAGTCTTGCAACGAGGTTTCAAGGAACTATTGGTCTCCAGGGATATCAAAATGGTGGACAAATGTCTACTAGTTTAGCCGCTAACGGTTTACTGCCAATGAGTCAACCTTTTAATACCGCTCCGTTCAACTACGCAGGTAATGAAACCATAAGCACAATTCCAAGCAACACAGTTGATTGGGTTTTGTTAGAGTTACGCGATGCAAACAATGAATCAGTTGTAGTTGATACAAAGGCAGCTTTGGTCGATCAGAACGGAAACATAATGGACATATCTGGAAGTCCGGGAGTAAACTTTGACACTGCTCCAAACGGAAATTATTTCGTGGTGGTTCACCATGCCGGTCATGTTTCTATTATGAGTTCGACCACTGTTTCTATTCCCAATGCTAGTCCCTACAATTTTACAACTGGCAATAATACAGTGCAAGGTATCGACCAACTAACTTCTGTCGGCGGCACATTTTCCATGCGCTCAGGTGATTACGACAACAACGGCACCGTGAACTTTTCGGACTTTATTCGTTGGTTACAAAACAACAATGCTTTAAACGCTTATGCCGCCTACGACGCCGATGGCAGCGGTACGGTAAACTTTACAGACTTCATTTTGTGGTTAAGTAATAACAACCACTTGGCATATTCTGGCATTTAGGCCCGAGTGAGGGATAGGAATAATGCGACCAAAGGGAGCAGTCGCTTTTGTTGAGCCAGTAAATCCTTACCGCCTTAGCGGTAGATGGCTTTGCTTTGGCGAAACAAGAGTGCGACCGGAGCGTGAGCGGAGTTATGGATAGCCCGACCCTGCTTATTTTGCGCAGCAAGATATAAGCAGGGGCACTCCCTATTTATCATTCTAATACCCGAATTAGCTTCTCTACATCATTGCTTCATCGGCAAAACTGTAGTAACCACTGGTGGTAACAATAAGATGATCGAGCAAAGGCAGGTCAAGCAATTGGCCGGCGTCTTTTAATTTTTTGGTGAGATCAATATCGGCGCGGCTGGGTTTTAAATTTCCCGACGGATGGTTATGTGCCACTACTATAGAGCAGGCGTTTTTACGCAGAGCTTTATTGAAAATTAATTTTGGATCGGCGACGGTTCCGGTCATTCCACCTATGCTTACTTGTTCAAACTCTAACACCAGGTTGGCGCGGTTCATATACACAACCCAAAACTCTTCGTGGTTTAAATCGCGCAATTGATGATGCAGCAATTCGAATATATCTCGGCTACTGGTTATTTTTTTGCGCTTGGCTGCAGCGACTTGTCTTCTGCCAGCTAGCTCCATTGCAGCGATTATGCTTATGGCTTTTGCCTCGCCTACTCCATTGAATTTTATAAGATCCTCTACACCAAGTTTGGCGAGTTGATCTATGTCATTTTCTACACTGGCTAGTATGCGCTTGGCTAACTGAACTGCTGATTCGTTTCTGCTACCACTACCCATTAAAATAGCGATAAGTTCGGCACTACTCAAAGCCTCTTTGCCTTTCATGAGCAACTTCTCGCGCGGGCGGTCTTCCTCGGCCCAATTCTTAATTGGGATGTAATCGCTAGGAGGAGTATTCTTTTTCTTCGATTCAATTTCCTTAGACTGAAGTACCGAGGCTGATGAGTCTCTTTGCTCTAAAGAAACCTGCTTGTTCAAGCTTTCCAGTTGTTCCAACAATTTGCTCGATTCCGTTAAGTTCTTTGGCTCGGTCATATCCTTAAATTAGTTATTAATGTTTGCTGCACAAAAAAAGGGAGCATCAGATGATGCTCCCTCGCTAATTTATTATTTGTCTATTGACCTCTTAGAGAGATCATAGGGCATTTACGTGCTTGGTCAACTTGCTTTTCAAGTTACCGGCTTTGCTCTTATGAATGATGTTCTTCTGAGCAATTTTGTCAATCATACTCAAAACCTCAGGAAGCTTCTTTTCAGCAGCAGATTTAGAGGTTTCTTCGCGTAATGCTTTGATCGCATTACGGGTAGTCTTGTGACGGTATTTGTTGCGTAAACGCTTTACCGCTGACTGTCTGATTCTTTTCTTTGCCGACTTGTGATGAGCCATAAATTCTTCTTTTAAGGGGCGCAAATATAGATAAAAGAGTAGAAGACCACATGATTTTCGGACATTTCGAGGACGAATAATGCCCGCTTTTTCGCTTTAAACTCAGAATTTGTCTAGTTCGTCAATCAAACGGCTAACTGGCAGGCCCATTACATTGAAAAAGCAGCCATCGATTTTCTCTATGGATCGCAGGCCTATTTGGCCTTGAATGGCATATGCACCGGCTTTATCGTAGGGTTCTTCCGTGGCGATATATTGGTTAATGGTGGCCTCGCTAAGCTTCTTGAAGTAGACTACCGTGGTCTCGCTAAAGGTGAGGCTTTTATCACCTTTGTGGAGACAAACGGAGGTTATGACTTCGTGGGTGGTGCCTGAGAGTCTCTGCAAGAATTCGCGAGCTTGGTTGCGGTCTTTAGGCTTGCCCAGTATTTTGTTTTTGAGCAGAACTATTGTGTCGGCGGAAACGATTACTTCTTCCGGCTGGCGATCTTGAATGACTGCTTCTGCTTTTATTCTAGCTATGTGTTCGGTTAACTCGTAGACAGATAAATGTGCTGGGCCGACTTCTTCTACGTCTGAGCTTTTTACGCGGAATTCTATTCCGGCTTGACGCATGAGGTCGTGGCGGCGCGGGGATTGAGAGGCTAGTAGTATAGGTGGGTGGTTTTTCAA
>CAZZIZ010000088.1:0-13811 GCA_964654535.1 uncultured Chitinophagales bacterium
TTCACATCTATACCTGCGCTTTTTAGCGACTCTACATAGGCAATGGTCTCGTCTTTGAATGGCTCCAGCGTTCCAACAAAAGTAATGGTGGGTGGAAAGTTGCTATAATCCTTATTCCTTGCCGCAGCGGCATAAGCTGGAATTTCTTCATTTTTTTCTCGAAGTCCTTTTAAATAGGAGTCCCATCCTTTTTTGTTTGATGCCGTATTCCAAACCGGAACGGAGGTCATCTCCATTGCTGACTTGGTATTCTGTTTGTCGTCGATCATTGGGTAACAAGGCATTTGAAAAGCAATGTTAAAGTCTCCAGTATCTCGTGCTTTTACCGTAACCGCAGCCGTAAGTCCACCACCGGCACTATGCCCAGCTACCATAAATTTGTCTTCATAAATTCCTAAGTCCTCAGCATTTTCTTTGGCCCAGAGGAAAGTGTCGTAACAATCATTGAATGCCGCAGGGTAGGGTGCATCCAAAGCTCTTCGATAATCCGGAGAGACAACGACACAGGGTCTTTTTTCCATGAATTGCTTTATGATATCAAGATTCGGCGTCATTTCCGGGCTACCTAAAATGTACCCGCCGCCATGAATGTATTGCAGCAAAGGTAGCTTGCCTGTAGTATTCAATGGCTTGAATATGCGCACTCTTATATCTGGTCCTCCACTTTTACTTGGAATAAATCGCTCTTCATTATGAAAGCCTTTGATTTTATTTCCATTGAAAATGCGGGCAGAGAAGTTCATCATGTTGATTCCCCAGTTTCTGCTTGCTAAGTAGGGCATACTTTTAAAAGGTGTGTAAAGCGACCTTAGGCCTTTGTCGGCTAGATTTTTCATAACTCCTATAGTTTATTGGTCTAACAAAAAAGATAAAATTTAGATGGTTAAAATGATTTTTATGGTTTTTCCCAATATCGACTTGCGAAAGATTTATCAACTGGGATGTCAAAAATATGATTGGTATAATTACTCATGGTTTTAATGGCTGCTGCTGAAATAATACCCAGAATATGATTCTGAGTATAGCCAGCATTTAAAAAATTGTCAATTTCTTCTGTAGAGGGATGACCCCTTTTTATAATCATAGCTTTTGAAAAATCACTTAGGGCCTTTAATTTTTCATCGGCAATTGGAAGGTTCATTCGAATAGCATTGGTTACCTCTTCAGGAAGTTTCGAAACCTTGTCTGCAATTAAACTATGCGCAGCCATACAGTACTCGCAGCCATTTTCATAGCTCATCGATAAAAGAATGACTTCTTGTTCTTGGGCGCTAAAACCGCCATTTTTCCTAAAAGATGCATAGGCATAAGTATATCCATCTATTAATGCAGGATTGTTTGCCATAGCTGCATACATGTTTGGAATCATACCCGCTCTCTTTTTTGCCGTTTTCAAAACTTCACTTGCTACTGAATCCGCAGTATCAATTGTTTTGCCCTCTATAGCTAGCTTCATAGTTGTATTCATAGAAATTGTTTTTTTTATGTGAAAATGATGAGACTATTTTTTCTGTAATTTTTGTTCCATTATCAGCCAGGCGTATTTCCAAAATACCGTCCAGGCACTAAGATTTGGATTGGGTGTTTTCCCTTCTCCGATTCGTTTTATTTGCGATTCGTACCAAATAATATTCATCAAGCCATCAATTCCTTTTACTCCGGTTTTTTTGATTTCCGTCTCAAAATTTAGTCGACTTTCGTTAAATATTTCATTGGCAAGATTTGGGTAGATGGCAAAGGATCGTGCGATCCCTACTATGTCTAATTGGTCAGAAGCAACCGCCTCTTGCATAACCGAAGAGGTGCGAAATCCTCCGGTGAGCATCAATGGGGTATTGGTTACTTTTCTCGCTTTTTCAATATAGTCCATAAAGTAAGCCTCCCTTTTGACAGTACTTGCTTTCCGCTTTCCCATCATAGCAGGCGCTTCATAAGTGCCACCAGAAATTTCGATCAAGTCAATCCCTTCATTGGAAAGAATTTTTACGACTTCTATAGATTCCTCTTCGGAGAACCCACCTTTTTGAAAATCAGCAGAGTTTAACTTGATTCCTATTGGGAATTTGTCTCCTACTTTCTCTCTAATCTTTCTGTATACCTCCACCGCGAATCGCGCTCTATTTTCTAAACTGCCTCCCCATTTATCTGCTCTTATATTGGCTCGCGGCGATAAAAATTGACTGATTAAATATCCGTGGGCGCCGTGCATTTGAACTCCCGAAAAACCTGCTTCTTTTAGGATTAGAGAGGTATGGGCATAAGCGTCAATAATGTCTAAAATCTCCTTTTCGCTTAATGCCTCAGGAATCTTTGCGGATGCATTTTTTCTACCTCCTATTTTTAGGGGAACAGCAGAAGGAGCTTTTAAAGTCGAATTGATTTGCTCCATCGCTTGTCTTCCGGGGTGGTTGATTTGCGCCCAGAGTTGCGTGTCGGTCCCCTTTACACTGGCTGCCCATTGTTCGAGGATTCCAAAGTTGTCTCGATTCTCGACCACTACATTTCTGGGCTCACCAATGGCATTGGAGTCAATCATAATATTACCGGTAATCAACAAACCAGCTCCGCCTTGCGCCCATTTATTATAAACACGAACCAATACTTGAGTCGGCTCATGGTGTTTGTTAGATAAGTTTTCACTCATCGCAGATTTTGCGATCCGATTACTTAACACCGATCCATTCGGCAAGAGCATTTCTTTTTTTAGGACATTCATAATTTCTCAGTACGAATAGAAGTACATACTTGGATCAATTTGGGCTTTACAATAAATATGAAATAGGCTCATAGCATTATCTGACAGATCTCTTATTAGGATTTTAGTACAGAGATACACAAGTCTACCACCTCCATTAACTCTTTTTTCTTCTTATGCGATTTAACGGCAACCTTTAATCCGCTAATGTTGTTTTGAATGAATCGAGCTAGTACTTCAGCCTTTTTATCGGTGGAGATTTGCCCCAATCTCTGACCCTTTTTAATAGCGGTTTTTATGGTAGATTCGAGTTTTTTCATGTGCCGACTTACCATCTTATTTATTTCCTCATCATGCGCTGCCAATTCAATTCCGGTATTGACCACAAAACAACCTTTGGGAATCTCTAAAGAATAATCTTGTTTGATGACATCTTTTAAAATAACAGTCATAGTGGCTGGAATATCATCTGATTGTTCAATCACCTCTAGTACACTATCAATACTTCTTTGACTATATCTTTCAAGCGCTTTGATAAACAAAGTTCGTTTGTCAGTAAATGTAGAATAGATGCTTGATCGGCTTAGACCCAATCCATTGACCAGGTCGTTTGCAGAAGTAGCGTGATAGCCGTTTTGCCAAAACACTTCTAAAGCCTTGTCCAATGCTTCGGTTTCGCTAAATTCTTTTACTCGTGCCATTCTGTTTTAATTACAATTTGTAGATACCTGTCAGCTATTTTTCATCACCTCTTGCCATAAGCGTTGTATTTGGACGAAGCTCTTTTTGGGACAGCGTATTCCCGTTAAAGTCGAGGATGCTCATTTGATGTAAGAATTCTCCTTCACCAAGAAGATTTGATTCTACGGGTAACTGTGTTGGTAGTAAAATCCCATTGAAGTTTTTGTAATCATTAAAATACGCGGCGCCAACGACGAAATTGTATTGATCTCTAACCGTATACTCTAGTTTCACAATTCGCTTCGTCTCTTTATCTATCCATATCAAATACTGGTCAATATCTCTTTGGGCTTCAATGGTATTCCAAGAAGCGATAATGCCCTCGCAAGGAATATTGTTTATTGTTTTTTCACCTGCATAACCAAAGGCATCGGCATTTAAGATTCTTTTGGGAAACTCCACAAAATATTGATAGGTCGGTATCCAGAAAGTGATATTCGCATCATCCGCAAAAACCGGCTTTCCATTTTCCTTGGCGGTATAGGTATTCCAGGATTGGATGCCCCAGCTCAAACCTTTGTTTTCTCCTTCGACAAAAGTGAGTCTGCCATCATAAGTATTGGGAATATAGCTTATGTCGAATACCGATTTTGCCTCAGGAAATGGATTGCTAAATTTTCCCAAGAAACCAAACATCTCTTCTTGAAAACGAACGGTATAGGTAGAAATGCCTTCCCAGTTTTCAACCATATGTGATTTTGCCATTTCCTGAATCAGCATTTTGGCTTTGGCTGTCTGCGGGTCCTTTTTTACTTCATCAGTTTGTAAATCAACTGTTCCAAAAAGGTATAGCAAACCATAAGCTAGCGAGGCTAGTAGGAGGATTCCTGAAAGTATCTTGACGGCTCTTTTCATTGTACTAAGAATTTCTAAATCTGACTACTGATATTATTATCAGGAACGATTGTTCCACAAAAGTACAATAAAGGAACGAACGTTCCAAATAAAAAGTGAGGTTCGTATAAAGCGCTTTAAACTACACGGATTAGAGGGCTTTTGCTGCTAGATTGCTTTGCCCACAATACGGTGTCGGCTGTCGAATGCATCATGCTTCGAATGGCAACGGCTTGCCCGTATTAGTTCCTAAGGCATCATTTGCTTATTAATTCTTATCCTTTTAAAATATTCTTCTACCAAATCATGCCCTTCTGTTCAGAAATTTTTTTCCGCATGATGTTCTTCTTACTGGTACTTTTAGTCTATTCAGGCCTTCAAGCAAATCATTTAGCGCCACTCACTTGAGACAAATATGTCCTTTGCTAAAAACATCCTGATCGTGCCCTTTTATGCCTAGCATTTCATTGTACTTTACTTGGATTTAAAGTCAAATTTCCAGAAAGAGAGGACCACTTCAACCAATTATTAGGAAATTTCCCTTCACTCCTTATTACCTTAACATAGAAATACAAGCAAATCAAAGCATATGAACAGTCATCACTGTGATTCCAAGCTATTGTCGGGGAGTCTGATAAATTCGATCGCACTACTTTTATTACTAATCCTTCCGCTAAGTGCTCAATCACAAGGAACGGATCAGTTGAAGAAAAATCAACCCAATAATTATTATAAAGCTGTAAAGTATCGAAACATAGGGCCGTTTCGTGGCGGGAGATCGGTAGGATCAAGTGGAGTTGTCGGTGATCCCTTAACTTATTATATGGGTACGACTGGTGGTGGATTATGGAAAACAGAAGACGCTGGACAACATTGGAAGAATGTTTCCGATAAATATTTTAAAACGGGCTCCGTTGGTGCAGTTGCCGTTTCCGAGAGTAATCCGAATGTCATTTATGTCGGTATGGGTGAACACGCACCGCGCGGAGTGATGACTTCCCATGGCGATGGCGTCTACAAATCTACCGATGCCGGAAAAACGTGGAAGCACCTCGGACTGGCAGCAACGCAACACATTTCTAGAGTGATTATTCATCCCAGCAATCCAGATATCGTTTACGTAGCCGCCCAGGGTGCATTGTATGGTCCCAATGCCGAACGAGGTGTTTACAAATCTGTAAACGGAGGAAACTCTTGGCAAAAGGTCTTGTTTGTAAACAACGGAACTGGTTGCTCGGAACTGAGTATGGACTGGAGTAATCCCGAAGTATTATACGCCGCGATGTGGGAACATCAGCGGGTACCCTGGAAAGTAATTAGCGGAGGTCCTGGAAGTGGATTGTATAAGAGTAGCGATGCTGGAAAAACTTGGAAGAAAATTCACAAAGGCCTTCCAGATGAAAAAGGAAAGATGGCCATAGCCGTTTCACGATCCAACCCGAACAAAGTTTATGCACTTATTGAAAGTGATTCGCAGAAAGACAAAAGTGGTTTGTTTGTTTCAAATAATTCTGGTGACAGCTGGAAAAAAGTGAGTGGTGACAATCGCCTGACCCAGCGTGCATGGTACTATATCGAGGTTTTTGTCGATCCCAATAATGAGAATCTGATTTACGTGCTCAGTGCACCTGCCTTGAAGTCTATTGATGGGGGTAAAAACTGGACGCGTATTACGGGGACACATGGCGACTATCACGACCTGTGGATCAATCCTCAAAACTCGAATAACCTATGCATTTCCAATGATGGAGGCGCGGCCATCAGTTTTAATCAGGGGAAAAGCTGGTCTACCCAAGCCAATATGCCGACGGCACAGTTCTATAGAATAAACGTCGACAATTCTTTTCCCTACAAAATTTATGGCGGGCAACAGGACAATAGTTCGGTGGCTATTGAAAACAGAAACATAAGTGGTCGAGCGATAACCGCTCAGAACTGGGCTGCTTCGGCGGGCGGCGAAAGTGCCTTCCTCGCCTTCGATCCCGATGATCCGAGAATTGTAGTAGGCGGCTCTTATCTGGGAACCATAAACGCGCTTGATACGGAAGCAAAAGCCGGAACTAAAATAATGTCTTCACCGATTCAGTATTTGGGCTTGGAAGCGCGAGAAATGAAGTACTTGTTTAATTGGAATGCGCCGATCATAAAATCCCAACACGAGCCCAATACTTATTACCACGGCGCGCAGTATTTATTGCGAACCAAAGACCTGGGAAAAACTTGGGAAGAAGTTTCGCCCGATTTAACCCGCAACATAGATGAAAAGCAAGGCAAGGGTGGTGGCCCCTATACCAATGAAGCCGTAGGGGCAGAGAACTATGGTACGCTTAGCTACATTGTAGAATCGCCGCACGAAGCGGGAACCATTTACACAGGCAGCGACGACGGGCTGGTACATGTTACTCGCGACAATGGCGATAACTGGAACAACATAACACCCTCTAGACTCGAAGAATGTTTGATCAATGCCATTGAAGTTTCACCGCACGATCCAGGAACGGTTTACATCGCCACTACGCGTTATAAGTTTGATGATAAAACACCAGCGATATACAAGTCAACTAATTATGGAAAAAGCTGGAAAAATATCAGTGAAGGAATTCCAATGGGTGCTTTCACCAGAGTGGTAAGAGAGGACGATAAAAGAAAAGACCTGCTCTTTGCCGGTACGGAAACGGGAATCTATGCTTCTTGGAATGGTGGTGAGAAATGGGAGAAGCTACAACTAAATTTGCCTGCGACTCCCATACTCGATTTGATAATAAGACACGACGATATGGCCATTGCCACCTCTGGAAGGTCGTTTTGGGTATTGGATGATCTCGGATTGCTGAGACAACATGGAGAGAATGATAAGTTGAAACTGTATCAGCCGGAGAATATTTACATCAACAACAGTCGAAGTCCATTGGATGGAAAAAAGTCAAATGGTACGCATGTCTTGCACGGTGTAAACCCCGCGTCTGGCGTGGTGATTTACTATAATCTACCAAAGGTTTCTAACGGAACACACTTGACCATTGACATAAAAGACGCAAAGGGAAATCTTGTCAATTCATTCACTTCTAAAAAGGACAAAACCTATCGCAAGTGGGATGGCGGGCCAGGTGCAGTTGACAGCCTATCAAAAAAAGAAGGCTTAAATCGTTTTGTATGGAACACGCGACACAAAATGATGCCTGGTATTCCAGATGTTTATATAGAAGCCAGTTTCCGCGGCCACAAAGCCATACCCGGAAAGTATAGCGCAACGCTAAAATACGAAGACCAGAAAAGCACCCAAGAGTTTGAAATTCTACCTAATCCCAATTATCCGAAGAACTTGGATTATGCCGAGTACGATAGTTTTATGAGTGAAGTAGAAAGTAACCTCACGGAAATGCATAAGATGTGTAATTCACTGCACAAAAAGCAAGTCCAAATCAAAAAGGTATTGAAGAAGCTTGGAACGAGTGAGAAGCATAAACAGTTAAAAGTAAAAGGGGAAGAGCTGATCAAAGAAATGAAAACTTGGGACGAGGAAATGGTGCAGAGAAAGTCACAAGCTTATGATGATGTCGAGAATTTTCCGAACAAGTTTACAGCTGACTATATGTTTATGCTCAATCATAATGAAAGCGATATTCCAAGAATTAATCAACCTTCTCGCGATCGTAGAGCAGAGTTGGAAAAGGAGTGGGTTGTGCTAAAAAAGACTGGAGAAGAATTTTTGAATACCAAACTCAAAGACTTCAATAAGCAGCTTTGGGATGCAGGCATTGGTGCTATTTGGGAAGAGTAAACTATTACAAGAATGCTGTTCTAAAATAAAATGCAAAAAATAGTCGCCCGAAGCAAGACTTCAAGCGACTATTAAAACAAAAAGAACCTTTACGGGAGGATTCTTTTTACACTAATTCAAGTTTTTACTGAACAAGTTGTTGTCAACTACGCCCAAGGCATCGCCTACACGTCCTATCATTATAAAAGTTGAAATCACCCCGTTGAGTTCAACTAATTGTCCGTTAGTCCAATGATCTTTCAACTTATCCCACAGCTCTTTAGGCACTGCGTTCGCATCAATGGCGATTTGTTCTATCAATTCAAAAACTAATTTTTCGCCTTCTGAAAAGTTGCTGCTGTTGCGCCATAGCGAGTTCGCTAAATCACTTAGCTGCTCTTGTTTCACACCTAGCTGTGAAGCCACTTGCTGATGAGCGCCAAAACTGTAGTGACTCTTCATTGCCCTTAAAGTTTTAATGATAACCAACTCCTTGGTTTTCCAGTCGACAAGACCGTCTTTCAAAGACTGTATCATAAAATGAGTAATGGTTCGGCACATTTGGAAATTGTTGCCTAGAGCCTTTACAAGGTTTGGTACATGACCAAAGTGATCTTCCGCCGCTTCGTAAATCGGCTGTAATTCTGCTGTTGGTTTTTCTAAATATTTTACTGCTGCCATAACTAAGCGGTTTCTGATTTTTGTGAAAGAAAATGTTCGTAGTGTTCCTGAGCCACTTTGGACTTAGGACGCTCTTTTGCGAAAAGTACTGGCTCGTGTCCGCCCCAAACTGGTTCTAGCTCTACGCCCAAGGCATCGCCAAATTTGCTTACTTGTAAGTAGGCACCAATCGTGGCTACAATTTCCACGATTTGACCGTCATTGTAGTGTTTCTTCACCGCAGTCCAAGCTTCTGCTGGAATGTTCTCAGGATTAATCATCATGTGCATACAGAGATCAAGTATTGCTACTTCATTTGCTTTGTAGTGTTCACTGTTCTGATATTCCACACCTACAATGTCCGCTTGCTTCTCTCTGCTAACTCCAACTCTTTCGGCAACCGCCTCATGTTGTGTAACGCAATAAAAACAATCACCCATTTTAGTGGCTTTCAAAATGAGTAACTCCTTGTCATACCAGGTAACTTCTCCCTCGCTTAATATCTCGAAAAAGATGTCCCACATCTTTTGAGACATTTCAGGTGCATGTCCGGTAATTTTAAAGATGTTGAGAACCATCTCGAATCTGGCTTTGGCATCGTCACAAACTTTCTTTTGAATTGGGTGAGCATCTTCATACTCGACATAAGGTAAATGTGCCATAATCTGAAATTTGTATTTCTAAGCAAACGCTTAGAAAAGGTGAAAAAAAATATTAAATCTTAGCAATAGAGTTTGCTACGTACTTTTTGATTTCTGCTTTGCTTTTATTCATGTTTATGATGGATATGCTTTGGGTAATCCCCAACAAGTACTGAGACTCATTTTTTACCGAAATACTTTCGCCCAATAAACCCTTAGCCACACTGTTTTTCAAAGCCCTTTGAAACAATGTGTCCATTAGTTTCGAAAAGTTATCTATCGATTCCTTTATTTCTGGCGAAAACACGTCATAGTTGATCATCGATTTTATCATCAAACAGCTAGAGGGAATCTTATCGGCTACCATATCCACTCCGAAGTCGACCAAAAAACGTTCGATGTCGCGAATGTCCGCATCAGCTTGTGACAAATCCTTTAGGTAAGTGCTGTTCATCATGCTTACGTACTTGTCAAGCACTTTTAAATACAAATTAGACTTACTTCCAAAACTCGAGTAAATCGAAAATTGATTGATGCCCATTTCGCTTTCCAGCTGACGAATCGAAGTATTGGTATAGCCATTATTCCAAAAACAATACATTGCCTTTTCCAAGACTTCGCCTTCGTTGTATGTTTTTGTTCTGCCCATCTTGTTTAAATCTAAGCAATTGCTTTGATATAAAAGAATGTAAGAACAGTTTGATTAGGACCAACTTGCCATTTTTCTGAGCAATGGCTCTAATGCATTCATTTAGAACCCAAGTCATAGAGAACTTAAGGCAGTTGCTCGACTATAGGAAAGGTTAACTGAAAACTACTATTCAATGGATTGCTGAAGACCGTTAGCGTAATAAGTAAAATGTCAGAGCCTGATCCTTGATATATCACTTGACCATCCATATTATAGTCTGCAGGGTCATATACCATGAACGGATACGTAGATTGAAATGCCGTGTTTAAAGGGTTGCTAAACACGGCTTGGGTAATTGGCGTAATATCAGAGCCACTTCCCTGATATGTTGTGTTGTTATCTCCATTTCCATTACCTGGCCACATGACTTGTGCAGTACCAATAGAACGCATAGCTTCAGAACCGAATGTGGTAATGGTGCCATTTGAAAAATCCAAGGTCGGACCATTACCTGTGGAATAGTCTTGCGGACTACTGGTCATAATGCCTAAATGATTGCGATGCCTAATGGCAACATAATAATCGTCGAATGCGACATCGAATAGAACCGGACCTTGGCCATCCGTATCCACGATGTCTCCGTCTCTTTGTAAAAGTGCCGAACGAGTCGCCAAAATATTTGCAGGATTGTTTTTGTCTCTTAGCTCGATCAATATCCAATCTACGATGGCGTTAGAACCGCTTAGGGCCAGAACGGCGTTAGAGACAGTTTCATTACCGCCACCAATTTGCAGGAAGCCCAAACCGGTGTAAGGTTCAGTGGTAGGAATAAGCCCTTGACTTCTTAAGTCATCCTTCATTAATCCGTTAGACAAATTAGTACAAGCCCCTAAAAAGACTCTAGTGCTCACGGCCACATCAGTTTGACAACTAGTTCGAAAGCGTAAATTGCTTAGTGTAAATGACTGTGTGTTTCCTGCTGAGCCTTGAGCTGTGTACTTAATGCCTAAATAAACCGATGGGTTTCCTATTCCAGCGCTATAGTCTACTGCCAAATCTGATATACCAGTTCCGACGCTTCCTACACTTTGCCAGTTACTATTTAACGGGTTTCCACTTCCTGTGTTATACAAAAACTCAAGAGCAGGCCCAGAAAAATCTTCCTGAACGTTTAAGACCAATTCTGCAAGACTGATAGCACTTAAATCAACCGGTCCATAAACCAACCACTGTTCACTCGGATCATTTGAATTGGTGAAAGCATTTATGAAGTAAGATCCATTCGTGCAAAGCCATTGGCCGTCGGAACTTCCGTTGGTTGTAACTGGAACCGGATTAAAGTCACAATTCAGCGGAAGGTCGCATTGACCTGCTACAATAGAGCATTGAGTGTTCCAGATTAAGTCCGCCCATTCAGGATGATCCACAAATGGATTTCTATTTCCCTGATTAGAACTTAGTGCTATGGCGTTATTTCGATTTATCTCTAAGCTACTTGGTGGGTCAAAGTTGTGCCAGTCCAGAAGCATGTCAATAAAACATGCTTCGAAAACTGTTTCGCTGTTTCCACTAAAGACACCATCGGTTATACTATTGCTCCCTTTCCAATTCTCACTAAGAATAATATCCTGATAGCGCACACCCATATACAGGAAAATTCTTGCAAAGTCGCCCTTGTAAAGATCGTCTGGTTCGAAAACGAAATCGTCAAAGGTGTTGGAGCTGTTGTCTGTGCAGTTCAATTGGTCTGTCCCAATGTTGGTCATCGGAACAGAGGACAGGGGATAGCCGGCGTTTGAAATATTTACTTCGCCAAGTGGGAAATTGCTTTTATCAAAGTTGACCGTCGCGTCGCAAGGAAACAAATTGAAGTAGTCGGAGAACTGAGTAACCGTTTGTGAGCCGCCCCACCAAGAAGAAGGCATTACGTGTTCACGATTCATGGAGCTCGGTAAATTGTTCCCCGAACAAGTGGCGGAAGTATTGTTATTGTAGCGATCCAAAACCACTCCATTTGCGGCGACATCGTTGTTGCACATAAAACCCAATACAGAAGAATAAGAGCGCACAGTATGATCGTCAATCAAATCGTGAAGAGCGTTCCTAAGCGTCGTACAATCTGCTCCATTCGCAACTAAGTTATTGACTCCGTTATAATAGTTTCCCTGGGCATATACAGACCTACCTGCAATGCATATTAGGATAATGGATAATATTGCAATACGCTTTCTCAATTGTCTAAAAATATGACCTAGTCCGAGGCAAATTAAACAATGCAGCGGAGCTAATTAGGAGTTTAGTTCGTATTGTTAGGGAGCTGACTTGAAGGGGCGAATGCTTAAATCAAAGACAATTGATGCATCGAGAGAGTAGCTTAATAAAAGAGATTAAGTGATTCATATCCATATTCACGAAAATCCACTTAAAAACTTCCTCCTGACAGCCGTAAATTAGTCCAAATAAATTCGAATCCAAACATCAAAAATTTCAAAAAACAATTCGGAGGCTCGATCTCAGCTAAACATTTAGATCGCTACCAAAAATCTCCGCGATGGATAAAAGGTAGGTTTAGAAATTTCGAAAGAACTAAAATAATGCTCGACTTCTGGGACATCCCTGGAGTAATTTTGAGTCAGTTTAAAGGAAGAGAAAATCGCCAACCCAAGCAGCCGCTCCCAGTGATGCCCTTTGATCTAGAGGCCTTCTTGACGCCAGCGGATAAAGCAAAAATCATCTGGTACGGTCATTCAGCGATATTGATGCGTATTGCGGATAAAACAGTTTTGATTGATCCAATGATGGGCCCGGATGCTTCGCCCCCGGCGCCCAGTCGCTTAGCGAGATTTACGGAAGACACTTTAACGCTGCTGGACGATTTTCCACCGATAGATTTGCTTTTGATGAGCCACGATCATTATGACCATTTAGATTTTGCAAGTATCGAAAAACTAAAGTCGAAAACAAAGCAGTTTGTTGTGGGCCTTGGGGTGGGCCGGCACTTGGAGGCTTGGGACATACCTGCAGCACAAATTTCAGAGTTGGATTGGTGGCAGCAATTTTCTGGAGAAAGTTTGGAAATCACTTACACTCCTACAAGACACTTTTCTGGCAGGGGAATTAGCGATCGTATGAAATCTATGTGGGGTGGTTGGTCTATTAAAAGTAGTAGCGAGAAAATATGGTTTAGCGGCGATGGAGGATATGGAGATCATTTTAAAGAAGTTGGCCAAAAACTAGGACCCTTTGATTTTGCATTTATGGAATGCGGTCAGTACAATGAAAAGTGGCCAGAGACGCATATGTTTCCCGAAGAAAGTGTTCAGGCCGCCTTGGACGGAGGAGCGAAAGTAATCATGCCGGTGCATTGGGCCGGCTTTGCGCTTTCATCGCATACTTGGACGGAGCCGGTGGAGCGATTCACTGCAGCTTGCGAAGAACTGAAAGTGAAAGTGTTGACACCCAAAATTGGCGAGTTGTTTTCTTATACGGATTATCGATCGGAAGAGTGGTGGCAACGTCATTAGTTCCAAGGCAGCGCAGTAAGTTGAGTCCATTTTGAATTTTAGGAATTATGGGCGTGTCCCAAATGTCATTAAGTTAAGGTCGAAATCGGTTAGAAAATGAGAAGCGACGAAGAATAGAGTTAGCGATGAAACAGGACGGGCCTTTAAGGATTCGTGACGAGAGAGGTGAGAAGCGTTGGCCAGCACGGCGCCACGGAAGGGATTCCTTTGAGTATAGGATTGTCTATTGACGAAGCAGATGGCAGGCCGAAAACCTAGCTACCGCAGGAAGCTCGGCGTGCAAAGGCTCACCGAACGACATCACGAAGACTTAAAAGCCCTTGAT
>CAZZIZ010000089.1:0-13780 GCA_964654535.1 uncultured Chitinophagales bacterium
TGCGAAGCCTTGATTGGCAAATATGCAGCATTGGGCAAGGCTCAATTACTTTCCGCTGAATTACTTGCTGAAGTGAATTGGAACGAGGAGTGGGAAAAGAACTTTGATCCAGTTGTTGTAGCTGAGCGTATTCTTATTAGAGCACCATTTCACGACGTGGAGGGTGAATTCGACTACGAAATCTTGATTGAGCCAAAAATGGCTTTTGGCACAGGGCACCACGAAACGACATTTATGGTGTTAAAGGAGATGTTGGATATGAATTTCGAGGGAAAGGAAGTTCTAGATTATGGCTGTGGGACTGGAATTTTGGCCGTGTTGGCTGATATGAAGAAAGCCAAGAGAGTTGATGCCATAGATTATGATGAAAATGCCGTACGAAATGCCCTTGAAATCGCAAGCAATAATGGCACTACTATTGTTGAAATAAGCATTGGAGACAGGACCTATTTAAAAGGTAAGAAATACGATGTTATTCTTGCTAATATCAATAAAAACGTGCTCAAGGAGTCAATGATGGATTTACGAGCTGTTCTTAGACCAAAGGGAGCTTTATTGATGTCTGGAATATTGGGCTCGGACAAGCAAGAAATGATGGATTTGAGCGCAAAGTCTGGATTTAGATTGAAGTCTCAACACGAAAAAGGCCAATGGGTATTGCTTGTATACACGATAGGCTAAAAAAAGAATAAATTGTGACTCGATGAATCTGAAAGTATTACTTCCCCTGGTCTTTCTTTTAGCGTCTCTCCCCTCATTTGGGCAACGAGTCACTTTTACAAATAATCCAGCAGAATTTAGCAAGCAATTAGACCAGCTTTTTGTAAATATTCGCAAGGAAGAGGTCAAAGCGGAAATTGACGATTTCAAAGCTCGTATAGCCTCAGGAACCATACCGCAGCATCAGGTCAATGACTTGACTGTTCTGTTCAACGCGATGCTCAAGAAGAAATTGAAAGCCTCGCCTGTATTTACCGAATGGATTGAAACCCACAATAATTACTGGAAAAGCAATACGGATTCGTCTGGCTACAAGCAATGGATTTCTATTTGTGAAAACATAACTAAAGATCTTGGCGTAGGTAAGAGCAAGAAGTACAAGGATTTTCTTGGTTTCAGTAATGGCTTCTTTAATGACTGGAGACTTTCAAAAATTGGTGGAAAGTCTTGGTACGTGGATTCGTGCAAATACGAAATGACTTATACTAAGGATAGTATCATGGTAAAACTGGAAGATACTAGGTTGACCGGATATACCAAAAAGGATACCATCGGAATAAGCAAAACAGATGGCCTTTATCAACCGCTCACGAAGCGATGGTCTGGTAAAGGAGGAATAGTCGATTGGAAAAAAGTAGGGCCCGAGTTTAATTCCATTTATTGCGAGCTAAAAGATTATAGTTTCGACTTGAGTCAAGTTGAGTACGTAGCAAAGGATGTTTTGTTTTTCAATGACGAGTACTTCGATGCTCCTTTGCGAGGAGACTTAATTGATCGGATAGGAACCCCCGTAAATGGAGAGTATAAGTTTCCCATGTTCGAATCCTTTAAGCATGACTTTGTCATTGATAAAGTGACCAAAAACGTTGAGCTCACTGGTGGCTTCGGTCAGCACGGTTCAAAGACAGTAGTAATGGGCACGCCCGAGCAAAAGGCAATTATTAAGTTCGTTTCTAATACTGGAAATGTTGTTCTCAACGCACAGTCACGTTACATAGCGGTTAAGAAGGAAAAGAGTATTTACGCTATCGACACCGAAGTAAGTTTGTACTTCGCTCAAGATTCAATTTATCACCCTAGTTTGAACTTGGGTTACATCGTTCCTTCAAAAGAATTAAGATTGGTTCGAGACGAAAAAGCTACTTCTCAGATTGCCTTTATGGATTCCTACCATAAGCTGGAATTAGGGGTTGATGCTTTATTGTGGACCTTGGATTCAACCTATCTAGAACTTCAAACTTTAAATCGTTCGGCTGGCAAGCCGGTTGCCATAGAATCGTTTAACTATTTCGACCCTAGAAAGTTAGGTAAGTATAAAGTTGTTTCCTCCAATGATCCGGTGACTATAATGAAAAAGTACTTTGAAAGTGCTTGGACCAGAGATCTTCCCGCCGATGATTTGGCGAAGATGATTAATGGGAATTATACTGTGAATACAATCTTGAATACGATTTTCGAATTGGTAAAGGACGGTTTTATTTATTACGATTCCGAAACGCAAATGATATACATCAGGCAGAAAGTCATTGATTATATCGACGCTAGTAAAGGAGAAATTGATTTTGACAATCTAAAAATTCTTTCTCATGCTTTTGATAAGAGCATCCGTTTGGATCTCGAAGATTTTAAACTAGGCGTGAAAGGAGTAGAAAAAATAGTACTTAGTGATAGCCAGAGTGTTGCCCTGTTTCCTTATCGAGAGTCATTTGAAATGGAAGAGGGTAGAAATATGGACGTTCACGGGGATATCGTTGCGGGTCGAGCAGATTTTATTAATGCCAATTTTAAAGTGAAATATGATGACTTTAAGATTAACATAGACTCATCTCAAAAGCTGCTTTTTTACTTACCGCAAAACCCGGAAGACGATAATGTGGAAGACAAGCGAACCGTACTTACCGATCCGATTGCAACAGTAATTGAAGACTTAACTGGTGTGCTCAATATTAGTCCAGCAGATAATAAATCTGGGCGTGAAGTATTCCCAGAGTATCCATCATTCGAAACGAAAGTAAATTCTTATATCTATTACGAAAACGAAAAGCTTTTTAATGGTGCTTATAGTAAATCGGAATTCTATTTCGAGTTAGATCCCTTCAAGCTCGAGCATATGGATGAACTGAGTCATGATGATATGGCCTTTTCTGGGATAATGGTCTATGGAGATATATTCCCTAGGCTTGAGAACACTTTGACCCTTCAGGCCGATAGAACACTCGGTTTTGACGCCTACACTGCGCCAGATAATACAGCAATGTACGGGGGAAAAAATGTCTATAGTGGAACCATTTCTTTGGACAACCGTGGACTAACGGGTCAAGGTCGATTGAATTATTTAGCCGCTGAGGTGCGATCTAATGATCTGGTCTTTTTGCCCGACAGCACCTTCGGTAGAGCAGATACTTTTTTAGTAAATAAAATGACGCAAGGCGAACTTTCATTTCCTGATGTTAAAAGTAACAGCAACCAGGTCATTTATTACCCATACGCCGATAGCCTCATTGCCTCGGCTACGCGAGTACCATTCGATTTGTTCGAAGGCCGAATGACCATTGACGAAGACCTGGCCATTACTTCAAAGGGAATGTTTAGTTCTGGTACGGCCGAATGGGAAAAAGCCAAGTTGCAGTCTGACAGGTTTAGTTTTTCCGAGGAGAATCTCATTACGGATAGTACCGCATTGAGTATTAAGACACCAGGTAGTGAAGATATAGCCTTTAATAGCTCAATGGTCTCCGCTGATATTCAAGCTTATAAAGAAATTGGACGCTTTCAACCACTGCTAGATACGGTGCGACTCAATTTTAAGAATCACGATTATTACACAACCTCCGATGACATTTTCTGGGACTACGGGAAAGATATTATAACCATCAATAACCCAGAGCGTGATAAATTTATGATTACAGAAGTTGAGTCTCAAAAGGACTTTAAGTTCAAGTACGAAGAAGCACGCTATGACCTGAATGAAGGTAACATTGAATTTACAGGCGTTGATAATGTTGTAGTAGCCGACGTTAGCGTCGTTCCAAATAATTTCGAGATGACCTTACTGCCAGGTGGAGCCATTCAGACTTTTGAGAATGCACTCATCTATGTAGATACTACCACCCGATTTCACGAAATAACCAACGCGACTGTAGACATAGCCAGTGATGAGCAGTTCTTCGCTCAAGGCGATTATAATTATAGATCTCCGTCAGTAGCGGACCAAACTTTAAGGTTGGATAGTATTTATTGCCTACTAGAAGCGCCAGAAAAAATGCGTAAGCGTTGGAGGAAGAAAAATTTCGTACAACATACCATAGCTAAGACTTTGATACCTGAGGATATGAACTTTAAGCTGAACAATGATATAGGCTACAAAGGGCAATGTGAACTCGATTCAAAAAACAAATTTTTGAATTTCATCGGTTACGCTCAAATCGATTTATTAACCAGACAATTATCTACCGACTGGTTTGGTTTTGAAGATGAAATCAATCCAAATGAGATAAGCATATTCGTTGACTATCCATACAACGATCAAAACCAAGCCTTGTTCACTGGTTTTAATTTTGACTACGCAGATTTAAAACCCTATAGTAGTTTCCTGCAGTCCAAAGAATCGCCAAATGACTTGAGTTTATTTAATACCGAAGGTGTAGTGGATTGTAATGCAAAAGATGCCATTTATAGAATTGGATCTGAAGATGTGCTTGCTGGAACGGCGTCGAACACGAACTTGCTTACCATCTTTGATAAAGAACACAAAGTAGAAGGTATAGGACGTTTTAATATGGCTACAGACTACGGTCTAATAGCGGTAGACTTCATTGGAAAGATGACGCATGAAGCCTCTGTTTCTTCGAATTTAATTAAAGTAAACTACGATACACTTTGGGTTGCAGCGAATAAAGCTGAGACAGACTCGATAGGCGCCATTGTTGAAGATGAAGACCAAATTTTTAATAGAGTAATCCGTGCAGATTCAATTTTTAGTGAAAGTGTAGACGACAAGTTCTACATGGATGATATGTTGTTGGCTATGGACTTTGAGTTAGACAAAGATGTACTAGAAGTGATGTACAGAGACATCAGAGAATTGGCTTCTGAAAATGACGATTTTAGTTACAACACCGATGGATTTAAAACGGGTATCTCTCACTTAATCGATGAAAAGGAAAGAGACGAGGTAATAAACTATATCGACCGAAACGATTATTTCCAGCGACCCAAGAAAATGAGTCATACTTTGTTGATGAGCAATATCGATTTTGTCTGGGATAAAGAGGATGCCTCATTTCACAGCACTAGCGATATTGAGTTAAGTCATATTGGCGAAGGTCAAATCAATCGTAAGGTCGATGGATATATCGAATTCACGCCTCGCAAAAATGGTGACATCATCAATATATTCTACGAGTTCATTGATCCCGAGTTACCCGAAGGAGACCCAGATAGAACTCAGTGGTACTTCTTTGAATACCGAAACAACGTTATGTCAATGCTCTCTTCAAATGCGAAATTCAATGATGCCATTAATGACATCAAGCCTAATAAGCGCCAAAAGACCGAGAAAAAGAAGGATGTAGAGAAATTATATCAATACACTCTCAGCACGCTCAATAAAAAGGATAGTTTTGTCTTTAGGATGCAAGAAAACCTAGAGTAGTATTAAACTTCCGCGGTGAATTTGCATCTTAAACTAGGTAAAAACACTCGTTATGAAAAGGTCAATAATTCTCATCCTGCTTGCAGGATTTTTTCTCCAATCTTGTACGAAGGTTCCAATTTCAAATAGACGTCAGTTAAAACTGCTACCTGCGGGTCAAATGCTATCCTTGAGTTTGTCTCAATACTCTCAATTTATCAGCGAGAATAAAGTTGTCAATTCGGGCAGCGATGCTGCTATGGTTAAAGAAGTAGGTGCAGATCTAGCTGAAGCAGTCAACCTATATTTTACCAAAACCAAACAAGTCAAAAGACTTCAGAACTTTAAGTGGGAGTTTAATTTAGTTGACGACGCTTCTGTAAATGCTTGGGCAATGCCAGGCGGTAAAGTGGTTATCTATTCTGGTATTCTTCCCATAACTAAAACCAGAGACGGCTTAGCTGTAGTAATGGGTCACGAAGTTAGCCACGCAGTTGCACGGCACGGTAACGAAAGAATGAGCCAAGGCCTGCTGCAGCAAGTGGGAGGTCTGGGACTTGCAGTTGCGACGCGCAACCAGCCCGCACAAACACAGCAAGTTTTCATGCAAGCTTATGGTGCAGGATCTTCCTTAGGAATCTTAAAATATTCAAGAACGCACGAAACTGAAGCCGATCAATTAGGATTGATTTTCATGGCGCTTGCAGGATATAATCCTCGTGAAGCCGCACCTTTTTGGAGTCGTATGAGTGAGAATAGTGGGGGACAAGAGCCACCAGAGTTCATAAGCACCCATCCAAACCACGATACGAGAATCAGAGACATAGAAAAGTTCTTGCCAACTGCATTACGCTATTACGAAAGAAGCAAATAGAAAATCCGAATTTCATTTTTCGAAACCGGGAATATTCAAAAAACTGCTCAGCCGTTTTATTAGCGTAAATCTGCTTAAAACAGAGAGCGATGAGAACGGTGCGCTCGAGTTAAATCTGATTCGTGGATCGTATCAATTGACTACAACGGATGCCATCTATTCTTTTGGAAAGAAGTACCACGCTTTCAACGCTGCCTTTTCAAAACTAGATTTACAGAACAAAAAAGTAAAAGAGGTCTTAGTACTCGGTGGAGGACTTGGAAGCGTCTGTGAAATACTCAGAAGTGATTTCAATCAATCCGCGAATTATACTTTGGTCGAGTACGATCAAGCCATTATCAGGATGGCCGAGCGAACCTTAGATCCTCGAACTGCGTCTCAGTGTACCTTTCATCATCAAGATGCACAAGCCTTCACAGAATCCTGCGCTGCAAAGTATGACTTGCTTATTGTAGATATCTTCAAAAATCTCAAAGTCCCTAGCACATTCTTAAAACCAGACTTTATAAGCAATCTAAAACCACTGTTAAATCTAGGCGGACATCTACTATTTAACTTTATTGTAACCACCCCAAATGCGGAGAAAATAGCCTTTGACTATTTCGACCTAGTTTTTAAGCCCTGCTTCCCTGAGGCAAAAAAGTTATTGGGTGATGGAAACCTAATTCTTTGGGCAAAAGAGGGTGCAAAAGCTAGTGCATAATTCAATCAATAATGTTCCATGCTTGAATTATCTTCCACCCTGTGAGATTTCAATTTATCATAGCTTTTTTGCTGCTTTCCTGCTTTGCCTGCAAAGTAGAAGGCGATCAACGTGGCGTGACAGAAGTTGAGCCTAAAGTAAAGAAGGAGATTATACTCCCAAGCCAGAAAGAAGCATTAGATCAACTCAACGATGCCATTGCGGAAAACACGGAAAGCGACTCACTCTACTACAAACGCGCACTCTTCTATCTAGCCAGTGACGACGATGAAAACGGATTCTACGACTTGTACAAAGCCATCCAACTCAATAATAAAGTAGAAGATTACTATTTAACAGGAGCACTGCATTTTATTAAGCAGCAAGATTTGCGTTCGGCTATGGGAATCGTTGAAGATGGACTTAAGGCCTTACCCAACAGCGCGGAGCTCAACTTGGAGATGGCTAAAATGAATTTGTACATCCGTGACTATGAGAAAGTATCCACCTTCCTAGCACAAGCCCTTGCAGCAAATCCTAACTATAAAGAAGCTTATCTCTTCGGAGCCATCTCTCATAAGGAACAGGACAAATTGGACATCGCGAAACAGAGTTTAGAAAAGGCAATTTCCATTGATCCCGATTATTACGAAGCCTTGTTTCTTTTAGGTGATTATTATGCCAAAGACAATTATAAAGTATCACTGGCCTATTACAAGAATGCGCTGAGAGTACTGCCCGATAATCCGGAGATACTATATGCTATAGGAATATTGCATCAAAATTCGGATAAGGAAGAGGAAGCAAAAGCTTCTTACCGAGAAATACTGAATTTCGATCATCAAAATGAAGACGCCTTTTATAATCTAGGCTACATATATTTGCAGCAAGATTCCCTTGAATTGGCAAAAAAACACTTTGGAATGGCTATTGCGGTGTCACCGACATCGGCTCGATGCTACTACATGCGAGGACATAGTGCTGAAAAACAAAAAGACTACAAAGCAGCAAAAAAAGACTTCGAACAAGCATTGATATTTGATAGTGAATTAGAAAATGCCATTCGTGGAATTGAGAGAATTAAGAATTTGACAAAATAAATGAGCAAGCAAGTAAATATTACATTCCCAGACGGCGCGGTAAAAACATTTGATCCGGGCGTTACTGGGATGGAAGTGGCTAAAAGTATTAGTGAAGGCTTAGCGCGCAATGTACTCTCCGTAGATATAAATGGAGAAACTTGGGATGCCTCCAGACCGCTATACGAAGATTGTAACATCAATCTAAATACCTGGGATAGCAAACAAGGTCAGGCAACCTTCTGGCACTCATCAGCACACATTATGGCTGAGGCAATCGAAGCTTTATATCCGGGAGCAAAGTTTGGTATCGGACCTTCAATTGACGACGGCTTTTATTACGACATTGATTTTGGAGATCAGGAAATTTCTGCGAACGACTTCGGAAAAATCGAGAAGAAGTTCTTAGAGCTTGCTAGACAAAAAAACGACTTCGAAAGAGAAGAAATATCCAAAGCAGATGCCTTAGCATATTTTAAGGAGAAAGGAGACCAGTATAAGTTAGAACTGATAGACGAATTAGAAGATGGTTCTATCACTTTGTATAAACAAGGTGGATTCACCGATCTTTGTCGTGGACCGCATATCCCGAATACAGGAAAAATAAAAGCCTTTAAAATATTAAGTCTTGCGGGAGCCTACTGGAGAGGCTCCGAAAAAAATGCGCAGCTTACCAGATTATATGGAGTAAGTTTTCCCAAAGCAGCTATGCTCGAGGAACATCTTGTCTTATTAGAAGAAGCTAAGAAACGAGATCATAGAAAACTCGGTCAGCAACTCAGCATTTTCACATTCGACGATGACGTGGGACCAGGGCTTCCACTTTGGATGCCCAACGGTGCTTTTCTCATAGAAAAACTCGAAGAGTTAGCAAAAGATTCTGAAACTGCTGCTGGTTATAAACGTGTGCGCACACCACACATTGCCAAAGAGAATTTGTACTACACCAGTGGACACCTGCCTTATTACAAAGACAGCATGTTCCCACCAATGGAATTAGATGGTACAACTTATTACCTCAAAGCAATGAACTGTCCGCACCACCATAAAATATTTGCCGCATTGCCAAGAAGCTATCGCGAAATGCCTTTGCGGTTAGCAGAATACGGAACCTGCTACAGATACGAAAAGTCGGGAGAGCTCTTTGGATTAATGCGCGTGCGTTCTCTACAAATGAACGATGCACATATCTATTGCATGCACTCGCAGTTCGAAGAAGAATTCAAAGCAGTCAACGCACTCTATCAGAAGTACTTTAAAATCTTCGGAATCGAAAAGTACCAGATGCGCCTATCTGTGCACGAGCCGTCCAAGCTTGGAGAGAAGTACGTAGACAAGCCAGAGCTATGGGAAAAAACCGAGGCGATGGTGAGACAAGTTTTAGTTGAGGCAGATGTTCCATTTGTAGAAGTAGCAGATGAAGCAGCCTTTTACGGACCTAAAATTGATATTCAAATTTGGAGTGCGATTGGAAGAGAGTTTACACTGGCAACAAACCAAGTTGACTTTGCTCAACCGCTAAGTTTTGACCTCACATTTACCAATAAAAATAACGAAGCCGAACATCCCATCATTATTCACCGTGCTCCATTGAGTACGCACGAAAGATTTATAGGATTTCTGTTAGAGCACTATGCTGGAAACTTCCCATTATGGTTAGCGCCGCAGCAAGTAGCGGTCTTACCTATTAGCGATAAGTACATGGATCACGCCACTAAAGTGAAGAGCGCTTTAGACAAGGCCGGCTTCCGAGCCGAGCTTGATACTCGTGCAGAAAAGATTGGCAGAAAAATTAGAGATGCCGAAGTATTGAAGATTCCATACATGTTCATCATAGGAGAAAAAGAATCTGAAAGCGACTCAGTAGCTATAAGAAAGCACGGAGAAGGCGACATTGGAGCGAAATCTGTGGCCGAAAGCCTTGAAATGCTTAAAAAAGAGGATACTTATGAGTAATCTTGGAACCAAGGTTAACTAAGCTTAGTTAAATCATTCTATCTTTAGCTGACAACCATATACTAACGAAACAAACAATTTGCGTAGAAGAAGGAAATTTGTTCCCCGTCGAAGAGAAAAGGAACATAGAACCAACAAAGAAATTACCTCACGGGAAGTCCGCCTTGTAGGCGAGAATATAGCCGATGGGATTTATCCAACTACCGAGGCCATTCGGATGGCCCAAGAACTTGAACTAGATCTAGTAGAAATATCTGCCAAAGCAGACCCTCCTGTCTGTAGAGTCGTAGACTACAACAAGTTTTTATACGAGAAAAAGAAGAAACAAAAGGAAATCAAGTCGAAAACGCATAAAACCGTTTTAAAGGAAATTCGATTCACCCCTAACACCGACGACCACGATTTTGACTTTAAAGCAAAGCATGCCGAGAAGTTCTTAAAGGAAGGATCCAAGGTTAAGGCCTACGTTCACTTCCGTGGGCGTAACATCCTTTTCAAAGATAGAGGAGAACTTATTCTACTCAAATTGGTACAGCGCTTAGAGGATTTTGGTACCATCGAGCAAATGCCCAAGCTAGAGGGAAAGCGTATGTTCGTCTTTATCGCTCCTAAGAAAATACCAAAGAAGAACTAAGTCCCTGATATTCAAGGCCAATAAATGGCTAATTCAGGCATCAAAAGGCGGTCGCAATAAGATAAATAGAGTACTTTTGTGCTTCAAATTTTTTGTGAGATGCCAAAGATGAAGACCAATTCAAGTGCTAAGAAGCGCTTCAAGATAACCGGAACAGGTAAGATTAAAAGAAGAAAAGCTTATACAAGCCACATTCTTACTAAGAAGTCAAAGAAGCGTAAGCTGCGTTTGAGTCACCCTGCTTTGGTACACAAGTCAGAGGTTAAGCGTATCAAGAGACTCTTGAACCTCTAAACCAACAAGAAGACAAACATTATTTATAACTGGTTCTTGGCCCAAGTGATATTGAAAAATATATCCGCCAATCGCCGAAAATAACTACTATGCCTCGTTCAGTAAACAACGTAGCTGCAAAAGCTAGAAAGAAAAAGTACTTCAAAGCCGCCAAAGGCTATTTCGGAAGAAGAAAAAACGTATGGACCGTAACTAAAAATGCCGTTGAAAAAGGCTGGTCTTACGCTTACCGCGATCGGAAAAACAAGAAAAGAGAATTTAGAAAGCTATGGATAGCGCGAATCAATGCTGGTTCTCGTCAAGAAGGCTTGTCTTACTCGAAGTTCATGAATGGAGTAGCCAAGAGTGGAATCGAAGTAAACAGAAAAGTCTTAGCCGATTTGGCAATGAATGAACCAGAAGCATTCAAAGCCATTGTCGCAAAAGCCAAAGCAGCGCTATAAGAGCGTTATACAAAAATTTAGAAAGAAGGGGTTTCGTAAAGAAACCCCTTTTTTTGTGTACATAAGTCTCTACTATATAGTTGCTGGGCAGCAACAGGCTATCCGCTTGTACTCGGCACTTCAAAAACCTGTTCAGCACAGTCGTGGCTAGTATGAGCTAGGCGCTCATCCTTCACCACTCCTTGCTTCACTAGGTTTTTGAAGCACCTCATACCGCTTCTATCCTGGCTGCGGTAGCCCGAAAAGACTCCCTCAATTGGTCAAGTCATATCCGAACTCAAGGAAAATTTTCGAGATTGACGGAGAACGCGTATTTATTTGTTGTTAATGCTAGAGTAAGGCATGTTTTGTCCACAAAGATTAATTGTTGAGAATATGGGCCGAAATGCTATACACATAATAGAACCACTTTATGTGTAATTCGCCGCAAAGCTAAGCCCAGCAACAATCAACTTTTCGCGCTTTTCAAGTCTGTGTAAGGTTTTGCAAAGATTATTAAACGTTATTAAACGGTTATGCAAAGGCTGTCTGCAAAGTCACAGCACTTTATGTCCGAACGTTATGTGGCATAAATTATGCAACACTGTCATTGTCTAGAGGGTGTTACCTCGTCAATAGATGCGCTAAAAGTTAGGAAGTCCGAAATGCTATTTAGATAATCGGACAGCAAATTCGCTCTTGCGAACTGTCACAAAGTTAGGCTATCCATGATTGAGCTAACTAGGTGTAAGAACTTATTTCAACTATTTACTTTACTGCTCTTAAGCACTGTGTGCTCTGCACAAGTGGTTGAGTTGTCCGACAAAATAGCTTTATTAAGCGACGGAAAAGAAGCCAAAGGCTTCTCTTACAAGTCTACCAAAGGAGCATGTTTTACTCCCCTTCAATACTTTACTATAGAAGAAAAAATCGCCGAGAATAAAGCGAAGATAAAAAGTCAAAAAGGCAACGCCTTAGACCAACAAGCTTTATTAAAAATGGCGGATAACATTTTTGAATGGCCTATGCAAGCGGCAGCTGGTTGGGACCAACCAGGATATCAGTTCGTTTCGGCATATGTAGATCACGACGTAAATTCAGGAAGCGCAATAGACTTTGCCTGTTCGAACCTAACTTACGATGCCGGTTCATACAATCACCAAGGAACAGATTATGCGGCTTATCCTTTTGGATGGCACGCTATGGACGAAGAAAGAATTGAAGTCATAGCAGCAGAGGGTGGAGTTATAGTCCATAAAGATGATGGCTATTTCGATGAAAATTGTGCAAACAATAATCTCGATGCGAACATTGTAATTCTTGAACACTCAAATGGTACCCAAACTTGGTACGCTCACCTCAAAGATGGCTCGGTAACTTCCAAAGCAATTGGTGAAACTGTAGCTACAGGCGAGCTCTTAGGTATAGTAGGAAGTTCTGGAAACTCATCTGGACCGCACCTTCACTTCGAAGTACGCAATGCGGCAGGCGATTACATTGATCCTTACTACAACGATTCAGGTATGAGCTGTAACACGACGACTACAACTACGTGGTGGGCCGACCAACACGATCACCACGATCCAGCAATAAACGCAATCTACATTCACTCTTCACCTCCTACCTACGGACCGTGTAATGATCGAGCTATGATCAACGAAATTGAAGTTGCGGAAGTTTGTAATCCTATTTATCTCGGTGTTTTCATTCGCCATCAAACATATAACGAAGACTATTCAATTAAACTTTACAGACCAAATGGTACGCTATTTTATACCTACGACTTGACAGGAGTCGTTCCGTTTCAAAGCAATGCCTATTGGTATTTCACAATTAACATGTCGTGCACGGCTCCCACCGGAACCTGGACCTATGAAGTGACTAGTTCACTTGAGCCCACAGCACCAGTTGTAACTACGCTAGAAATGGTCCCCGTTGGGGGAATCGGTTCGGCGCCAACAGTTGGTCAGTGGGGATTACTAATCTTGCTACTGAGTTTCTTGAACATAGGACTCATTGCAATTAAAAATCAATATGACCCAATTCCTTCAGTTTCTATATAGCTTAATTCTTTAAGCTCTTTCGCCTAAGTGGAGGCTGGTTTGCCTAAAAAAATCAAGCCTCCTTTTTTTGACCCAATTCCTTCAGTTTCTATATAGCTTATTTCTTTAAGCTCTTTCGCCTAAGTGGAGGCTGGTTTGCCTAAAAAAATCAAGCCTCCTTTTTTTGACCCAATTCCTTCAGTTTCTATATAGCTTATTTCTTTAAGCTCTTTCGCCTAAGTAGAGGTTAATTCTTTCGAATTAACCTCTTTTTTTTTACTCCGTGCTCTACTCTAAACCCTAAATCTTAAATTTGGGCGATGGCCATGATTCCGGAGGATATTGTTCAAAATATAATGGAGGCTTCCAACATTGAGGAGGTGGTGGGCGAGTACGTTAACCTTCGTAAAAGGGGGAGCAATATGATTGGCCTTTGTCCTTTCC
>CAZZIZ010000090.1:0-4344 GCA_964654535.1 uncultured Chitinophagales bacterium
TAGCACTTAGCTCCTTAGAGCTAGAAGTGCTAAGCGTGAAAGCAGCAGAACAGAGCGAGCCCCGACAGCCCGACCCTTTGTCAAAAGTGCTGAGTGCTTTTCGCGCAGCGAAAGAAGCGCGCGGCTCTTTTGACAAGAAGGGTAGCGCCCAAAACATTAAATAGGTTTAAAAGCAAGACAAAACTTAAACCCTTACACAAATGTCCGTGAAAGGAATTTTTTACTACTTATCTTTAGACCAATGGCCCGAAAAATTATCATCGCAATCGATGGCTATTCGTCTTGCGGAAAAAGTACGCTAGCAAAAGATCTTGCCAAGGAACTCAACTACGTACACATCGATTCTGGAGCGATGTACCGTGCGGTTACTTTGTATTTTTTACGCAACAATATCGAGCTTAACGATATGCCTACCATCACCGACGCGCTGAGCGAAATAAATATTGATCGCCGCTTGGATGAAAACACTTCACTCGTAAATACTTTTTTGAATGACGAAAACGTAGAGTTAGAAATACGCTCTGCCGATGTTTCCAATAATGTAAGTGAAGTAAGTGCCATAAAAATTGTACGCGAGTATTTGGTAGATCAACAACGAAAAATGGGCGAAGGTCGGGGTATCGTTATGGAAGGTCGAGACATAGGAACGGTCGTTTTTCCCGACGCTGAGTTGAAAATATTTTTGAGCGCCGAACTGGAGAAAAGAGTAGAGCGTAGGTATCTGGAATATCAATTAAAAGGCGTTGAAACTACGGAAGCAGAAGTAAAAGCAAACCTCAGTCATCGTGATCACTTGGATACGCATAGAGCCGAAAGCCCTTTGTTTAAAGCAGATGACGCCATTTTGTTGGATAACACTATTCTCTCTCGCGCTGACCAACTACGCTTAGTGGCCAACATGGCGCGCAACTTTATTGGAGCCGATTCAGAGGTGGAAAAATGAGAACATTTGACGTCCCTAAATATTTTCGCAGCCGACTTATCTCTTCAGTAAAGGCCTATAGAAAAGCACAGGATCCTTTGAAAAAAGATTTCAGTCCAACTGTATTGGACTTTGGCCCAATACAAATTGTGTTGGCTAGACACTTTGGTTTTTGTTTCGGAGTTGAGAACGCTATTGAAATAGCTTACATCACGCTCAGAGAAAATCGTGACAAGAACGTTTATATGCTGAGTGAAATGATTCACAACCAGGAAGTGAACAATGATTTGAAGTTGCAAGGACTGAAATTCATTCAGGACACTAAGGGAAACCCTTTGATTCCCTGGTCTGATCTAAAGGCAGAAGACATAGTAATGATTCCAGCTTTTGGTACAACGCTGGAAATAGAAAAGAAATTGGAAGAGTTGGGTGTAGAAACTAAGTCCTACGATACGACTTGTCCCTTTGTAGTCAAGGTTTGGAAAAGCGCCGCTAAATTGGGTTCTAAAGAACACACCGTTGTTATACATGGAAAACCAGAGCACGAAGAAACGCGCGCTACCTTTTCGCATAGCGACACTGCTGCGCCTACTGTAATAGTGCGCAATATGGATGAAGCCGAGTTGTTGACCAGTATTATTCGTGGAGATATTGATACCGATGCCTTCTTTGAAATTTTTGAAGGGCGCTATTCCGAAGGCTTCGATCCGGAAAAACACTTGGATAAAGTTGGGGTAGTAAACCAAACCACAATGCTAGCCTCAGAAACGCAAGCCATTGCTGAGCGATTCAAAGAAACTTATATCGATATGTATGGCGATGACTATCAAGATCATTATGCCGATACGCGAGATACCTTATGCTACGCCACTAATGACAATCAAAAGAGTACTTTAGAATTGCTGGAGTCTCAGGCCGATTTAGCCTTGGTTGTTGGTGGTTATAACAGTTCGAATACCAGTCACCTGGTCGAACTATGCGAACGGCGAATGCCTACCTATTTTATACTCTCGAGTGAGAATATTAAAGATCAGCATAGTATTCAGCACTTTGATTTGGCCAGCAAGTCTTTACTAACTAAAGAGGGATTTTTACCTAGTAAAATGCCTCTGAAGGTAATCCTTACTTCGGGTGCTTCCTGCCCCGATGCCCTGCTCGACGACATCTTGGATAAGCTGCTTTCTTTCTATCCTGATGCGAAATCGGTCGAAGAAGTGTCTTCGAAATTCCAATTGGCTGATTAACAGGGTATTATAGTTCTTTTTGATTTTGTTTTATAGTGTTAAAATCAGTACTTTTGTGCTCCCTTATTTGGGAAGTACTAAACCATATTTTTTAACAATTAAAACAGACAATTTTGTCAGAAGAATTAGATCCTACAGCGGAAAAAACTCAAGGGGGTGCAAATCCAACTGAGCCTGTTGTAGAAACCACTACAACTGCTGAAGTCACTCAGCAAGTCCTAGAACCACAAGTAAACCACGACGATTTCGATTGGGAAGGTTCCAACGAAAGTGCTTCGCCTTACACCGATGCTCAATTCCAAGAGTATGAGAAAATGTACGGTGGCACTTTTACAGAAATTACCGACAACGAAATCATCAATGCAAAAGTTGAAGCTTTTACAAAATCAGACGTTGTATTAGACATTGGATTTAAATCCGATGGTCTTATTTCACTGTCTGAATTTAGAGATACGCCAGACCTCAAAGTTGGGGATGAAATCGAAGTGTATGTTGTAAGTAAAGAAGATGCTTCCGGTCAACTAGTTTTGTCACGTAAGAACGCGAAACTCGTTCGCGCTTGGGACAATATCGTTGACTCACATAAAAATGATAAAATCATCAAAGGAACCGTTGTTAGCAAAACGAAAGGCGGGCTAATCGTTGATATACAAGGATTAGAGACTTTCTTGCCAGGTTCGCAAATTGATGTAAAACCTATAACAGACTACGATTCTTACGTTGGTAAAACGATGGAGTACAAAGTTGTTAAGGTTAACGAAACAATTAAAAACGCAGTAGTTTCTCACAAGGCACTTATCGAAAGTGATTTGGAAGCACAGCGAGGCGAGATCATGTCCAAAATGGAAAAAGGACAGGTACTCGAAGGAGTTATCAAAAACATCACAGACTTCGGTGCATTCATCGATTTGGGTGGTATCGACGGTCTATTGTACATCACGGATATTTCTTGGGGACGTATCAACCACCCAAGCGAAGTGCTTGAGGTTAACCAAAAGCTAAACGTTGTTGTTCTTGACTTCGACGATAACAAAAAACGAATCTCTTTAGGACACAAACAATTGCAACCACATCCTTGGGATGCTATGCAAGAAGGGCTTAAAGAAGGCGATACTGTAAAAGGAAAAGTTGTAAATATTGAGGACTACGGTGCATTCTTAGAGATTTCACCAGGAGTTGAAGGCCTGATTCACGTTTCAGAAGTTTCTTGGTCGAATCAACCAATTAACTCACGCGAGTTCTTTACACTAGCTCAAGATATGGAAGCGAAAATCGTTACCGTAGACAAGGAAGAACGTAAGATGTCACTCAGTATAAAGCAGCTTTCTGCAGATCCGTGGCAAGGAATTGTTTCGAAATACCCAGTTGGGAGTAAGCACTCAGGTAAAGTGAGAAACATTACGCCATACGGTGTGTTTGTAGAAATGGAAGAAGGTATTGGTGGAATGGTTCACATTTCTGACTTGAGTTGGACGAAGCGTTTCAATCACCCATCAGAATTTACGAGAGTAGACAAGGATCTTGATATTGTAATTCTTGAAATCGACGAGGAAGCAAGAAAGCTTTCGATGGGTCATAAACAAATTGAAGAGGATCCGTGGGATACTTTTGAAACCGTATTCCCAGTTGGCTCTAAGCATCAAGGAACAATTATTAGAAAAGATGATAAAGGTGGAATCGTTTCATTGCCGTATGGTCTTGAAGCATTTGCTCCGAATCGTTTCTTGAAGAAAGAAGACAATTCTTCAGCGGCACTAGATGAGTCTTTAGAGTTTGTTGTAATTGAGTTTGGAAGAAATGAGAAACGAATAATTGTTTCACATACAAGTACCTTGAAAAAGGGCGACTTGCCAGTTCCGAGTTCAAACGACGGGCCTAAGAAGAAAGAACAAAAACGTCAGCAAAGTAGCGGTTCAAAATATGCCGCTAAGAACAGATTAGAGAAAACAACTTTAGGTGATTTGGATGTGCTTTCACAACTGAAAGCAAAAATGGAAGGTCAAGAAGTACCCGCAACTCCTAAGGCTGAAGCGCCAAAGGCTGAAGCACCAAAAGTTGAGGAGCCAAAAGCTGAAGAGCCTAAGGCTGAAGCACCAAAAGTTGAGGAGCCAAAAGTTGAGGAGCCAAAAGTTGAGGAGCCAAAAGTTGAGGAGCCAAAAGCTGAAGAGCCAAAAGTTG
>CAZZIZ010000090.1:4444-13614 GCA_964654535.1 uncultured Chitinophagales bacterium
CCAAAAGTTGAGGAGCCAAAAGTTGAGGAGCCAAAAGCTGAAGAGCCAAAAGTTGTAGAGAAAGTAGTGGCAGCAAGCGCAGTAACAAAGCTTGCGGACGATGCTACTCGTACTGAGGTGAAGAAGACTGTTGTTAGAAAAATCAAGCAAGATTTAACGAAAATCGAAGGCATCGGACCAAAGATAGAAGAGGCTTTGAACAAGGCTAGAATCTACTCTTATAACGATTTGGCGGAGACACCTGCAGATAAGATCAAAGAGATTTTAGAAGGAGCTGGTTCACACTTTAAGTCGCATGATCCAACAACTTGGCCAAAGCAATCTCAAATGGCTCACGAAGAAAAGTGGGACGACTTGAAGAAATGGCAAGATGAATTAGACGGCGGTAGAGAATAAAAACATTATTAATTATTTAAATAAATAAATGTCAACAATAGATTTAAAACTAACCCATAAGGTTAAAGACATGTCTTTAGCAGCTTGGGGTCGCAAAGAAATTGTTTTAGCTGAGGCAGAGATGCCAGGCTTAATGTCACTTCGTGAAGAATTCGCTGGTAAGAAACCATTAGCGGGTGCGCGAATTGCGGGTTGTCTTCACATGACGATTCAAACTGCGGTACTTATTGAGACTTTGGTCGATTTGGGTGCAGAAGTAAGATGGTCTTCTTGTAACATCTTTTCGACGCAAGATCAAGCTGCAGCTGCAATTGCTGAAGCAGGCGTTCCTGTGTTTGCTTGGAAAGGAATGACCGAAGAAGAGTTTGATTGGTGTATTGAGCAAACTTTATTCTTCGGTGACGAGGATAAACCGCTGAACATGATTCTTGATGATGGTGGAGATTTAACCAATATGGTTTTTGATCGTTACCCAGAATTAGCAAAAGGAATTAAAGGTTTGTCTGAAGAGACAACTACTGGTGTTCACCGTTTACATGATCGTATGGAAGCTGGAACATTATTAGTACCGGCCATTAATATCAATGACTCGGTAACAAAGTCAAAGTTTGATAACAAATACGGTTGTAAAGAATCTCTAGTAGACGCTATACGTCGCGCTACTGATGTAATGATGGCTGGAAAAGTTGCTGTTGTTGCTGGTTATGGAGATGTTGGAAAAGGATCTGCAGCCTCACTAAGAGGAGCTGGTGCTAGAGTTATTGTAACTGAGATTGATCCTATCTGTGCGCTGCAAGCTGCAATGGACGGTTTTGAAGTTAGAAAAATGGTTGATGCTGTTCCTAGAGCAGACATTGTTGTAACTGCTACTGGAAATAAGGATATTGTTTCTGGGCAGCACTTCAAACTCATGAAGGACAAAGCGATCGTTTGTAATATCGGGCACTTCGATAATGAAATCGATATGGCTTGGTTAATTGAGAACTACGGAAGTACAAAAAATGAAGTTAAGCCTCAAGTTGATATTTACAATGTTGATGGTAATGATGTAATTATTTTGGCTGAAGGAAGACTTGTGAACCTTGGTTGCGCGACGGGGCACCCATCTTTCGTAATGTCTAACTCATTTACCAATCAGGTTTTGGCTCAGTTGGAACTTTGGAACAATTCTGATTCTTACGAAAACAAAGTTTACATGTTACCGAAACACCTCGACGAGAAAGTTGCAAGACTACACTTGAAGAAAATAGGTGTTGATTTAGAAGTAATGACGGACGATCAGGCTAAGTACATTAACATACCGGTAGAAGGCCCTTATAAGCCAGAATACTACCGTTACTAGTCAGATTTTAAACAGATTATATTTAGAAAGCAATCCGATTTCGGGTTGCTTTTTTTTTATGGCGCGTTTATTCTTGCCAAAGCTTATTAAGCTAAATGAAGACTCGCTTAAGCGTAAATATTAATAAGGTTGCTTGGTTGCGCAATGCTCGCGGAGGGAATTTGCCTAATCTGTGTCAGGTAGCGCAAGACTGTGAAGCTTTCGGGGCAGACGGAATTACCATACACCCTAGGCCCGATGAAAGGCACATTACCAGACAAGACGTTTATGATCTCAAAAAAGTGGTAAGCACTGAATTTAATATTGAGGGCTACCCTTCACCAGAATTTCTAAAGATAATTTCAGAAATAAGACCAGAACAGGTAACAATAGTGCCTGACGCGCCTGGAGTTTTGACTTCCAACAGCGGCTGGGATGTTGTTAATAACAAAAGTCTTTTAAAAGACGTCGCGATGCAACTAACTGAGACTGGCTGCCGTCTTTCAGTATTCGTGGAGCCCTCAGAAGAGCAAGTTGAAGCAGCAAAAGAGATAGGGGCAAGTCGAATTGAATTTTATACGGGTCACTACGCCCGTGGGTATAAGGTAGAAAAGTTAAACGCCATTGAGCCTTATAAGAAGGCAGCGGATTATGCGCAATCAATTGGTATGGGAATAAATGCTGGACACGATTTAAGCCTGGAGAACCTTGCTTATTTCGATCAAAGCTTGAGTCAATTAGATGAAGTCTCTATTGGCCATGCTTTGATTTCTGATTCATTGTATTATGGTTTAGAAAACACCATTATGATGTATCAAAAATGCCTGTCTGCGGTTCAGCAAAATTCCGATACCTGATTGAAATTTGGACTTGAGATGCCTCATATAGTTATGAGCACTTGTTGAATAAGCGTACTGGAAATGAGCGTTTTGACTCGATTTTAATGATATATTCACAAAGAATTAGAACTTAATAAAAATACATTCTCTTAATCAAATTTAAACTATGAGGAAAATTTACCTTCTACTGTTTCTCTGTTGTGGCTTTTTGATTGATGCTAATGCTCAATCGAAAACTGTTTCAGGAACGGTAACAGATGCAGACAACCTTCCACTTCCGGGTGTGAATATTGTCGTCAAGGGAACTACCATCGGTACAGTTACCGATATTGATGGTAATTACACCCTGAGTGTACCGGAAGGTACTGAAGAGGTGGTATTCAGTTACATTGGATACGCACCGCAAACACGCCCACTTGGTGCGGGCCCGTTAAATCTATCTTTCGTCGAAACCGCAGTAGGTTTGGATGAAGTTGTTGTAACAGGCTTAGGTATCAAGCGGGAGAAAAAAGCATTGGGCTATTCCGTTGACTCTGTAGACGAAGACGAAATTGCCCAAAGAGCTGAAGGCGATATTGCCAGATTACTTTCTGGTAAGGCCTCTGGAGTTCAAGTAACTTCTGCAGGTGGAGCTTCTGGATCTGCTACAAACATTACCGTTAGAGGATTGAGTTCTTTTAGTGGTAGTAACCAAGCTCTATTCATTGTAGATGGTATTCCATTTAGTAATGATACCAATGGTGGTGTTAACGGCGGTAATGGAAACTTCGTTGATGGTGCGACGGCTGGTTCTCGTTTCTTAGATCTAGATCCTAATAACATTGAGAGCATTGAGATTCTTAAAGGACTTACTGCTGCTACGTTGTATGGTACACAAGGAAGAAATGGGGTAATACTCGTTACTACAAAATCTGGTTCTTCTGAAGTTGGTGTCAAGAAAACAGAAATTTCTGTTAGCCAGTCTCTCTTTACAAAGGAGATAGCTTCACTTCCAGACTACCAAGATCAATTTGGAAATGGATTTGATCAGAGTTTTGGTTGGTTCTTCTCTAACTGGGGACCTAGCTTCGAAGAAGGTGGTACAGCTGGTTGGGGCGCTCAACCAGCAATCGATGAAAACGCAACATTACTACACCCTTATGCTAGTTCAGCCTTTTTGAATCCTGGTGGTCCGAATACGGGTACAGGAGTATTGGCACAACAATTCGCTAACCAACGTTACGATTGGAGACCTTATGATTCAGTAGGAGAATTCTTCGAAAGAGGTTCTGTAGCAAACACCAACGTAAATATTAGCGGAGGTAATGCTAAAGGAAATACTTCTTATAACGTAAACGCAGGTTACTTGAATGACCAAGGATTTACACCTGGTAACGAACTAGAAAGGTTCAATATTTCATTAGGCGGAAAGACTAAATTGACCAACCGCTTTACGATAACAGGTACAATGAACTTTGCACAAACGGATTATACAACTCCACCAATTGCTTCAAGTCGTGGTAATGGAACGGATGGACTTTCTATTTACGGAAACGTCTTTTTTACTCCACGAAGTGTTGACTTAAATGGTCTTCCTTTTGAAGATCCTGTAACCGGAGGAAGTATCTATTACAGAAATGGAAACGACATTATTAATCCAAGATGGACGGCTCAAAATGTAATTTTTAACCAGAATACAAACAGATTCAACTGGAATGTTGGAATAGGTTATGACCTTACTCCTAATCTTGCTGTTAAGTGGAGAAGTGGATTGGATTTTTATAATGAGCGAAATACAAACAGCTCAAACAAAGGTGGAATTAACTTCACACAGGCTGTGTTTGGATTCCTTGATACTTATGACAACAACAATTCTATCTGGGATCACTTAGCTTCTTTAGATGGTAATTTTGATTTGGGTAATGACCTTGATTTGAATTTCACTCTTGGAGCGACTGCGAGATCTGATCAGTTTGATCAAAATGGAGTTGCCAGTACTGGTCAGATTGTATTCGGTGTTACAAGACACTTCAATTATGAGAACCAATCAAATATTCAATTTTCTCGTCAAAGAAATATTTTAGGACTATTAGGTCAAGCTACCTTAGACTATAAAGATTTCCTTTACTTGAACCTATCTGCAAGAAGGGATTGGGTATCTAACTTCTCTGAAGACAATAACTCAATTACTTATCCAGGTGTTAGTCTTTCATTCTTACCTACTAGTGTATGGACTGGAATGGAGACTTACAATGGTTTAAACTTCCTGAAGCTTAGAGCTTCTTATGGAACATCTGCAAATTTTGACACGGCAAATCCTTATCCAACAGTAGGAGTTGTTGAGCAAAATACTAACGTATTTACTGGTCCTCTTACGACTAATCAAATTGATAATTTTAGAGCAAACCCTGATTTAAGACCAGAGTTATTGCAAGAGTTAGAGTTTGGATTAGAAGCTAGATTCTGGCAGTACAGAGGTTACTTCGATATTACATACTTCAACCGTACTACGGATGATTTGATTGTAACGCAGCCACTTCCTGCTTCTACTGGATTCTCATTCACTCAAAACAATGTTGGAGAGATTACAAATAATGGTGTTGAAGCTACTCTTGGTTTGGATCTAGTTAAGACTAGAGATTTTACTTGGAATGCATCTGTAAACTTCTTCTCTAATGAAGAGACTGTAACTCAATTAGATGAAGACCTTATTGCTTATGCAGGTTCTCTCGCTGTTGGTGGCGCTCTATTCCGCGGATCGAACGCTGCGATTGAGGGTGAATCACTTGGTACAATCGTAGGTACTCAGGTTCAAAGAGATGACGCCGGAAATTTCGTTGTAAATTCTGCAGGTAACTACGTTACTGCTGAACAAGATGCCGATGGAAATGTTCCAATTATTGGAGATGCTGTTCCAGATTTCACTATGAACTATAACACTTCTCTTTCTTGGAAGGGTCTTTCATTAGGTGTAACTGTTAATCATACTAAAGGTGGAGACATTCTATCTAGTACGGTTGCAACATTGCTTGGTAGAGGTTTGATAGTAGAAACTGAAGACAGATTGGCTACATACATATTACCTGGTGTTCAGCTTGATGGTGATGGTAATAGCGTTCCTAATACTACACAGATAAATAATTCTACATACTTCTTTAGCAACTTGTTGTTTGGACCAACAGAATTAAGAATCTACGATGCATCTGTAATAAGATTACAGGAAGTATCACTGTCTTTTGCACTTCCTCAAAAGTGGCTTGAGAAAACGCCACTAGGAAATCTTTCAGTAGCTGTTCAAGGATTCAACCTTTGGTTTGATGCTTACAACACTCCTGATGGAGCGAATTTCGATCCTAATGTTGCGGGAGTTGGAATTGGAAATGGTAGAGGTTTTGATTTCTTAAATGGTCCTAGCTCTAGACGATACGGAGTTAGTCTCAAAACAACTTTCTAAACTATAAGTATGAATAAATTTATTAAATATATAGTTTGTGTCGCCCTCGTAGGTTTTATTGCGAGTGGTTGTAATCAAACAGATTTGGATTTACGCGTAAGTCCAAACGATTTGGCTGCGGATGCGTCAGATCCCAATCTACTTTTGAATTCAATACAACTAGCTTATGCTGGTAATCAAAATGTATTGAGTGATATTACAGGTGAACTGACAAGAATCGAATATTTTTTCGGTAGAGATTACTTTAATAATCTTCCAGGAAATACACTTAATGGTGTTTGGAGCCGTACTTACAGTAGCGCCACTACCGAGATTGGAGACTCTGATGCAAATGTTGTAGCTGTTGGTATCCTAACTAATCTACAGGCTTTAGAGGCGCAAAATGCAGTAGAAGGTGGACCAGACCTTACGTTTCACATTTCGCTTGCTAGAACGCTTTACGCGCACTCTTTAATGCAAATGGTGGATATGATAGGAGTAGCGGCGAATTCGCAAGCTGGTCGTGCGGAAGAGTTTCCTGCCCCTCTTTTAGATAGTGGTCAAGATGTATATAATGCTGCTTTAGCTTTGCTTGACGAGGCAGAAACAGGATTTGCTTCGGAGCCTTCAGCTGTAGGTGTGCAAGATTTCTTTTACGGAGGAAATAGTGCTCAGTGGATCAGACTTATAAATACTATAAGAATGAGAACTTTTGTACTCACAGGAAATTCAGCTGGCTTTGATGCCATTGTTTCAGGAGGAGAGTTTATTTCTACTGCTGCAGATGATTTCCAACTGAACTATGGTACAAGTGAATTACAACCTGATGATCGTCATCCTGACTTCGCTGATGATTACAAGTCTGATGGAGCTGATAACTATCAGTCTAACTGGTTGATGAATTTGATGTTTCAGAATCTTGATCCAAGAAGAAACTATTATTTCTATCGTCAAAATCCAGGAACACCAGGTGGAATCGACGTAATGGGAGTGGAAGTAGACCCAAATGAAGAGCAATTGGCTTGTTCATTGGTAGTACCTCCGCCGCACTACGACGGTTTGCTTTATTGTAGTGCAGATAACGGTTTTTGGGGAAGATCTCACGGAAATGATGAAGGGATTCCACCAGATGGTTTCCAAAGAACTGCTGCTGGGCTTTATCCTGCTGGAGGAAGATATGATGATGCATCTTTCGGTAATGTTGGCTTCGGTCAAGGAGCTGCTGGTGCCGGTATCGAGCCGATTTTCCTATCTTCTTATGTAGACTTCTGGCAAGGTATAATGGCATCTGGAGGAGAAAGATCAGGATTCCTAAGAAGTGGTCTTGAAAAGTCAATCGCTAAAGTTCAGTCTTTTCAATCTTTAGATGGCTCTTCAGATTTTTCTAATGCGCCAACTGCCGATGATGTTACTGCTTATATCGACGGAATAGTTGAGGCATTTGATGCTGCATCAGGCGATGATGCGGAGAACATTTTTGCAGAGCAATATTTCACAACGCTATATGGTGCTGGTACGGAAGCGTACAACTACTATAGATTGACAGGTTTCCCTACAACGGTACTTCCAAACTGGGAGCCGAATCCAGGACCATTCCCTAGAACTTTGTTGATCCCGCAGAATGAAGTAATTAATAATCCAAATGTTGAGCAGCGCTTAGATCTTACGACTCAGGTGTTTTGGGATACTAATCCACCAAGTCCAGCATTTCCACCTGCTAACTAATTAAACGTATAACTATGAAATATAATTTATTAAAATATAGCTTTGGATTTGCGCTTGTTGTTTTGCTGTTTTCGGCTTGTGACGAAGGTGATGCCATAGTAGATCAGGTTACAGATAATGTAACCAGAGGAGCAATATTGCGTGGATTGGATATTCAGTCCAACTCAGTAGCAATTAATAGTGCAACCAACGTATTGAACGATGGTGAAGAGTTTGGAATTCTATTGGAATTTCAAGACGATGAAGACGGAGCACTAATTACCGGTATGGATGTATTTGTCAGTTACCTTGACAATACTGATGATGGTGCTGATAATAGTCGTGACGAGGTTTTGTTTGAAACTGTTCCTTCATCTAGCTTTATGGCTGGTGACAGAGGATTACCTACTTTACAGTACAACATTACTGGTCAAGAAATGCAATCTACTCTTGGCTTGGCTGACAGTGATCTAGGTTTAGGCGGAGATGAATTCAATGTAAGATTTGAATTAGTACTATCAGATGGACGTAGATTTTCTAATGGACAAAATTCAGGAACCATAACTGGTTCTTACTTTAATTCTCCATTTTTATATTCTATTGCTGTTGTTTGTGCACCATCTCAGCCGACTGCAGGAGAGTGGATCTTCGTTACAACCGATACTTACGGTGATGGTTGGAATGGTGCTTCTCTTAATATCGTCTTAGACGGTGCGGATGCAGGATCAATTGCAAACGTTGACGGTGGCCCAATGGAGCAAGAATTTGTTTTCGATGTTCCAGATGGTACGCAAACTATCTCCATTATGTATGCTGGAGGATCTTTTGATTGTGAAGTTCTATTTACGATTACATCTGCAAATGGTAATGAAGTTTCAAGTCAAGGCCCACTGCCTCCAATTGGAGTTGAGTTACTAGATTACTGTCCTGATAATTTATAGGAGAGTAAATCAATAATGATTTTAAGGACCGACTGTGAAAACAGTCGGTCTTTTTTTTGCCCTTGTTTACGCTTTATGTCTATCTTTTTTAGCATTTCAAATTTGTCTTTCATTCGGGAGTGTTTTTAGATCGTCGAATTCGCGTGAGGGATAGGAGTGGTGCGACCGAATGGGAGCAGTCTCTTTTGTGTTGGTAGCTAATGCTTACCGCTTGCGGTAGAAGCATTTGCTTTGCCAAGACAAGAAAGAGACCGTAGCGAAGCGGAGCCACGGAATAGCCCGACCCTTTGCACCGAGCAACGCTTTCCGAAGGAAGAAGCGTTGTGAGATTGCAAGTAGGGGCACGCCCTGTGTCATTAACTAAAGGACTCAGGGTTAGGCAATCGACGAGATTCCCCTTAGCTAGTCAAGGCCTCTATCCCTCACGCAATTATTAGCGCAAAGAGATACACTCTTTCGAAATACACTTATAGGCATTCCTAAAAATTACTAGCAAGAAATAAGAATAAAAAATTAAAATGGACTGTCGTCCGTAGGAGTAGGGCCGTCGCTTTCAA
>CAZZIZ010000091.1:0-5813 GCA_964654535.1 uncultured Chitinophagales bacterium
TCAAATCCTCGACGCAACTCCTTTTCTACGTCCACTTCGTTGTTGTTATAGTAATTGTAGTCTTTCAGAATAGTCATAAGGTAGGGATGTGCACGTTCTCGCATTGGGACTTCTAAAGTGGCTTGCACCTTTTCGGCTACCTTATTAATCAGTTCATAGCGGTTGTCCTCGCGCAATTGCAAAACTTCTTTGACCAATACAATATCCTCATTGCTGAGTTTATGTTGCACTTCTGGATATTGTGGCTGATAGTCCTCGGCTATCTTCACATAAGCAGTATTGCGTAAAGAGGTTCGCGGCTTTAAGGAAATGACTGCGGTTCCTGCAACCATATCGCCAAGACGTTGCCCTTTGCCACCCGCGGCTACGGCTACTAAGGCGACCAGTCCAGAAGCTAATTGAAAGTCAATGATCCGCATTAGCCAACGAATAAAGTACGATCCTATGGTGACTGGCTGACCATTTATCGCGACCACTTTGGTTTTTAGCGCCATCTTACCTATGGATTGTCCGTTAAAAAAAATCTCCATTAATAAGTTGTAGAAAACAATAGGGGAAAAGATGATAATCCCAATAACGATACCTACGGTCGCTCCATCTCTATCGGGAAAAAAATCCCCTCCTTCAGCCAAAAGTGAAACGATAAAAGCAAGGAGAAATATATAAGCGATCATTACTAAACTATCAATAATATCACCCAAAATCCGGTCCCAAAGACTGGCTACTTCATAATCAATTTTAACATTGTGAGCGGTTTCTACTTGTATGTAATGGGGCATTAGTTCTTGTCTTAAATTGACTTCCTACACAATATATTAATTATATTCATCACCTAGTAGGCAAGCCATATCTATACCATTTGAAAGAAGTACTTTTCATAAAAAACAATAAAGCGCATTGGAAAAAAGTAGAGACACATCTCAATGGTGTGAATCAATTTTCGGCTGATGGTTTGGCTGATAACTACATTAGGTTGATGGATGATTTGTCTTTTGCTAAGACTTTTTATCCCAGTAGCAAACTGGTGCCCTATTTAAGCAATTTGACTGCTCAATTGCACACGTCGGTTTACGCGAACAAAAAGGAAAAAAAGGGACGATTTCTAGCGTTTTGGAAATATGAAGTTCCGAAGGCCTCATACGAATGTCGCAAGGAATTACTCTATTCTTTGATTATTTTTTCGATCGCAATTGCAGTGGGTGTGTTTTCAACTATGCAGGACGATTCTTACGTAAACCAAATTTTGAGTGACCAATACGTAAATATGACCCTGGAGAATATAGAAAAGGGAGATCCTATGGCAGTCTACAAAAGTGCGGATGAATCGTCCATGTTCGTAGGTATTACTTCAAATAATGTCCGGGTCTCTTTTCTTGCTTATGTTGTTGGCATACTGGGATCAATACCTACTGGCCTCATATTAACATTCAATGGTGTTATGGTGGGAGCCTTCATTACTTTTTTCTTTAAGAAAGGGCTGCTTTGGATTGCACTTACGACCATATTTATTCACGGAGCATTGGAGCTTTCAGCAATTGTTATTGCCGGGGGAGCTGGCCTAGCTTTGGGGAACAGTTTCTTGTTTCCTAAGACCTACAAACGAAGCACTTCATTGTTAGCGGGGGCCAAGAGAAGCTTGAAGGTTATCATTGGATTGGTGCCTGTGTTTATCGTCGCTGGGGCCTTAGAAAGTTTCGTGACACGTCATTATTTAGAGATTGGCTCCATTGGTCGAGTGCTTATCATATTATTGTCCTTTGCTTTCATCATTTGGTACTTCATTATTTATCCTGCCCAAGTAAAAAACTATGACCCAGAAGAAACAGTTAGTACTTAGTAAGCGTCGAGATTTTGGTGCTTGTATTGAAGACGCTTTTATTTTCCTGCGCCGAAACTATGGTCCAATAGGCAAGTGCTTTTTGTTTTACGCAGCGCCCTTGTTTTTAATAGGCTCCTTGGTTGGCCTCTTTGCTTTCAATTCACTTTTCACTTCCTTTTCTCCTGGAAATGTCGACTTGCCAGTGATACCTACCGGTGTAAGTATATCTATGTTGGTTTTGTATCTCAGCCTTATGCTCGCCTATTTTATAGTTTATGCAGTGTCATTTGCTGCGGCCTCTGCATATCACGATAATGGTAATGTAGACGTCAGCTTAGCAGACATCACCGAACGCTTATGGAGTTATACGGGTAAGTTGTTCGCATTTTTTCTAATGCTAATGGTAATTGTATTTAGCGTGTACGGCATAGTGATTGCACTTATGTTTGCCGCACCACTAATGGGTCTATTGTTTATACCTTTATTCTTTGTTTTTATTTACTACATGGTGCCTTTACAAATAGCCCCATACATCTTAGTGCATGAAAAAACCACTTACATAGGGGCAATAAAAAGAGCGATGCACTTAATCAAACATAATTGGTGGACCACTTTTTTGTTAATATTTGTTGTAAGCCTTATCGCTTCAACCTTATCAGGCATTTTAGTTATACCCGTTTACGTAATGATGGTTGTGCAGATGATAGGCAGTCCAGAACCAGAAGCAGTTTTCGGTCAAATGGGTTTTTGGTTCGCACTAATGATGATACTTTCTTTTTTGGGATCGATGTTGTCTTCGGTTTTTACCAATAGTTCTCTCGTAATGAAATATTACGATCTGGTTGCACAAAAAGATAGCTCTCACTGGAATGATCGCATTGACCAAATTGGTAACCGCAACGATTCGATGTTTGAAAATGAAGGAGAGTATTAAGCGAGTAATTTTTCTTTCTCTTTGGTTTTGTCTTTTAACACTCGCTGCTTTCGGCCAAAGTGATGAGCAGAATGAGGATATGATTGTCATTGATGACGATATTATCGTCATTAACAAAGAATCGGATCCGGAGAATCTACATGCTGCACCTATAAACGAATCACAAGCCGATCTGCGGACTTTCGATACAGAAAAGCTAGAAGCGTATCGTCGCTCCGGCCGGTTTAACTATGATGACGACCCCGAGTATGAAAGCAATTGGCTCAGTAAAGTTTGGTTGATTGCAAAGAGATGGTTTAACGATATGTTCGGTAAAACGGGCGGCAATATATTGAGTCAGATTTTCAAGTGGAGTGTCATTGTCCTCGGAATAGGCTTCCTGCTCTACTTTTTACTACAGGCCACTGGCAATTCAATTATAAAAAAAGAACGCAAAGACAAGTTTCTGCATCTTGAAACTCTAGATCAAAGCGTTTCAGAACAAACCTTAGATCAGTTATTAGAAGCAGCCATTGCAAATGGTGAGCATCGTGCGGTCATTAGGTTGTACTTTCTCAAATGCCTGCGTAAGCTCGACGACAACGAAGAAATAGTTTGGCGAGACAACAAAACGAACTACGAATACAGCAACGAATTAAAGAGAGACGTACTATCAGCTCCATTTGCCGAACTCATTAGTATTTACGAACACGTGTGGTATGGCGAATTCGACGTCAACCAATCAGAATACGAAACCTATAGCGCTCAGTTCAAATCATTTTTAGAGAAAATTACAAGAACAAAAGTGTGAATTGGTCTAAGGAAAATAAAGAGATAGTCAGATATCTAGTTCTGATGACTGTGATCGCAATGGCCATTGCTTTTATAATGCCTCGTGAAATCGATTGGCGACCATCATTTGAAAAAGATGAAACGAAACCCTTCGGCAGTCTCATTGTGCACGATGAGTTGAATAGAATTTTTCCGTCTGATGAAATAAGCGTTAATACCAAACCATTCTACAACGATATAGGGGGCCGCGATTACAAAAACCACAACTTAATAATGCTGGACTATGCTTTTAATGGTGACTCCCTGGAACTAGCGCAGTTGTTTAATTTTGTACGTAATGGAAACAACGCTTTCATTAGCAGCACCGATTTTGGCTATGGCCTGCAAGACTCGCTTGGATTTGAAACACAATACGATTTCAACTATGACGGAGGCAACTTAAATCTTAGCAATGCAGACGCGCTGCTGTACTTATACAATCAAGATGTAGAAGAACAACAATACTACGTCAAAACCAATCGCACGAATTCATATTTTGTTGACGACTACGATTCTACTTACTACTTAATTGATTCGCTTAATCAGGACGTTAAGTCCTATAGTCGAATTGGCTATTTTAAGTCATCAGAAGAAGACGAAAGAGAGCTCAGCAATTTCATTCGCATTCAATATGGCGAAGGAAATTTTTACCTCCACTTATTCCCCTATGCATTTACCAATTACGGTATACTTAAGGACGAGAACCACGAGTATGTTTCTAAATGCCTATCCTACTTACCGCAGCAAAACACGATTTGGGATGAGTACTATAAGCCCAATTCTTCCGCAGCGGTTGCAATTGGTCAATCACCATTTAGTGTACTACTTCGGTCTAGTTCAATGAAATGGGCTTACTGGTTGGGATTCTTTACACTTCTACTATTCATGCTGTTCTACGCCAAGCGCCGACAACGAATAATCCCGGTTATAGAGCCATACAAAAACGAAAGCCTCGATTTCAGCAAAACCATTGCCTCACTCTACTTTCAGAAGCACAACAATGCCGACCTAGCGAAGAAGAAAGCCCGCTATTTCCGAGATTATGTGAGTCGTAGATTCTATTTGAAACATTTCTCCGTAGACGACAAAGGAATTGACAGCTTGGTGGGCAAAAGCAATTACGATCGAGATCAGTTAACTGATCTATTCAACTGGATAAATAAAGGCGCGCAACCAAGCGTAAGCGACCGAGAACTTATAGAAATAAGCAAAAGACTAAATCACTTTTACCGAGATAACTAATACAGATGTTTGAAGAAAGAACCGACCTAAGTGGCGTAAGAGATTCCATCCAAAAACTAAAGGATGAGATTCAAAAGATAATTGTAGGACAAGAAGAAATGATCAACCTGTTGATTGCTTCCCTACTCGCCCGAGGCCACGTACTCATAGAAGGAAACCCTGGGGTCGCCAAAACGCTCACCGTGAAACTGCTCTCCAGAGCCTTGTCTACGGGCTTTTCGCGGATACAATTCACCCCAGACCTTATGCCTTCCGACGTTTCGGGAACCAGCATCTACAATTTCAAAAGCTCGGAGTTTGAATTTAAGAAAGGGCCTATTTTTTCCAATCTTGTTTTAATAGACGAAATAAACAGAGCCCCAGCAAAAACCCAAGCTGCGCTTTTTGAAGTAATGGAGGAAAAGCAATTGACCTATGATGGAGTAACCTATCCTATGGACGGCCTGTTTATGATAGCAGCCACTCAAAACCCCATAGAAATGGAAGGCACCTACCGCTTACCAGAAGCGCAAATGGATCGCTTTCTCTTTAAAATAAACGTGGATTATCCGAGTGCCGAGAACGAGGAAAAACTGTTGGGTAACTTTCATAAAATGAGAAATACCAACGATCTGACTGTAATCCAAAAAGTAGTTGGCGCCAGCGAAATGCAGGGGCATCAAAACTTAATTGGCGATGTCGTGGTCGAAGACAAGTTGCTCAAATACATAGTAAACCTCGTACAGAAAACACGAAACAATCGAGACATCACCATTGGAGCATCGCCTAGAGCTTCGCAGGCCATATTAGCTGGAGCAAAAGCAATTGCGGTTATTAATGGACGCGACTTTGTAGTTCCAGACGACATAGTATATATCGCTCCTCCAGCCTTGCGTCATAGAATACAGCTATCTCCAGAAAAGGAAATGGAAGGCGCCACTCCCGACGATGTTATTCAAAACCTCATAAAAAGCATCGAAGTTCCGCGCTAGTGATTAAGTTTCTTTCTCAACTTTTTATTAAAGCGCG
>CAZZIZ010000091.1:5913-13282 GCA_964654535.1 uncultured Chitinophagales bacterium
GTAAGAGATATTCTGTGGCACGAAACTATGGAGTCGAAAGAAAGAAAACTACTTACTTACGATTTACGCCCAACTAAACGCGGCGATTACGATTTCGGAGCCATCAACATATACGCCAGCAGCCAACTCGGATTACTCAGCCGCAGATATCGATTTGCCGAACACCAAATGATAGCGGTCTACCCAAGCTATATGCAAATGAAACGCTACGAACTGGTGGCCTTTTCGCAAAGACTATCAGAACTAGGTATAAAGAAAATTCGCAAGATCGGTCAGAGCATGGAGTTCGAACAAATCAAAGAATACGTTCCAGGCGACGACCCGCGGGTGATTAATTGGAAAGCTTCCGCCCGAAGAAACGAACTGATGGTCAATCAATTTGAAGACGAAAAATCTCAAAGGGTTTACAGCATCATTGACAAAGGTCGTTTAATGAAAATGCCTTTTGATGGCCTTAGCCTGCTTGACTACAGCATCAATGCCAGCTTGGTTATTAGCAATATTGCTATTAAAAAACAAGACAAAGCGGGTTTACTCACTTTCTCCAATAAACTCAGCGCCTTTCTGCCTGCAGAAAAACGCCCATCACAAATACGCAAAATTCAGCATCACCTATTCAATCAAAAGACACGATATCTAGAAAGTAACTACAGTTTGCTCACCGCTTTTGTAGCTCGGAAAATAACCCAGCGCAGCCTTCTGCTTCTATATACAAATTTTGAAAGCTACATCACTTTCGAACGGCAACTACCCTATTTCAAAGCGCTTGCCAGAAGACACTTACTCGTCGTTGTATTTTTTCACAACACCGGCTTGAAAGAACTCATAGATACAGCACCCAACAACCTCGAAGAAATATACGAGCAGTCCATAGCCGAAAATTTCGTTTACGAAAAAGAACGAATCGTGAGAGAAATGCGCAGGCAAGGAATACTTTCTATACTTACTACGCCAAAAGAACTCACTGTAAACACTATCAATAAGTACTTAGAGATTAAGGCAAGGGGGATGTTGTAAATGTTGTGGGCGCTCCCCTTCTTTCGCAAAGCGAAAAGGGTCGGGCTGTCCAGGACTCCGCGTTCGCTTCGGTCTCTTTCTTGCGCTGCCAACGCATCTGCTTCTACCGCTAAGGCGGTAAGCACAAGCGGGCAGCACAAAAGAGACTGCTCCCTTTGGTCGCATCCTTCCCATCCCTAGCGCGGGTCCAAGGAAAATGCGCTAATTTTCAATTTCAAACTTATAAGTAAAATGAAAATAAACGAAGCGTACATTATTGAACAATACAATTCAGGTGTCTCGAGTTACGCTGACTTTACTACCGAAGTTGGGCTTTGGGAATCGGAAAGAACAGTTTTTACAAAATACCTCAATAAAACTGATAATATTCTCGACCTAGGATGTGGAACTGGCAGAACAACCTTTCCCTTATACAACATGGGGTATCAGCAAATCATAGGAGTAGACCTTACGCCGGAAATGATTAGCTCAGCTAAATCCTTAAATCAGAACTTCAAGACCAACTTAGCATTTGAAGTCGGCGATGCCTGCGACTTGCGTTTCGGAGAGGCTAATTTCGACAGCGCCATTTTTTCTTTCAACGGAATAATGTCAATTCCGAAAAAGGAAAATCGAGCAAAAGCATTCTCAGAAATCGCCCGCGTACTTAAAGCTGATGGCATTTTTATTTTCACTACCCACGACCGCGATGCGGCACCAGAATTCTTTTCAGTTTGGGAAGAGCAAAAACAAATCTGGGCAGCAGGCACACAGAATGAACAACTGTTCGATTACGGAGACTTGATTACCCATTCGAAAAATGAACCGCGTGAAATTTACATTCATATTCCGGACCGAGCCGAAGTAGAATCAGCTCTTTCCACCGCCGGGTTTGACTTAATCGAAACATTTTATAGAAGCGAAAAATTCGATGAAAGTGAAGCAGTTAAGGAAAAGTCTGGGGAGTGTAGGTTTTGGATTGCTAGGAAATCTTAACGCACAAATCGTCGTAGTCAATTGATCACTAGTTTAATCACTTCAGCCAAATGCGTATTATTATATCGTGAAACTTAGCTGGCTTTTATTTGACATAGACAATACCCTCTTAGACTTTAACTCAGCGAGCAAAAAAGCATTCTTCCGCGCCTGTGAAAATTTCAAAGTTGAGTGCAACGATGAACTCTATTACCGTTATAAAAAAATAAATACAAGCGTTTGGGAAGAATTTGAACGGGGAGATATTTCGGCCATTGCACTACGTTCTCTGCGCTTCGAACGTTTCTTCACTTCAGAAAAGATAAATCCCTGTGCTCCACTGGAATTTAATAGCAGCTACCTCAGCAACCTTATTGATGCCAGTGAGTATTACGAAAATGTACCCGAAATGCTCACCAAATGGTCCGCACAATATAAACTGAGCATTGTAACCAACGGACTCAAGGAAGTACAACGCGCAAGACTAGAAAAACTTGATTTAAGCAAATACTTCGACAGCATTGTTGTCAGCGATGAAATTGGACATGCCAAACCTAGCAAAGAATACTTCGATTACACCTTTAATAGCATTGAGAACACTCCGCCAAAATCAGAGACTTTGATAATTGGCGATAGCCTGATGTCTGACATCCTTGGCGGAATCAACGCAGGAATCAAAACCTGCTGGGTTCATCATGGACGGAAGAACGAAGCCGAACTTTCCATCGATTACGAAATTGAAAACATCCAATCGCTACCCAGCCTTTTGGAAACAGCTTCTTTTAGCTAAGCGATTCTCTTCTTGTCCATTGTTACTGGCGCAATCATAAAATGCGCGGATGCGTTTTGCTATTAGATCTGACTCTACTAAAAAAGCATCGTGCCCATAGTCCGATTCAATCTCATTGTAAACCGCATTTGGCAAATATCTGGCGATGTAAGCCTGATTGGAAGCGGGAATAAGTTCATCCGAACCAACACCAATAACCAATGCATTGGTTTTAATTTTTGCAAGAGCCGTAGCTACACCACCACGTGCACGGCCCAAATGATGCGTGTCCAGCGTTAGAGACAAGTGATAATAACACAAGGCATCAAATCGTTTGGCAAATTTTTCTCCTTGATACGCTAAGTAATCACTAACCGAAAAGGAATTCTGTCTGTCATCCAAATCGCTGTGTTTTTCCAAAAAAGATTTACGCGTACGGTACAGCATTAAACCCATAGCCCGTGCAGCACGCATACCTGCTTTGCCTTGGCCAGGATTTCCAAATGTCGGATCAGCCAATAAAGCCATACGATGGACTTCATGAATGGCAATACTCCAAGCCGATTCACGAGCCGCGCAACTTATCAGAACCAAATGTTCAACATCTCCTGAAAATGTATAGGCAAACTCCAAGGCTTGACTCCCGCCATAAGAAGGACCAATTAAGGTGTGAATTTTAGTTATAGCCAACTCTTTTGCCAATAGTTGTTGGGATCGAACAACGTCTCTTACAGTAACCAAAGGAGCTTCGATCTTATCAGGTCTGGAGCTTCCATAAGGAGAAGCCAAACTGTTAACGCAAATAATGAAATACTCATCCGGAGAATACAAGCGTTCTTGACCGAATAAACCCTTCCACCATTCCATCACGTTAGAGCTCCCAGAAAAAGCATGAAAAACCCAAATCACATTCGATTGGTTTGTGTTCATTTTGCCATAAGTTCGGTAAGCCAAACGCAGATTGTCAATTTGACCGCCATTCTCTAATTGAAAGGCCTTGTCAGTATTAAAATATTTCAGCGCGATTTTCATGTCTTAATTTGATTTTAGGTTCGCTTGATTTTACGATTGCCTGATCTATGTCTTTAATAAGGTCTTGAACGTTTTCTAGGCCAACGGACAAACGCAAGTAAGCTTCGGCAATACCGGCGGTAGCTCTTTCCTCTTGACTTAACTTGGCGTGGGTAGTTGAAGCAGGGTGAGTGGCGATACTTCGGGTATCTCCCAAATTGGCGGTCAGTGTAAATAACTTTAGTTCGTTCAAGAATGCCATTGCCCGTTCAGCACCACCTTCTATTTTAAATCCTACCAATCCTCCACCCTGCCGCATTTGATTCTGAGCCAAGTCATATTGGGCATTACTCTGGTGGTGAGGATAATAGATTTGCTCAACCGATTCGTGACCATCTAAAAAATTCGCTATAGCAAGAGCATTTGAACAGTGCCTATCCATTCTCACGGCCAGGGTTTCCAAACTTTTAGAAAGTACCCAAGCATTAAAAGGTGAAAGGGAAGCACCTGTTCTTCGTACAAAGTCATAGCAAACTTTAATTAAGTCAGCGCTACCCAAAATAGCGCCACCCAAAACGCGCCCTTGCCCGTCAATATATTTGGTAGCGGAGTGAATGACAAGGTCTGCTCCAAAATCAATTGGATTCTGCAAATAAGGCGAGGCAAAACAATTGTCTACAGAAAAAACAATTCCAGCATCCTTGCATAGTTTTCCCAAGTAAGACAAGTCGGCACATTTCAAAGTAGGGTTCGCTGGAGTCTCTACAAACAACATGCGGGTATGAGGCTGTACAGCCTCCGCAAACCCTTCATTGTCGTCGATATCGACTAAAGTGTGACTGACGCCCATCTTTGAAAGCAACTCAGTGATTACGTAATGTGAATTACCGAAAATGGCCCTAGAAGCAATAATGTGGTCCCCTTGTTTTAACAAAGCGGCCATTGAAACATAAACCGCTGCCATACCTGAAGCAGTTGCTACACCAGCCTCACATTTTTCCAGGGCACAAAGCTTAGCAATAAACTCTGCCGTATTTGGATTGGTAAATCTTGAGTAAAGATTGCCTTCCACGTGGCCTCCAAATATTTGAGCCCCGTGTTCTGCGGAATCAAAGGTAAAACTAGACGTAAGGAAAAGAGGAACAGCGTGTTCCTTCTGCTCTGTCTGCTTTAGCTGCGAACGAATCGCAATGGTTTCGAATTGAGTATCTGACATTTCTATTTTTTGTCAGCTTATACGAAAAGCAGGAGATGCGAAACATTCCGCATAAAAAAAACCTCTAATGACACAGTCAAAAGAGGTTATTTATCTTCTGACTTATCTTCTTGCGCAATGCGCAAAACGGAATTAGCACCTTCTCATTTCTGAGGGTTGCTAAGGTTTCTCAGGGCCATTTCCCTCCACCTTTCGTGATAAGCAATTTATTTAATGAACAAAGAAGCTACGCTTCTACCACAAACCTAATACAAATTTTCAGAACATCGACAATTTTCATTGGCCTTTGTATATTTCAACTGAAAATAACATTTATGCCAGCCTACAAAGAACCCAAAGTCGACGCACTAATCGAGAAAAAAAGCGAATGGGCCAAGGAGCTAAAAGCACTGCGCAAAATCCTGCGCGCCTCGAAAATGACGGAGACTTGGAAGTGGTCATTCCCCACGTATACTCACTTAGGTAAAAATATTGCTTCTATATCCTGCACGAAAAAAGCTGTAGGCATTTGGTTCTTCCAAGGAGCACTCCTAAAAGACAAAAAGAAAAAACTACGCAATGCTCAGGAAGGCAAAACCAAAGCAATGCGTCAATGGCTCTTTAAAGATCTCGCTGCAGTAAAGAAAGACAGCGATCTCTTGGCAGCATATTTAATAGAAGCAAAAGCCAACCAAGAAGCGGGAAAAGAAATAAAACCCGTACGCGGAAAGAAGGTGGTTCCAATTCCTGCCGAACTAAAAGCAGGACTTAAAGCGAAAAAACTGACCAAGGCATTCGCTGCGCTCAGTCAAAGCAAACAAAACGAATATAATGAGCACATCGCTTCTGCCAAACAAGAAGCGACTAAGCAAAGAAGGCTAGACAAAATTCTCCCAATGATTCTAGTAGGCAAGGGCCTCCACGATAAGTACAAAAAGTAATACCCTACTCGTCCTCCAATAAATCCGGACGACGGTCTTGTGTACGCGCGAGCGATTGCTCATGACGCCACTCATCTATCTTGGCATCGTGACCAGAGAGTAATATTTCAGGAACTTCCATTCCCTTGTAGTTTGAGGGCCGCGTATAAACCGGCGGCGCTAAAAGATTGTCCTGAAAAGAATCAAACAAAGCAGAAGTCTCATCATTCAAAACACCAGGCAGCAAACGACCCAGACTATCGACCAAGACTGCAGCAGCCAACTCGCCTCCAGACAAAACATAATCACCAATAGAAATTTCCATAGTGATAAACCTCTCGCGCACGCGCTCGTCCACACCTTTATAGTGTCCGCAAAGCATTATCAAATTCTTTTTTAGAGAAAGATGATTTGCAGTTTGCTGATTGTAAGTCTTACCATCCGGACTCATATAAATAACCTCATCGTAGTCTCGCTCCGATTTTAATTTTGAGATGCACAAATCAATAGGTTCAATCATCATAACCATACCAGCACCTCCACCATATTGATAATCGTCTATTTGCCGATTGCCCATAGTCGAATACTCACGCAAGGCGTGTACGTGAATTTCGAGCAGACCTTTCTCCTGAGCGCGCTTCATCATAGAGTGATTAAGCGGACTGTCTAAAAGCTCGGGCAGTACAGAGATGATATCAATTCTCATTATCCAAAGGTATCTAGATAGTTATCAGGAAGCTGGAAATAAATGCTTTTGTTCGCTTCATCCACTTTTTCAATATGTGCCTCTACGTATGGAAGATACATTTCCTTACCTCGATAGTGCGTAACAATCAATGGCTGACCAGGCGTATCTACTACATCGTCGACAATACCCTCTTCTTTTCCATCAATAAAAACAGCAAAGCCAAGAATCTCCTGAAACGGATGTCCCAGCTTAGAAGCCTCTAGCAAGCCTTCCATTTTCGCAGCATCTACATATAAATCGCGAGTAGAAAAATGCTTGGCGGTTTCCTTGGTGTGAATTTCGTCAAACTTAAGAATCGCCGCGCCATCTTCGTTTACGTCAATAGTTTCTGGGAAGTAAGGAATCTTCTTTCCTTCTTCTTCAACGTAAAGCGCTTTCAGCTTTGGGATGAAATCCAAAAAGAAAGCCTCGAAGGAGACACTAAGTGCTCCGTCGAGGCCGTATGCTTTGTGAATTTTACCAACTAATATGAGCTGGTCATTCATTTTTCTCTATGCTTCTTTTCCGCCGTCTAGTTCGTCCTGCCACTTTTTCAATTCGTCCCACTTACCATCGGCAGCCATTTGCGATTGCTTTGGCCACGTTCCTGGATCGTGCGCACCCAACTTGTTTTCAGTTAAGATTTCTTTGATCTTTTCTGGATCAGCAGCACCTAAAGCTGCGTAGGTTGGAAAACCTGCACCTGCCAATAACTCACCAATCTTCGGTCCGATACCTTCAATCTTAGTTAAGTCATCTGGAGCTGCATCCGCCGC
>CAZZIZ010000092.1:0-8825 GCA_964654535.1 uncultured Chitinophagales bacterium
AGGGCATTGCGCTCGACGCTCTGCGCAGATAAGAATCTTGTTGTGGGAAGTACACCTTTAAGTAGCTGGGTTCTTTTTGAGCCAAATGCATAAAGAGCTGTGCCTGAAACATTTCGTCATCCGAGCTTGGATCAAAATTGTTACTGCATATAACGGGATTGTTGTTTTGATTTACCACGGTCCACTCGGGTTCTATTTTTATCCCTTGCTCCTTAAGTTCCTTGGTCAGCAGATTGTTAATGTCGAAATCCTTAATCCTATCAAACAGGGTTGTCTGCTTGTTCACAGTCATAAACTCTTTAATCAGCTCCTCAATGTACTGAACCGTATTGTTCGCTTGAACCGAAGGAATTTTTCGTTTAGGATCGTCGCTATTTATATTTACAGAGAGGTAAAGGCTTTCGTTTTCTTCTCTTTTGACAATCTCCGTACTTGTTATTCCCGAGGCATCACTAGACACCATGGAGCGCGCAATGCTCCTCCTTCCCTCACTACCAGATAGTATTTCATTAAAACCGACTCCACTTTCTATTCTGTTCTGAATGGTGGCTACGTAAGAAAAGTTGGCTACCGACTCTTCGTCTATGGTAAAACCAGCTCTAGCAAATGAGTCAATCAGCATTTTTACGAACTCGTGCTGGGCTAGGAAATAAGGCAGTCCACCTTCTACATCTGGATAGTGCGGTTCTGCTCTGGCAATATCTCTTTTGTCGCCAGGTCTTTCAAAAGTTAAGTTCAAGTCATCACCTTGTTCAAAACCATCCATCGCCATAATCATTTCGGTGGTGGAGTTTACTTCTGTTTCTGAAACTCGAGTTATAATATCTCCAGCACGAATTCCTGCCGATTGGGCAAGGCTTCCTGCGTAAACGTTTTCGACATATACTCCATAACCAGAGACCAGACCTTTTTTGCGAATGAGTTCTTCGTCGATATTTCGGAAGTCAACACCAAGTACAACTCTATTGGAGTTTAGTAGAACGCCTCTGCCTTGATTTTGATTGGGGCCATCGGAAGCAGCCGCTGGATTATTGGTATCCACGCTAACCTTCTTTTCCATAAAACCTGAGGCTTCACGATTCTCCATCATACGAGAAACGTCCTTTAGCGCGAAGGAAACACCCCGATTGAATTGCTCTTGGGAAAGCTCATTGGCTTGACCAATCCAATATAACTGTATGGCTATCAAGCCAGTAAGTGCTACTGTGATGATAAAGACGATCAGGCCTATCTTTCCTTTCATTGCTTTAAAATTAGACTAAATGCGTACCTAGAGCCCTCGTTTAACAATACTTAACGAAGAATATTTGTTGATTATTCACTCTTTAACAAGCACTTAGGTCTCTTTGACTTAATTTAGAACGACAACTTAATTTCAAAATTTGATTATGCAGTACTTTTTACGTTCTACCATTTCATTTTCGCTACTAACCGCTTTTCTCTTCAGCGGATTGCTACAGGCTCAAGATCAAGAAATCAGAATCAAGGTTCGCAAGCAAGATGGCGATAAGGTTATAGAAATTGATAAGACTTTTACTGGCGACGAGGCCACCGGCTTTGACGTCGATCAATGGTTGGAAGAAATGGGCCTCGATTTTGAGACCGATGTTCTAAACGTCGATGTGGATGTTGAAACGAGTGACGACGAGGATCATATCCTTATTCAAGAAATTGAAAAGGAAACCACCATAAAGATTGACAATATGGATGGTGAGAAAAAAGTCGTGATGATTCAGAGCACTGATCCAAATGAGATTAATGCTTTGATGGAACAACACGCCGAAGATGAGAACACGGTTATTATCATAAGTGATGGAGACGATGATTTTGTTGGGAATGCCGAAGAGATGCAGCTACAAATTATGCAGCGCATTAAAAACTTGGAAAGTGAATTGAGCAATGAGGAGTTTGAAATAGTTAGCGAATACTTTTACGATGCTGATGATGACAAGGGTACGCTTGGCGTTATGATGCAGGTGGATGATAATAATCAAAAGCCAATTGTTACCGATGTGATTCCTGGAAGCGCTGCTGAAAAAGCGGGATTGCAAGTAGCGGATCTAATTACTGCTGTAGGTTCTGCGAAGGTTTCAAGCTATCAAGAGGTGGTAGACGCTTTATCTACTATGAAAAAAGGCGATTCAGTTGACATAAGCTTTGTTCGTCCTGGACAACAAGGAGAGAATATTGAAATGACCAAAAATGTGGTTTTGGGCGGAGCTCAAAAACGCATGCGTTTCCACGGTGCTCATCCGGGTGCTGGAGTAGATAAAAAAATGGAATGGGTAGAAAGCACTAAAGGCTCTAGAGTCGGCGGATGCTGTGCTCCTTCTAAACAAGCTACTGGAAGCAAAGACGACACACGTGGATACTTGGGCGTAGAAATAGTGGATACACCAAATGGTGTCGCTATAGATAACATCGCTGCAGGAAGTGCGGCTAGCAAGAGCAATATGGCTGAAGGAATGCACATCGTATCATTAGACCGCACGGAGGTTACTTCCGCGGATCAATTGATTGCTTTACTAAAAGACAAACTACCTGGAGACAAGGTAAAAGTTAAGTACACCGACGATACGGGTAAGACTTGGAAAGAAAAACTAAGACTTCAAAGTAGACCAGCTGAGTTTGCACAAAGAGGTCGCCGTGGTCGTGGTTCTTGCGCTCCTGCGGATATGGCGGGCTGCTGTCCTGGCCAAGCAAGTAAAAAATGTTGCAAGCCTGAGGATGTAGCCGAGTGTTGTCCAGACCTTTTGCTAATGTATACGCCGGAGGAGATTGCCGAATTCAGTCCAAGACAATTGAAGGAGATTATGGAGGAATTGGGAATAGAACGAATAGATAACAGTATCGCGGACGCTCCTACCAAGTACATTGAGATTCAAAAAAAACAACTTGACGAGTCGACTAATGTTATCATCATAGAAAAAGATGTAACGAACAACAAGGATTTTGCTAAGGTGAATGTTGTTATTTCTGAAATTACATTAGAGGAATTAGAAAGAGCTGAAGGAGCAGAGGACATATCTGAAATCTTGTACAAAGATGGCGTGGAATACAGGGAGCTGGAATTAGACGAGTTAACTTTTTATCCCAATCCTTCTGATGGAAATATTAAGTTGACTTTCCGTGGAGAAGAAAACTTCTACAACATTCGTGTCATCGATTTAAGAGGAGCAGAAGTATATAGCCAGAACACTCCAAAGGTATCTTCATTCCAAACTGATTTAGACATCAGTTCAAGCCCTAAGGGTGTTTATGTGTTACAGATTTATTCTAACGATCAAGTATTGAATAGAAAAATAATTATTGAGTAAGATACCTTACTCAATAGAAAAAGCCTCTGGGAACATTCTCAGGGGCTTTTTTGTTATGCCTGTAAGGGATAATGAACTATCTCCCGTTTTACCTATTTTAGACATAAAATTAACTCCTATGTCAGAGTATATAACCGTCGCCACCTACGACAACATGATTGATATGGCCGCTGCAAGAGACTTGTTAGAGTCGGCAGGAATTAACTGCTTTACTGAAGACGATACCGCCAGCACCTATGCCTTGGTTCCTAATGCCAATGGAAACAATATTCTAAGGGTAAGTGCCAAGGATGCAAAAGAAGCTCTGGACATTATCGATTCAACGGGTTATCAAAGAGTAAAAGAACCAGGCATTGGAAGAAAGGAGAAGTATTTCTTAGGCGTCGTTGGGTTTATTGCCCTTGTAACCATTACTTACTTTTTCGTAGTGCTTGGCTAAGGAATACAGCTTTAGTTCAAATTTTCTTGCTGCCATTTTCTACCTTAGAAAAAAAATTATTCAATGCAATCCAAAGCAGCAACTCCAAAAGAATATGTAGATAGTCTTCCAGAAGATCGTAAGAAGGCAATCAAAAAGCTTAGAACGGTTATAAAGAAAAACCTACCCAAGGGTTTCAAAGAAGCTATGCAGTACGGGATGCTAGGCTACGTTGTGCCCCACTCTATTTATCCTGACGGCTATCATTGCAAACCAGAAACTCCACTGCCTTTTATGAATGTGGCCTCACAGAAAAACTTCATCGCCGTGTATCATAGCGGTGTATATGCGGATAAGAAACTTATGACCTGGTTCACCAAAGAATACGGCAAACGCGTAGAAGGCAAACTAGATATGGGTAAAAGCTGCGTGCGCTTCAAAAAAATCGACAAGATTCCCTACGACCTCATCGGCGAACTAGCCAGTAAAATGACCGTAGACGATTGGATCAAACTTTACGAGAAGAACATCAAGAAGAAATAAGCTTAGGTCCTTAGTTCGTACCCTTAATTTCTTCCACCACCTTTCTATTCTTCACGTGTTCTTCCAGCCAAGTGTCCTGCTCCCACAACAAGTGTAAGATGCTTTCCTTAGCGCGATAGCCGTGGCTTTCCTTCGGTAGCATAACCAAACGTACAGTAGACCCTAAACCCTTAAGCGCATTGAAATAGCGCTGACTCTGCAATGGATAAGTACCACTATTGTTATCTGCTTCTCCGTGTATGAGCAGTAATGGCGTTTTCATTTTATCAGCATGCATGAAAGGAGACATCTCATAATAGATCTCTGGTGCCTCCCAATAAGAGCGCTCTTCCGATTGAAAACCAAAAGGTGTTAAAGTTCTATTGTAGGCGCCACTTCTGGCAATACCAGCCGCAAACAAATCTGAATGCGACAATAAGTTTGCCACCATAAAAGCACCATAACTATGACCGCCAACACCAACACGGTTTCTATCAATATAACCCATAGCATCGACCGCATCAATTGCTGCTTTAGCATTTGCTACGAGTTGCTTTCTAAAAGAATCATTTGGCTCCTCATCGCCTTCGCCGACAATTGGAAATGCCGCTCCGTCTAATACAACATAGCCGCGGGTCACCCAATAAATAGGTGAGCCATAGTAAGGATAGGTAAATGCATTTGGATTCTTAGTATTCTGAGCAGCGCTCGCTTTATCCTTGAACTCACGAGGATAAGCCCACAATATCATCGGCATTTTTTCTTTCGAATCCATACTATAACCGAGAGGCAAATAAAGCGTGCCCGAAAGCTCTAAGCCATCATCACGCTTATAGGTAATCACTTCCTTATGAACGTCCTGAATACTTTTAAATGGGTTTTCAAAGTTGGTCAAGGCAAAAGACTTGCCTGTACTCAGGTTTTTAATATGGTAGTTCGGATAGTCGCTCGGAGACTCCAGGCGAATAGCCAACTCATTGGTTTCAATATTATAATCCCAAAGCTCTTCGAGTTTGTCTGTGTAAGTTGATTGAAAGACGCGCTCCTTTTCAAGAGTCGACAAGTTCATCTTATCCAAAAAAGGAAACTGTCCTTTTTCACTATGCCCTTCACCTAACAAATAAACGAATCCATCTTTTTCGGCCACTACGTTTGTGCCCCACTCATTGCGTTCTGTTACCAAGTATCCAGGATCACTATACCTGTCTTGATAGTTTCGGTCAGAAATAACTTTCGGTTCTATCTTACTATCAGATGGATTAAAGAGATAAGACTTTGTATTTCTGGTATTCCACCAGAAGTCAGTAGCAATAGCCGTATCATCATTGATCCATTCAAGTCGATTGAATCTATTAATAGTGCGCAATAAAAAATGCCCCTCTTCCCTAAACGGCGCATCAACTTGAAAAACTTCATCACGAAAATCGGCTTCTACGTTTGCATCCCCGCCATCGAGCGCTACGGCATAGGTGTAAGATGCCGGCTTATCACCACGCCATCTAAAACTTCGAGGCTGTTTAATACTAGACATGAATCCCTTTGGGATATCTTCTATCAAAGGCAATTCAGAAATCGTTTTGACCAACTTGCCATCCTTATCGTAAATATCAGTCTGCGAAGCAAACCTTCTGTAAGGAACGATATAAGAGAAAGGACGCTTTACCTGACTCACCATTATATAGTTGCCGTCAGGAGAAAAGTTAATACCATTATACATAGCAGCTCCTAACCATAGAGTAGATTTTCCATTCAAATCGACGCGATGAATCTCGGAAGTAGCCAATTGTTCAAAATTGTGCTCATCATTAGGGTTTTGTAGCAAGTCCTGATAAGTTCTATTCTGTGCCTTTTTTCCGTCGGCAATTGTAACCGTTGGGCCAGTAGGAGTAGCTATCTCCGTATTTATAAGTTGAGGGCCATTTCCAGCGACCATTTTTACGAGTAGTGCCTTGCTGTCTTCAAACCAACTGAATACACTACGCATATTCGCGTTGGCTTTCGCTTCCGTAAGCTTCTTTACGCTCGCTTTCTTCACATCGAGCACCCAAACTTCCAAACCGTTCTTTGCAGTATTGGTAAAAGCCATTTTCGTTTGATCTGGCGACCAAGAAAAATTGGTCAATCGCGCGTTAGTCGGTAAACCGCTAACTGCTCTAGGGCTTGCATCGCCCTTTGCTCCGATTCGTTTTACCTTCAAATTATTATAGTAAGAAACACGACTTCCTATGTTCGTCTTCGGATCAATCCTTAATCCACCCAAGCGCATTTCTTCCTGCGACAACTCTTCAATGGTTTTATAAGGATTACGATAAAGCAAAACCATATTCTTCTTGGCATCGTCCATGCGCACACGTGGAGCCAACTCCACGTCAACGAGGTCTAGAATCTCTTTCGCTGGTTTTTGGTAAGACAAGCTTTCTTGCGCGTTCAAATACATAGAGGTAAATAAAATCAATAGGGAAATACAGTTTTTCATAATGACTATTTGCAATGAATATACCCAATTAGCCTTATCTATCAAGGTTCTAGATATGAAAGCCTCAGAAACCCAAATATTAATTGGGGATTATTCTGCATTACTCTTTTACGCATCCCTTCCCATAAGTATGCTATCTCCCTCTGTATATTCAGGGTGTTAAGAAAGCTTAACAGGCCTATAACCGACAAGACGATTCAACTAGTCGTTATTAGATAAATTAATGACGCACTTGTACAATTTTAATTTCGCCTTGGAAGTTTTATTGCATAGCTTTAAAGTGTACAGTCATAACTAATCCTAGCAAAAAATGAAATTAACTTACTCCAGCTTCAAAGACGAAGATAAGTTCATAATGACCGATTTTTGTTGTGACCAATCTCAAGAGCTACTTGAGAGAAAAGGACTATACAAGATTCTATGGAGTCAAAAAGAGCCTGTTGAGCTAACTGTCGACGACTACCAACAAAATCTTAAGAAAAACGAGTTAATTTTTTGTACACCTTTAAACGTCGTTAATGTGCCAAAAGACAATGAAGGTCTAGTGGCTTTTGTATTCAACAAACAATTCTTTTGCATTCAAACCCACGATGATCAGGTATCCTGCAACGGCTTTTTGTTTTTCGGATCAGCACAACCGCAAATCATACAGCTCGTAGAAGAAGACCGAAAGAGATTCTGTAATATGCAGACACTCTTTAAAGAAGATTTATCTATAAAAGATTATTTACAAGGAGAAATGCTTCGCACCTTACTGAAAAGGCTTCTAATCATTTCTACGCGTATGGCTAAGAATAACCTTCCTGAGCCTAGCATCCAAAACGATCAACTTAACCTAATCAGAGAATACAACCTTCTGGTAGAAAAGCACTTTCGCGAGCATCATCAAGTAAAAGAATACGCCAATCTCTTATTTAAATCTCCAAAGACCCTATCTAACCTTTTCCCTAAGTTTACCGACAAGACGCCCCTAATGGTCATTAACGAAAGAATAGTGCTAGAAGCAAAACGCTTACTACTTTATTCTACTAAGTCTAATGATGAAATAGCTATGGAACTAGGTTATAGCGATGGAAGTCACTTCTCCAAATTCTTTAAGAAACACGAAGGACAGAGCCCTTCAGCGTTTAAGAAGTCCAAATTGGCAGCCGAACTCAGCTAGGCATCACACGCCATAGTCAATTAGGGAAGAATTGACAAGTCTTAAGGCAAGATTGACCATATCTCGAGCTTGCTTTAGCTTCATCTTTGCATTGTTAAAAATTAAAGATCCTTTTAAACAACAACAATGAAAAGAATAACATCAACATTTATAGCAGTTTTGCTTTCTATGTTCACCTTTCTAAGCGCTCAAGTCCAAGAAGTAAAATTGGAACAAATGACTGGAAAGTTCACAACAGAAACATTGACGCTAAGTCCAGGAGAGTACCAATTTAATATTTCAAACAATGAAGTCGGTCACGACGTTGGGTTCGTGCTCGTACCAAAAGGACAATACGACCAAAGCAAGCACATTAAAGAAGCATATGTAAAAGCTCCTGTAAAATCAGGGGCTAACGGTATGACCGGCGTTGTAAACTTAGCACCTGGAGAATATGAGTACTTCTGCCCACTAAATCCGACGCCTAAGTATACGCTTATGGTTAAAGAAACGGCAGGAACCATCAAACTTGGTCAAGTCCCTGGAAAATTCAACGTTCAGGCGCTTACTGTAGCTGAAGGAACCTACCAATTCGAAATCGCCAACTCCGGCGTAGATCACGAAGTTGGTTTCGTGCTAGTACCAAAAGGTCAATACGAAATGAGTGACCACATTAAGGCTGCTTACGTTACGGAAACTGTTAAGACAGGCGCTAGCTCTCTAACCGGACTAGTCGACCTAGAAGCAGGAGAATACGAATACTTCTGCCCAATGAACCCGACGCCAAAGTATACGCTAACTGTAGTAAAATAATTACGTACCACGTTTTTAACTTTTATTTTATTGATGGTCGAGTCTTAAAAGACTCGACCATTTTTTTATGTCGTAGCTCGAACAACTAATAAAAGGGAAAAATCAACAAGTCATAAGGAAAGATAGACCCATTAAAAG
>CAZZIZ010000092.1:8925-10927 GCA_964654535.1 uncultured Chitinophagales bacterium
AACTAATAAAAGGGAAAAATCAACAAGTCATAAGGAAAGATAGACCCATTAAAAGGTATAGTCTCACGTTATATTTACAGTGCACATAGGAAACAACGTGAGGTGATTAATCTCTCCGCTTTCCGAAGCAAAGAGCTCGCAATAAAATTCAAGAATTTAAGCGGGCTGTATTTACGAAAAGTGTTTTGCTATCCTTGGGGAGGGAAAAAGCAAACACGGAAGAATTCGGTACAGTTCGATTTTCATAGTGTTTTTCATGTAGTTTGAAAAGATCCGCCCTCTGGGCGGATCTTTTATTTTACAAAAGCCACTCACATCATGCCCGATTTAGCCATAAATAGTGAATTAGGGAAAAATCGACCACTAAAAGGGAAATATGACCACCAGTAATACCCTTGAATGGTCTCATCTTTGAAGTACAAGTTATAGGCAGACCAGTTTATATATAAACGCAAAAACAAAAAATAATGAGTTCAGTAATCAACGTACCACAGAGAAACGAAGTAAATCCAACCAATCAAGCAATTTTCGATAACCTTCAAGAAAAAGTAGGTTTTGTACCAAATTTATATGCGACCTACGCTCACAGTAACAATGCGCTTAAAAACTACCTTGACTTTTCAAATGCAGAACAGTCTTTAAACGCAAAGCAAAAAGAAGTAATCAATCTTGCAGTAAGTCAAGCAAACGCATGCACCTACTGCTTATCCGCACATACCGCAATAGCAGGAATGAATGGATTCAGTGCCGAGCAGATTATCGAGTTGAGACAAGGAAAAGCCTCATTCGATAGTAAACTTGACGCTTTAGCCAGACTTGCAAGAAATATGACTGAAAACCGTGGAGCTACAAGCCCGGAGGTAGTTAACAATTTTTTTGAAGCTGGATGGAGTAAAGAAAATTTAATCGATGCCATAGTCGTAGTAGGAGCAAAAACTATTTCGAATTATGTACACAGCACAACTCAAGTGCCGATAGATTTTCCAGCTGCAGCGCCAATAGAAGAATTGGCATAGCACAAATTAAAATTCAAGGGATTGCATCAAAGTCCGATGTCAAAAGCCGTTCTCGGGGGAGATGGCGACACATCAAAAAACTTTTGTAATCTATTTCATAGTGTTTCATAGCTAATAGACCTGTCCTTTTGGGCGGGTCTTTTTTTTATTTGGGCGTACCCCGCTCAATCTGGCTACGCCAATTCGGGGTCGGGCTTTCAGGGCTCGCTCTGATCTACAAAAAACAAAAAGCCCTTCTAGCTCTTAGGAGCTAAGGGCTTTTCTTGTTTTTTGTAACAGGAGCTTAGACAAACCCTTCAATCCCTTACGCGAAAAACTCAAACAAGGATAACTGAACGCGCGCTATCCCAGCTATACCGTCAACACAGAGAAAAAGCAATTAAGGAATAATGGACATGAATCGAGGTAAAATTGACCTTAGTTCAAGTCTTCCTTAGCCCCATCTTTGCATTACAAGATTTATTAAATAACTTTTTAAACAATAGTAAAATGAAAACAATCACAGCAACAGCAATCGCAGTTTTAGTTTCAATGTTCACTATTTTAAACGCGCAAGTTCAAGAAATACAATTAGAACAAACGCCAGGTGAATTCACAACAGAATCATTAACCTTGACCCCAGGAGACTACCAGTTCACTATATCCAATAATAATGTTGGTCACGACGTAGGCTTCGTAATCGTACCAAAAGGTCAATACGAACCAAGCAATCACATTAAAGACGCTTATGTAAAAGCACCAGTAAAAACGGGATCAAGTTCTATGACTAACATAGTAAACTTGCCAGCAGGGGAATATGAGTATTTCTGTCCTATGAATAAGACTCCGAAATACGCCATTACAGTAAAAAACGAGGCTGACGGAATGATGAAAAAAGGCGAATCAGAAAAAATGATGGGCAAAGAGCAATCTGGAGCCATGAAGAAAGGCGAGGATAAGATGATGAAGAAAGGCGAGGATAAAATGATGAAGAAAGGCGAGGATAA
>CAZZIZ010000092.1:11027-13249 GCA_964654535.1 uncultured Chitinophagales bacterium
AGGATAAGATGATGAAGAAAGGCGAGGATAAAATGATGAAGAAAGGCGAGGATAAGATGATGAAGAAAGGCGAGGATAAGATGATGAAGAAAGGCGAGGACACCATGATGAAGAAAAGTAAAGGCGATGCAATGATGAAGAAAGACAAGGTAGAAACCATTAAGTTGGGACAGACTCCCGGAAAATTCAATGTCCAGAATTTGACAGTGACCGAAGGAACCTACCAATTTGAGATAGCTAACGCTAGCGTTCCACACGAAGTAGGTTTCGTTTTGGTACCGAAAGGACAATACAATTCAAACGATCACATTAAAGCCGCTTATGTTACAAAAACCGTAAGCCAAGGTAGCAGCTCTCTTACCGGTATAGTTGACTTAGAAGCAGGCGAATACGAATATTTCTGCCCAATGAACAAAACACCGAAGTACAGTTTAACAGTAGTAAAATAGTTCATAGCACATTTTAGATTTTTATTTCTTCAATTGGTCGAGACCCTATACGTCTCGGCCATTTTCGTTTCAGTAGGTATCAGATTTGAAAAGGAAAGATCGACCTTTAGAAAAGCGACACCCTACTCTATCTGTACAATGCAAATCGGGAACGGGAGAACAGAAACAAATCGCTTATCGATTCTCTTCAAGCATTGAACAGAGGAACCGAACAATTTTGACATAGTAATTTTTTTTCATAGCACGTTTTTGATTTTTATTTCTTTTGATCAAGTGGCCGAGACTTTATGACTCTCGGCCTTTTTCGTTTTACTAAGTCATAAATCAGCAAAGGAAAAATCAACCAGAAGTCAGGAAAGATCCACCTTTAGAAAAGCGATACCCTACCATATCTTTACAATGCAAAGGGGAACGAGAGAGTAGAAACAAAACGCTTATCGCTTCTCTTCAAGCATTGAACGGAGGAACCGAACAATTTTGACATAGTAATTTTTTTTCATAGCACGTTTTTGATTTTTATTTCTTTTGATCAAGTGGCCGAGACTTTATGACTCTCGGCCTTTTTCGTTTTACTAAGTCATAAATCAGCAAAGGAAAAATCAACCAGAAGTCAGGAAAGATCCACCTTTAGAAAAGCGATACCCTACCATATCTTTACAATGCAAGGAGGAAGCAAGATAAACGCAACAAATTGTTAGCCAGCTCTCCTTACGCAAGTCCTGACAATGTTTATAGGATGTCAGTCCAGAAATTGAGTAGGACTGTATTTACGAAGAGTGTTTAGCAATCCTTAGGGAGGGAGAGATCAAGCACTATAAAATCGTTACAGTCCATTTTCATAGTGTTTTCATGTAGTTTAAAAGATCTGCTCTTCGGAGCAGATCTTTTTTTATGGCACAGACAAGAATCAGAAAACGCATATTTACTTAGAAAAAGTGATTTAGGGAAAAATCGACTGTTATCTAGGAAAAGCTGACACTCTTTCAACCCTTAAATGGTCTCATCTTTGAAGTAGAAAGAACGGACAGCAAGTCCATTATTATTTAAACAATAAAATGCAAAATAAAATGAGTCAAGAATTTAACGTACCACAAAGAAGCGAAGTTAATCCTACTAACCAGGCAATTTTTGACAACCTCAAAGAGTCGGTTGGTTTTGTACCTAACCTATACGCAACGTTCGCGCACAGTAACAACGCGCTTAAAAACTATCTCGATTTCGGTAACGCGCAACAATCACTAGACGCAAAGCAGAAAGAAGTTGTAAACCTTGCTGTGAGTCAGGTAAACAATTGTGCATATTGCTTATCTGCCCATACGGCAATCGCCGGAATGAACGGATTCAGCTCCGAACAAATAGTTGAATTCAGACAAGGAAAAGCATCTTTCGACAACAAGCTAGACGCACTAGCCAGACTTTCAAGAAACCTTACTGAAAACAGAGGAGCAACTAGCCCAGAAGTGGTAAGCAACTTCTTCGAAGCAGGTTGGACAAAAGAAAACCTAGTCGATGTCATAACAGTAGCCGGAGCGAAAACGATTTCGAATTATCTACACAGCACAACAAAAGTGCCGGTAGATTTTCCAGCAGCTGAATCAATAGATCAGTTGGCCTAATACAAATTAAAAGGATTGCATTAATTCCGATGTCCAAGCCGTTCTCGGGGGAGGTGGCATTACATCAAAAGACTTTTGCAGTCAAAATTCATAGTGTTTCATAGCTAATAGACCTGTCCATTTGGGCGGGTCTTTTTTTGTCTGGGCGTGCCCCCAA
>CAZZIZ010000093.1:0-11254 GCA_964654535.1 uncultured Chitinophagales bacterium
GAGCGCAAGAGACAACAAGGGCGCGCAAGAGCACATCCAAAGCCTATTTCATTGCCACAATTTAAGCTACCTTCGCGCTCCTTAATCCAGCACATTGATCTCCATAGGCAAATACAATACTCTCAGCATAGTTCGCGATTCAGAGCACGGGCTCTACCTCAGCGATGGTGAAGGAAATGATGTATTGCTGCCAACAAAGTACTGTCCAGAGAGCTTTGAAATAGACGACGAACTCAAAGTGTTTGTGTACCTCGATTCCAATGAAAAAGAAATCGCCACGAGTATTGAGCCTTTCATTACGCTGGACAAGTTTGCGCTGCTTGAAGTTGTTGATGTAAGCGGCGTAGGTGCTTTTATGGATATGGGACTGGAGAAGCATCTGTTCATTCCTTTTGCTGAGCAGAAGTATAAAATGAACGTAGGTGAAACGCACGTAGTGTGCATGAAACTGGATGAGCAAACTGATAGACTTTACGGCTCTAGCAAACTCGGCCGATACACGCAGAACAAGGAGCTCCACGTTGCCGTGGGCGATGAAGTCGACATTGTGATTTTTAAACTCAGCCACTTAGGCTATAACGCGGTGATAAACAATGAGCACACTGGGTTGATTTTTAAGAACGAAGTTTTTAGAGAACTGCAAGTAGGCGAGCAGAGAAAAGCGTTCGTTAAAAAGATAAGCGACACCAATAAAATTGACTTGAGCCTTCAAGCTATTGGCTACACAAAGTTTAATGAGCCGAATAGCAAGGCCATTTACCAAGCCCTAGTCGACAACAAAGGTCACTTGGAGCTAGGTGATAAGAGTCCGGCGGAGCTGATTTACGAACGATTTGGTATAAGCAAGAAAGCCTTTAAGCGAGCCTTAGGAGATCTCTATAAGCAGCGAAAAATTACAATCTCACCCACTGAAGTACGCTTGGTAGACAAGCAATAGTCATCTTCAGCGTAGGCAATTCACGCCGAAATAATTCACTAAAAGCCTTTTCCAGAGCGCGTTTGCGCCCATTTCGTCACCCCTAGTCGCTGATTCAGCGATACTGCGGAAAGCGCCTTTAGTATGGCTTACTTCTTGAACCTAATGAATCAGCCCCCAAAGCTCAAGTATACAAGTATGAAATTCAAAACCCTAATCATCGATGGTGACTCTGCCGCGCGAGCGTCACTCGAAGCCACACTCCAAAAGTTAGACAAGGTCAACATAGTCCATACCTGCTCAAACGTTGAGGAGGCTAAGGCATTCATAAAAGAATCGCCGCTGGATTTAATATTTCTGGATGTCGCTGAAATTGGCGACCTGGAAAGGCCCTTTCTCGAGGCGCTGTCAAGTCCCCCGCAAGTGGTGCTGACTACGGCCAACGAATCTCTTGAAATTGATTCGCTAGACAGAGAACTGTCTGACGTAATATTAAAACCATATTCTCTGCCTCAGCTTAGTCTTACACTACACAAAGTAATGGAGACGCAAGCAGCGATGAGCGAAGTGGCTTACGCCTCAGATGCAAAGGAGATTTATGTCAAGGAAAATGGCAGATTAGTGCGCATTCCGCTGGACGATATATTTTACTTTGAAAACGCAGGAGACTACGTTAAGGTAATTACTTCTAAGCGCAGCCATATTATTTCGGGCGCATTGAAAAATATAGCCAGTCGATTGAAGAGTCCGCGCTTGCTAAAGATTCATCGCAGTTTTATAGTGCACCTTAGTAAGATTGTCGACATCGAAGATCATTCTATAGAACTGGAGAATGGCAAGGTGATACCTATAAGCCGCTCGCATAAGCCTAAGCTCATTCAGAGCTTGAATATTATCTAGTACTAATTTCTTCTTAGAGGCAGGGTGGAGCAACGCAACAAGCCACCCAGCTTGGAAACTTCCGAATAAGGAACCTCGTAAATTTCGTAGCCACGATCCAATAGTTCACTTTTCAAGCGCTTAAATCCTTTTTCAATAATGATACGCTTGGGGCTAACAGAGAATATATTGGGAAACATCGCGTTCATCTCGTCTTGATTTACCCTTAGAAGATTCTCTTCACCGAAGAGCTCAATTAACACTTCCGGTTTTTCTGAGAAGCCTTCTTCGTAAATAATCGCTTCCGTTGTACCAATGGGTTGAAAACAACAATCGAGATGCAAAATGTTTCTTTCGTAGTTTTCTTCGTCTACTACAAGGTCAAAGCCAATTACGTTTTTTTCGGGGAAGCGTTCTCGTATATAAGCTACTCCTTCTAGATTCGTCCTTGCACCGATACCGATAAATATATGTTCGTTGTGAACAATAACGTCCCCTCCTTCTATAAATGCTCCTTCAGGGACACGCGCTATTTTTTCGGAACCAATATCATCTAGTAAACCTTGTAGGCCTTCAATCTCGGTCATCCTTTCTTCCTTGCGCATATTAGCAACGACGAAGGTATCGCCAATTACAAATCCAATATCACGGGTAAAGATTTGCTCTACTCCCTCTAAATTATCCGGACGAAGTACTTCAACACCTGCTGCTGCAAAAATGCGCGTCAGCTCTTTTATTTCTGCTTGCACAACTTCATCGCCTGGAAAAGTACCCTGTTTAAGGTGCCAACGCATTTTAGGGTTGATGCCTCTAGGTGTTCCACGATCTTGAGCATGTCCCAATACTACTGCTTCTAGTTTTCCTGTTTCATTTTTAATGTTTAAGCGCATTGGGATACTAAGTTTTACTTTGATTTATTGAACTGATTCTATTGCTAATTACTTTGACTCTAATTTTTTAGACCACTTTACGCCTATGTGAACTAAAGGATCTCCTTGATTCATTAAAGACTTGTTGTTGAGTCCTACTATGTAACCGTTAACAGGGCTCGGCATTTCGATACTGTAATCACCCAGTGGGCTTTTGATAATACCGAGGCATTGTCCTTCTATGACCTTTTGCCCCGATTCTACTTTCGAAACGAAAATGCCTGATCCTGTGGCCCGAATCCATTTCATTTTTTCTATGTACAAGCGTGTGCGTCTCGAGGTTTTTATACTTGGCGATAGCTTCATTTTTTTAATGAGGCACTTGTAGCCTCGAATGCCTTCTTCGACGACAAATTGATCGATGCGCATGGACTCACCCCCTTCAAATACGATAATTCTCTTGCCCGCCTTGGCAGCCGCGTGCCTAAGCGTTCCTTTTATATAAGGAGAGTTAATGATAAAATGTGGATTGAATGCTTCCGCCAGTGTTTCATTTTGTAAGTCATTTAAGGTAACACGTATTTGCGGAAAGTTAGTTCGGGCTTTGCCTCCTGTATGAAAGTCTACACCAAAATCAATGAGTGGAAGAATCTTCTTCATAAATGTATAGGCAACCTGGCTGGCAAGCGATCCAGTTTTACTACCTGGAAAAGAACGATTTACATCTTTACCGTGCGCTTCTCTATTAAAACTATTGAAGCCGAAAACATTAAGAATCGGGATAAGTATAACGCTTCCACGTTCTGTTCTATGTAGTTCTTCTTCTACAATGCGTCTAACAATTTCAACTCCGTTTAGTTCATCGCCGTGCATACCAGCCATCAGTAATAAAGTTGGGCCTGGCTTTTTCGAACGGCTCACAATAACCGGTATACTAACTTCAGTGCTGCTGGGCAACTTAGCAATAGGAATATCTAATCGTGTTTCCGCTCCAATGGGAATTTCGTGGCCATTTAACTTCAACTTGCTGTAATTTTTCTTTCTATATAAGATATAATCTCTCCGGCAATATCCACGCCTGTCGTACCTTCAATACCTTCTAATCCTGGTGAAGAGTTTACCTCCAGTATAAGTGGCCCTCTTTCAGAGCGAAGCATATCTACTCCTGCAATCCCTAGGTCCATCGCAGCCGCTGCAGCTATGGCAGCATTTTTTTCCACGTCACTTAGAATGGCTACTTCCGAAGAGCCACCGCGGTGAAGATTACTTCTAAACTCACCTTCTTTGGCCATACGTTTCATAGCACCAACTACTTTATCTCCAACGACAAAGGCTCTTATGTCTTCACCTTTGGCCTCTTGAATAAACTCTTGGATTATCACTCGACTATTGAGACTTTGTAATGTTTCAATAATTGAAACAGCAGTCTTTTTTGTTTCCGCCAAGACCACTCCAATTCCCTGAGTGCCTTCTATCAGTTTTATAATTATTGGTGCTCCACCTACCGCCTTGACAATTCTTTCTGGCTCTCGACTAAAGTTGGTGAATACGGATTTGGGCAAACCTAATCCAATCTTTGTGAGGCGCTGCATACTGTGAAGTTTGTCTCGACTTCTAATTAATGCATAGGAAGTACAAGGTGTATATACGTCCATCATTTCAAACTGACGAATGACCGCCCCACCGTAAAAAGTTACGGAAGCTCCAATTCGCGGAATGATCGCATCTTGAGGAGGTAGTCTTTCTCCTCGGTAATAGATGACCGGTTTGTTTTGTTCTATTACTAAATCACACTTTAGATGATCGATAATTGACATATCATGGCCACGTATCTTCCCAGCCTCCATTAATCGTGAAGTACTGTAAAGTGTTCTCTTACGAGATAAAATGGCTACTCTCATCTCTTCTTGTTCAATTGTTTGCGGTACGAAAGGTTTATGAATGAAACATCAACAAAGAATCTACTTTCCAAAAACTTACGACCTAATAATACCGGAAATTTCATATTTGTACGCTTCCCCAAGGTGAACTCAGTATTGTAGATTTCACCGAATATCTTCACATTAGTCTCGACCAAATATCGCTCCTCACTCTGACCAAAGCTGTTTTTAACTACTTTTTTCTCAAACTCGAGAAAGTGAAACTTCCGTTGGGTTCTTCGCTTAGAATAGAATACCTCATCGAACTCTATTTCTAGAAGATGTTCACCCTTTATCTTTCGCTCTTTAGCAGATTTGAACGCCACTGAAGAAGTAAATGCCCCCGTATCAATTTTTGCTGCCACCGACTTAAACCCCAATTCTGGAAAATCGATTAACTCTGATCTGCCAACACGTTTCTTTTTCTTAGCCACTAGTCCTAATCAATCAGTTTTAAGGCATCTTCAAATCTTGTAACTGGGAATTTACAAACCCGGTTCTGACAAACGTAAATCGTGGTTTGTCCTTCTTGTAGTTTATTCTCCAACAACTCTAGCTTTCCTTCCTGAGCCCCGCCCAAAGGCCATACGCGCGGTAAGTAGGATGCATTGAACTTCTTCAGCTCCTCTTCCCAATCTGGGCCGACTATAGCAACCTCATAAGGTTCTTGGGTTAGATAGTACAAACAAGTCAACCAGTTTGAGTACCAGGGCGCCGAAGCCAATGCATCGTCCAATACATTGTTGACCATTATTTTGGCCTTGTTGGTATAATCTGTTTCGTAGAAATAAGTGCCAACTTGTAAAAGAGCCAGAGCCATGGAGCTATTACTCGCGGGAATAACGTTATCCGCTACTTCCATTTTGCGTGCTATAAGCGCAGGATCTTGATCGGAGGTGTAGAAGAACATTTTACTCTCTTCGTCATAGAAATGAGCAATAGCATAGTCTGTTAAGCCCTTAGCTTGGTTCAACCAATGTTCATCAAAGGTCACTTGATACAAAGCAACGAAGGCATCAATCAACAAAGCGTAATCATCTAAAAATGCGTTGATGCTAGACTTTCCATTTTTATAGTTTCTGTTGAGTCTATAATCTGATTGGATGGCATTCTTGTCTAAAAAGCGCGCATTGGTTAAAGCTTTATCTAGGAAGCCTTTTTCACCGAAAGTTTTGTAAGCATCCACATAGCCTTTGAGCATTAATGCATTCCAGCTGGTTAAAATTTTATCGTCGAGTCCAGGGTGGATACGTTTATCGCGTTCTGCAAAGAGTTTTCGTCTTTGACTTTCAATGCGTTCGTTAAATTCGGATTCAGAAAGCCCAGAATCCTTTTTTACATTATCGCTACGGTTATGAATGTTGGGGATGTTTTTATGTTCCCAGTTTCCACGTTCGGATATGTCGTAGTAATCGCAGAAGAGCTCACCATCTTCGCCTAGAATATCTATAACCTCTTTCTTATGCCAGATATAATACTTCCCTTCTTCACCTTCACTATCTGCGTCGAGAGAGGAATAGAAACCACCTTCAGGAGAGGTCATTTCTTTCTCTACCCACTCTATGGTTTCGTAGACTGCTTTTTTATAAAGCGGTTTAGGATCTAATCGATAGGCCTCAGAATAAAGACTTACCAATTGCCCATTGTCGTACATCATTTTTTCGAAGTGCGGCACCAACCAGTTTGCATCGGTTGCGTAACGAGCAAAGCCTCCAAAAATGTGATCGTAAATGCCTCCTTCGGCGATTTTGGTTAAGGTGACATCCAGTGCTCTTTTCGCTTCTTCGTTTTCGCTCATGTGATAGTAGCGCAGCATATAGCTGTGATTGTTGGGCATCGGGAATTTTGGTGCGCCAACTCGTCCTCCTTTTATAAAATCTATTTTGTCCAACCAATTAGCAAAAGCAATATTCAGATCGGTTCTTTCAAATGAAAAGGGCTCGTCTTTAAAAGCAACCTTTTCGATTCCTTGTATGCCTTCAGTAATCTGAGTGGCTTGCTTTTCTAACGTTGCTGGCTCCGTGTCTTTTAAGTTTTTGAAATGAGTTAGTATCTCCTTCCATTTATCCTTGGGATAATATGTGCCCGCGTAAACAGGACGGCCATCGGGTAGTGCGAGTGCGTTGAGTGGCCAACCTCCACGACCACTTATGAGTTCCACCGCGTTCATATACACTTGATCAATGTCCGGACGTTCTTCGCGATCAATTTTAATAGAGACAAAATGGTCGTTCATGATTTTCGCCACTGTGCTGTCCTCAAAGGATTCGTGCTCCATTACGTGACACCAGTGACAAGCTGCGTAACCAATACTTACTATGATCAGCTTGTCTTCGTCCTTAGCTTTCTTTAATGCCTCAGCTCCCCAGGGATACCAGTCTACAGGGTTATGCGCGTGTTGCAGTAAATACGGGCTGCTTTCATTGATCAGCGCATTGGTATACTCATGATGCTCGTCAGACATGTCGCTAGTCTTGTGTCCTGTTTGAGAGCTGCAAGAAGAAAATATCAATAGCAGTAGAAAGCAAACGGGATAGATGAATAAATGGACTTTTTTCAAAGGATTTAATTATGTCTCAAGTTACCGAAATTGAGGGTATTCCGCAGCTTAATGTTTGGGCTTGGGCATAAAAAAAACCGCTCTCAAACGAGAACGGCTTTCAATTTCATTTAAGAAAAGACTATAGAGCCTTCTTCTTACCTGCACAAGACTTAGCACAAGATTTCTTAGATGCTTTACGCATTTCTCTTTTGCTCAATTTTGTATCAACTGCAGCAGCGTTAGAGCTAGAAGCTTCAATAACTGTTACTTCGGTAGTCTTTTCCTGACCATCAGCTGAAACAGTAGAAACTGTCATTTCTTTAGTTGCTGGGTTAAAAGACTTAGTAGTGATTTTTCCAGAATAAGAACAAGTCTTAGTTCCAGAAATTTTACCTGAAGTAGAACAAGTCTTTACGTCAGAAAATCCTTCACTTTCTAAGCTAGCTACGGATACTCCCATTTTACTAGCACAAGCAGCTTTTTCAGCAGCAGTACAAGTTTTCGCACAAGACTTTTTAGCAGCAGTTTCCTGCGCTTGAAGACCTACCATTGCAAAACAGCAAATCATCATTACAACAAATTTTTTCATATCGAGATTTAGGGTTTAAAATTTATACTTAATCACCCCAAATATAAAAGGATTAAAGTGCTCCTTCAAGGGGAAATAGTGGATTAGCAAGGGGGTGACATTCTTTAATTAAAATGAGTTAATTGATTGATTTTCAGGCAATAAACCTAGAGCTAAGGTCTACAAGCAAAACCTAAATAATCTTAAATATTTCGCCTCAAGGCTCGCAGCCAGGATAGTAGCGGTATGAGGTGCTTGGAAAGTGTATTGAGCCCCACCGCGCAGAGCGACCAGAGGAAGCTCCTGCTAAGGTGTTGGGCGAAAACACTTTCCAAGTGCCGAGTACAAGCGGATAGCCTGTTGCTGCCCAAAACAATTCGATAAGTAAAATGTCTACTGCGCGTAATCCGGAAACTCGTTGTTCAGCCACTTGATATTACAACCGATGCTGGGTTTTTGTTCGGCAAAACAGGTACTACCAATTAGTACGGCGTCAAGAACACAACGCAGGTCATCGCCGTCTACTGGGACGTCATTGCCGGGTCGTGAACCGTCTAGCTGACCTCTATAGATGCACTTAAGATCGGCATCGTAAACGCTAAAGTCTGGGGTACACATTGCTTTATAGTCTTTCGCTACGTCTTGACTTTCGTCGTAGAGGTAAGGAAAGGGAAATTTCTTTTCCGTGGCCAATGCCTTCATTAAATCTGGATGGTCGGCAGGATAATTCACCACGTCGTTACTACTAATGGCCACGAAACCTACACCACTGTCTTTATAATCGTTAGCAAGACGCACCAACTCATCTACAACGTGCACCACGAACGGACAGTGATTGCAAATGAACATAACCACCGTCGCTTTTTTACCACGTACATCGGCTAGCGATACATTGTTGCCGCCGACAACATCTGGTAAACTGAAATCTGTTGCTTCACCACCGAGGGCGATTTGATGTGTTTCTACTCTTGCCATTATTTTTTCTTTTCTTCTGTTTCTTTTGAATTCGCCTGTTGCAAAACATAGTGCTCCATAAAGCCAAGTACTTGATCGGCGGCTATGCGTTTGGCAATGATAACATTGTTTTCGTCTAAAATAAAAATTCTCGGAGTGCCTTGTATGTTGTACCAGCGGCGGAAGTTGTTTTTGAATTCAAAATCCGCAACGTTGATCCAAGGCGGATTGTTTTCATCGAGGTAGGCCAACCACTTGTCTTTTTCGTGTTCTGTAGCTATACCAATAACTTCGGCGTCGTACTTTTCTTTAAGCGTAGGGTAAGCATCGGCTAATTTGGGCGCCATCTTTTTGCAATGCCCGCAGTCAGGATCCCAGAAGAAAAGCACCTTGTACTTGCCGGGTAGCTCGTATACGTTTTGGAATTCGTCATTTCGGTCTTTTAAAATGATGTTGCGCCCGGTTTGTCCTATGAGACATCCACGCATATCGTTGGCGCTAGCATTTATTCGATATAGAGCGGTGGAATCTACCCAATGCGCCTTGCCCGTTTTGTAGTATTCATCTGCAATATGTACGTACACGGCATCGTGTCCCATATACTTCATCTGGGCAAACTTATTGAGCAGATAGGAGAGGGTGTACTTATATATATCGGGATGGCCCTCGGCTTTGCGGGCGATATAGTCGCCGGCATTGATAAGGCTATCGGGATTAGAAACTGTTAGTGTGTTTAAATACTGTTCGTATTTATCAAAAAGCGCAGGGCTGCGCGATAGTCCACTTTCTGTAAAATCTACGTTGTCGAAAAAGTGATCGTGAAAATAGTTGAAGCGGTAGCGTTGCAACTCTTCTTCTTCAAGCTCCGAAGGTGGATCTGGTATCTGGGGCTCCTCATTTGCAGCAATGAGTTTTGCATAAAAAGAGTCACTGTTACTTGCCGCCCAGTCCTTGCGATATATATCGATGGCATCTACAATGGCCTCCCTTTCTTCGGCAAACTTAACCTTTTCGCTTCCGCTGGTGGTGTCGCTGTCTATTAGCTTGTCGAAAGCTGCTATCTTATTTTTCTGCTCGCTCAAGTATTTTAAATCGGCGTACATCAATTTGTTTTCTTTGGAGCCTTTTACTTTCATGTTACCAATAATATTCGTGGTATCGGTCTCCATACTGAACTTTTGTTCATTTCCGATCATTTCAAAGTACTTGTTATCGGGAAGGATAACTATGTAGAGTCCACGTCCGAGTTCCTTGGCACCTTTCAAAGTGCCCATTGCTTTCTGATCGAGAACAAGTGAATCACGTATATACTGTTTCTCTCCGTAGTGGTAAGCAAAGTAGACTTGGGTGTTCTCTAAACCCTTTATCTTTAAGTCGATCTCGTAGCCATCTGCGAAGGCGTTGAGTTGAAGAAGGAAGAGGGCGAATAATAAAATCGTACGCAACATCTAAATAGTACTATTGATAAAGTATAGAATCCGAAATTAAGCCATCGCTTAAAGTGCTTCAATGAAAAAAGATAAAAATCCGAAAAATCTACTAACTAAAGCCCATTACCCTGGTGGAAAACGTGCTATGGACAAGTTTGTTAAAGACAATATGCAGTATCCACTTGAGGCAATTGAAAAAAAGTTAGAAGGCGACGTTGAGCTTTCCTACAGAGTAGGGAGTCACGGCAAGGTATTAGATGTGAAAGTGCTGAAGGGTTTAAGTAAGGAATTTGACAAGGAAGCTAAGAGATTGGTAAAGCTCTTGCGCTTCAAGCCGCAGACCAACAAGAAAATAAAGACCTATCACAACCTTTCTATCACCATACACTTTCGGTTACCAAAACAGCGCAAGGCCAGACCTAAGGAACCTGTTCAGAAAAAGCCAGCCGCGAAGAGGAAAGTAGTGAAAGCTGCACCCAAGAAGCCTGCGGCTCCAGCGGTTCATACGGTTTACAATTATACCTACGTCCCGGCCAAAGCATCGACGGAAAAACCCAAAGGCAAATCACCTAGGGTTTACAACTTTAAGATTAACAAGCGCTAGTCCAGAATTAGTTCTTGTATATCGGAGCGATCTATTAAATCAACTTTTCCTGGCTGCATTGCACCCATTCGGAAACGCCCTATCGCTACACGCACCAGACGCAGGGTAGGGAAGCCTACTTTGGCTGTCATCTGCCTTATTTGTCTGTTCTTCCCTTCTTCTAAAACTATTTCGAGCCAAGTCGTTGGCTTGTTTACGCGTTCACGTATGGGCGGATTACGTTCAGGTAGGGTAGTCGGCGTCTCTATAATAGAAGCGCGACATCGTTTGGTACGATACGGTTTCTTCTGATGTTTAATAGTAATGCCTCCACGGAGTTCCTCCAGGGCAGCATCGGTCGGTTCGCCCTCTACTTGCACCCAATAGGTTTTAGCAATCGCTTCTTTGGGCTGCAGTATTTTCTTGTTGAGTGTTTTATCGTTGGTTAAAATGAGCAGACCTTCGCTGTCTTTGTCCAAGCGACCGATGGGATAAACATCTCTAGGAAAGTCTGCAAGCTTAGCCAAAGTGTTTTGGTTTGGCTCACCACTAAACTGACTTAAGGTTTGGTATGGTTTGTATATGAGGTAGTAG
>CAZZIZ010000093.1:11354-13247 GCA_964654535.1 uncultured Chitinophagales bacterium
GCATTAACCCTTCAACTTCCGCAACTGATTACAAATAGCCCGCATGTCTTTAGGCAGTTCAGACTCAAAGAGCATTTCCTCCTTAGTCTGTGGATGAACAAAAGCCAACTTACTAGAGTGCAAACTCAAGCGTCCCAACAAAGGCTGTTCACTTTGCTCCTTTCCCAAATTATATCGCTTCTTCAGTTCACTTAAGAACAAACCTTTTCGTTGACCGTAAATAGGATCAACCGCCAAAGGATGTCCTATGTAACTCATGTGTACACGTATCTGATGCGTGCGACCTGTTAGCAATTTGAGCTCTATTAAAGTAAACCTACCCAGCTCCTCTAGTACTCTATATTGTGTTTGACTTTCTTTCCCATTTGGCTTAATAAGCATCTTCGTACTCTGTGAAGAAGGCGCTATAGGAACATCAATCAGTCCCTCGGTCAACTCAGGTAATCCATCTACCAAAGCCTTATAGTGCTTTTGAATTTCGCGTTTCTCGAACAATGAAGACAGGGCACTTTGCGCCGCTTTGGTCCGAGCGTAAATTATAAGTCCACTGGTGTCTCGATCCAAGCGATGCACTGGCAAAACTCGTCCGTAGTGATCGTTCAATAGCGCCAGCAAGTTGACGGATTTGTTTTCCCTATCAGCTATGCTTAGGACACCAGATGCCTTGTCCACTATTACGTAATCGCTGTCCTCAAAAACAGGATTGTAACTCAATCTTTTTCTTTTGCCACCCATTGTCAGCGAAAGATAAGATGCTAATCGGAGCTTTTTTACGCAAGGCGTTTTTAGCCGTTGCAGTCTGGGACAATAGTTGTCACTGCAACCATCGACTTGGCACTCGGTTTGCACAAATCATAATTGTTCAAGAGAAGTGAATAGTCCTTACCCAAAACGCCCAAGGCCCTTTCCCAGCATTCTTGATTTATGTGATAAGATTTTAAGCGATTCATTCGCTACAGAAATTATTGTTACGCCCAAGTATTAAACAAATAAATAACGCATAAACCTGGTAATGAAAAAATTATTAGTAATCCTAGCAGTTCTAAGTAGTTGGCAAAGTGCCGCATTCTGTGCCGTAGACGGTACAAAAGACAAAGCCGAAAAAGAACAAGTAACCGAAATCGTAGAAATCAAAGGCAAGTACGACAACCAAGGAGCTTTCCGTGTTGGTCTACAAATGAACACTGGCCTTATGTTTTTGACTCGTGTAGAAAGCACGGAGTCTCATTTAAACGCATTTACCGATTTCGGTGTAGTAGTAGAAAAGTTCATTGTAAATAAAACTTGGGCAGTAAGCTCTGGGGTTTCATTTACTGCTTATAAACTAAGCACAACTACTCAAGACAATACAGAAGTGCCAGCAAATACTGGAACCTTCACTAGAACCGATACGAAAGGAAGTAACATTCATATTCCTTTAAACCTTAAATATCGTTCTGATCTTATTGGTAAACGATCAAAATTATACGCCTTAGCCGGAGCAAGCCTCTGTTTGCAAACAGGGTCAGGTCGTAAAACGATAACACCAGTAAGTGCAAATGGAGTTGTCTTATCACAAGGCAAAGCCGTAGGAGGAACAAGCAATGCAAACGGCTGCTCACTAAATTTCGGAACCGGAATGGAATTCAATACAGGTGGTTTGAGAACACTCACTGCAGGTATTCAGTATCAAAAAGGTCTAGGCTTCAATGGTGGAAATGACGCATTAATCCGCGACAACATGAGCTTGAGCTTCGGATTCTTTTTCTAGAAAATAAAACAACAACACTCTTTATTTAAAAAGGGTAACGAAGAAATTCGTTGCCCTTTTTTTATGTATCAAAATCTAGGGGATTGCTTTGGGCGTGTCCCCATCTGCCATCTCGCAATTCTCTTCTTCCGCAAAGCGGAAAG
>CAZZIZ010000094.1:0-13191 GCA_964654535.1 uncultured Chitinophagales bacterium
TTTGAAGCCAGCAGAGCTGTAACGAAGAGTGAATCCCGCGTGAGGGATAGAGGGGTTTGTCTAAGCTCCTGTTGCTGATGAACCGTAGCACTTAGCTCCTAAGAGCTAGAAGTGCTAAGCGTGAAAGCAGCAGAACAGAGCGAGCCCCGAAAGCCCGACCCCGAACTTGTGCGAAGCACAGACGAGAGCGGGGCACGCCCAAATCACTTCTGCTGAAATCACGACCGCTAAAAAATCAAGTAAATCCAAGATCTCTCCATTACGGTCGAGACAGGCCCTGTGAAGCAGGATTCAGACAAAAAACTAAAGCGCATACTTCTTATACTCCGCAGCAACCATCTCTTTAATAGTAGCCGCCGCATCTCCCTGGGCAACCTGTTTCTTATCCTTCGGATCGGAACGTAAACTAAGTTCTATCATCCCTTCCTTCAACATCTTCGAAGAAACAACGGCACGAACCGGAATGCCAATCAAGTCAGCATCTTTAAATTGGAAGCCCGCTTTTTTATCGCGGTCATCTATGATGACATCAATGCCATCGTCCTTCAAACTTTTGTACAATGCCTCCGCAGCTTCACGTACTTCGTCTTTCTTCTTGTAGTCGAACACCATAATGTGCACCTCAAATGGCGCAATCGGAATAGGGAGTTTCATTCCAAAATCGTCGTGCTGCTCTTCGACCATAGAACCAAGGGCGCGGGTAATACCCAAACCGTAGCAACCCATAATCGGATGCTGCGCTTTACCGTTCTGATCGAGGTAAGTAAAGTTCATTGATTTAGTGTACTTCTCACCAAGGTGGAAAATATTTCCAATTTCGATACCACGTTTTGCCACTAGAGCGGTGTTGCATTCTGGGCAAGGGTCACCGTCGCTTACCGCGGCTATGTCAATTACTTTAACTGCTTCTTTTTCTTTTTCAGAAAGTTTGTCCAAGAAATCTCTTTGTGGGTTGAAGTGAATGAAGTGAAAATCGTCTTCATTGGCTCCAGTGCAGTAATCCGCGTTGAGCGCTACAGTAGGGTCGAGTACTACAATACTGTTTTCCAAATCGAGTCCCATTGGTCCCGTACTACCAGCAACAGCTTTTGCCTGAGCAATGGACTTCTCTCCTGCAGGAGTTACCCCACGTAAAATTGAACTTTCCAACTTCGGAACCATAACGTCGAGATCACCACGGATGAAACAAACTACTGGTGTACCATCGTCGCGCGTTTCGTAAAGCACCGCCTTGCAGGTTTGGTCGGCGGTAATGCTTAAAAAGCTGCAAAGTTCTTCAATCGTTTTTTGACCTGGCGTCGATACCTTTTCTAAAGCAGCCACATCGCTTGCTTCTTCAATTCCAAATTTGCTGTGTGCTATTTCCTTGTTCGCCTTATAATCGCATTTGGAACAGAGCAGTAAAGTATCTTCTCCAGATGGGGTTAAGAGCATATACTCGTGAGAGTAAGCTCCGCCGAACATACCATTGTCTGACTCTACTACAATAAAGTCTTCAAAACCAATTCTTTTGAATATGCGCACGTAAGCGTCGTAATAAGCTTGATAGGTATTCTTGAGATCTTCTTCGTTGGTGTGAAAGCTGTAGGCATCTTTCATTACAAATTCTCGTAGCCGAATAAGTCCACCACGAGGGCGCGCTTCATCGCGGAATTTGGTTTGAAACTGATACGTCGAAAAAGGAAACTGCTTGTAGCTGTTGACAATGTTTCGAACCATATCTACGACTGGCTCCTCATGAGTCATGTTTAGAACCATTTTTTGCCCACTTCTATCTGAGAGACGAAACATAGATCCATCAATAGCGTCGTAGCGACCCGTCTCTTCCCAAATTTCTTTGGGCATCATACCGGTCATAGAAATTTCCTGACTATCGATTCCGTTCATCTCCTCTCTTACGATCTCAATGATTTTTTGGATACTGCGATGCCCCAAGGGAAGTAAGCCAAAAATTCCCGAGCCATATTGATGAATGAAACCAGCCCTCAATAGCAATTGATGATTGGTGAGCTCTGCTTCTCGCGGAGCTTCTTTATAAGTGGTAGAAAAAATTTTGCTAAAGCGCATTTCTAGTTCTGTTGTAGCTTAAATTAAGCGCCAAAGATACTAATATAGTTCTGCTTATATTTGGTTCCATGCCTGCGCTTAAAGCCATATCACGCGCCCTGCGTTTTGCAATTTCCTTCTTCATTTTTGCTGCATTTGTATGCCCTAGCGCGCTTTTCGCTCAGCAGTCATTCATACGCCACTACGCGGTTGAGGACGGTCTCCAAGGATCGATGGTAAAGCAATGTTTGCAAGACAAACAAGGCTATATCTGGATAGCTACTGATGAGGGGCTAAATCGTTTCGATGGTTTCGAGTTTCGTAGCTACTCCTTTGAAGAAGGCTTGGGCGACGATAATATTTTAGATATGCGTTTGGAGAGCGATGGTTCAATCTTGCTCCGCACTCCTTCTAAAATGTACCGAAATACCGATGGTAAAATCGAAGTAGTCGAAGGTGCTGATGTAAGTAAAGTACTACAAGAATCCGTAGATGTACCTACAGAGCTGGCCGAACTAGTCGGAGATGAAATAAGCCTGCGAAATTATTTCTTGGATTCCAAAAAAGGGAATTGGCTTTGTACCAATTTCGATGGACTTTATAGAGTATGGGAAGAAGCAGGTAGTATTCGAGCAGAGCATTATTTGGAAAATAAATCCGTCAATGGCGTAACCGAAGACCGAGAAGGAAACTACTGGGTCAGCACCGCTGGTTCAGGCGTCTATTTTATTCCCGCGCGCGTGTATAAAAACCTCAACTCGTACAACGGACTTGACGCCGACGATATTTATAGACTAGAAGCTTTGGAAGACGATTGGGTGCTGGCTGAAGGACCAGAAGGAAAACTCTATGAAATAGATTTAGTAGAAGGAAACGTTGTGCCAGTAGACGGTGATCCCTTAGCTCGCGATAATTATTTCAAAACATCAAAGGGTACTTGGGAATATGTCGACGGCGCTTTAACTTTTGCTTCGGAGGAAACGAAGGCCAGTGCGTGGAAAAAAGCCAAAGTTCGAGGCATTGCACACAACGAAAAACTGGACCGAGCGGTTATTGGAACCAATATAGGTCTTTTCATCTGTCAAGACCTAGAGAACTGCGAACTGGTAAATATCGCTGGAGGTCTACGCAGTAATAAAATTCGTAGCGTCTATGTCACTTCCAAAGGCAATATGCTTTTGGCCACGAATCGAGGTGTAAGCGAAGTTTATGGCGCCAAGATTGATGCTAAGTATCGCGTTAAGAACATCACTATGAGCGACGGCCTTGCATCTAACGATGTGTACGATGTAATTAAAGCAGGCAATTATTTATGCGTAGCTACTAATCGAGGTTTAACCTACTTCGACGAAAAGAAAAACAAAAAGGAAAAACGTCTGCCGCCAGTTATTTATATCTCTGCTTTTTCTGTAGCAGATAGCCTACGCAATTGGAAACACGAAAAGACAGTAATTCGTCCCCACGAAAATGAAATGCAAATCGATTACGCCGCGATAAACTACGGCAGTGCAGGCGATATAGAATATCAATACTATCTCGATGGATTAGATGATCACTGGGTCAGTACTCGAAACCGGTCGGTGCGTTTTTCAAGTTTACCACCCGGAGAGTACACCTTTAAAGTACGCGCCAAGGGAAAGGATGGTCAGCTTAGTGAAATAAGTGAGACCGTAGATTTTAAAATAAAAGCAAGACTCACTGAGACTTACACTTTTCGAATTCTGGCCACTTTGCTGGCGTTAGGACTAATAGGAGCATTAGCACTTTGGCGTATACGCAATATCCGCATGGAAAATGAAATGAAAAGTCAGATGGTAGAAATGGAGCAACAAGCGCTCCGCGCCCAAATGAATCCTCATTTTATTTTCAATTCGCTCAGCTCCATTCAGCAGTTTATTAATACCAACGAAAAGCGCACCGCCAACAAATACTTGGCGCGCTTCGCCGAGTTGATGCGCCGCATCTTATACAACTCGCGCAATGCGCACATTACATTAAAAGACGAAGTGAAAACCCTGACTTTATATATGGAGTTAGAAGCCCTGCGATTCAATGAACAACTCGATTATTTTGTCAATGTAGAAGGAGGAGAAGATCAAAACGATTTACAGATACCAACTATGTTTATACAACCCTATGTCGAAAATGCCATCCTGCACGGCGTACCACCGATTATTCAAAATGGGGAACGCGGAAAAGTAGAGGTGAATTTTTATCCTAAAAGCGATCACGTCTTTTGCACCGTAGAAGATAACGGCATTGGTAGAGAACGCGCACTGGAGATAAAACAGAGTAGGCAGGTGAAAAATGAGTCTACTGCAATGAAAAATATAGAGCAGCGCCTAAGCCTGCTCTCACCAGGAAAGGAAGTCGCGGATTTAGTAAAAGTGATTGACCTAAAAAATGAAGAAGGTGTTGCCACCGGTACGCGAATTGAAATACAAATACCTTATGTTTAAAGCGAACAAATATTAATATGGCCATAAGAGCAGCGATAGTCGAAGACGAACCAGGAGCGCGCAAAGTGCTCAAAGCACTTTTGAGCGAGTACCTTCCACAGGTTGAGATACTCGGAGAAGCCGATTCAGTCGCTTCAGGTATCAGTTTACTGAAAAATGAAAAACCAGAATTACTCTTCCTAGATATTCGTTTGCCCGATGGCGATGGTTTTGAAATTCTTGAACAGTTCAAGGACGAAAAGTTAGAAGTAATTTTCACCACCGCCTATGGCGAATACCGTGAAAAAGCCTTCGAATACTTCGCCTTCCAATACTTGACCAAGCCCATTGATATCGAAAAGCTGGAAGCAACAGTAAAAGCATACGAAGCAAAACACAAAAGTGGATCAACGGAGCCCAGCTATTCTTTCGAAAAGATGGAGCTCTTGAAAAGATTGCTTAATCAGCAAATCAAAAAAATAGCCCTGCCGAACAAAGACGGCTACACCTTGGTGAAGCTCGAAGAAATAATTTACTGCGAAGCTCAAAGCAATTATACTTTGGTCTACCTCGCCGATGGCCGAAAAATGATGGTCACCAAAAGCTTAAAGAACTATGACGACCTCTTAAGCGATTCAAATTTTTACCGCATACACAAATCTTATTTGGTCAATGTAGACTTCATAAAAGAGGTAAAGCAAGAGGGTACACTCATATTGGATGGTGGGCAGACCTTACCTATTTCGCAGCGATCAAAAAGAGGCTTCCTGAAATATTTAGAGAGAATGACGGGATAAGAAGTACATGAAAACACTGTTCATTCTATTTTTATTGTTCACTCTTTCCGCCTCGGCGCAAGAGATAAAGCACATCGAGCATAAACGAGAGCTGGGTATAAATTTCAACGACTCTATGCTCTGGACAGGTAACCATGCGCCAGCACTTTTTCTAAGATGGAACCGAATGTCCGATAACCAAGAAAAGCGTAAGGCGCATGCCTTTCGTTTGGGTTTAAGCTATAACAGAACCAGCTTCGAAAGGAGGATTGATACCAATGATAGCGGCAGTGATTCCTTTGTTTTGATAGAACCAGGTTTTGAAATTCAGCATCATAAAAACTATCGCGTCCTGTACTGTGGTGTCGACGGTCATTTTTCCAGACAATTTTTAAAAGCGGACGAGGCCGACGAGAATTTTATTTTTACCAGAAAAGAACGGGTTAGTAATATTAGATATGGTGCGCGACCTTTTGTTGGTTTTAAGCTTTATCTGGTTTCTACGCTTGCGGTGAGTTTTGAGTGTGGATACGATTTCTTGTATTTGCACGAGAAAATCGACAGCGAACAAACTTTTAATGGCTCCTTAAATTCGGAAGTGCATACTTCAGAAACCAGTGAAAATTTCGGCTTAAAATTTCCGTCCGGGATTTATCTAAGTTTTCATTTTTAATATTTGGGCGTATCCCCTTTTCCAAAGCCTGAAGTCATGTGACTTCAGGCTTTGGAAAAGGGGTCGGGCTATCCGGCACTACGCTGTCGCTCCGGTCTTCATCTTGCGCTGCCAAGACAAAGACTTCTACCGCTAAGGCGGTAAGCATTTGTCGGCAGCACAAAGAAGACGGCTCCCTCTGGTCGCCTGCCTACTATCCCTTACGCGTTGCTCTTCAACAAAAGAACTGTTATTGATTCAAGTCCCAAAGTCATTTCGAACTCGTCGAGAATCCTGAGTCTCAAGCGAGCGCAGCGATGCAATGGAATAGCAAAATTGACTTGTCTCATTGGTTCATTGGTTCAAGTCTTCAGACTTGGACCAAACCGTGAGAGCAAGTCTTCAGACTTGCTGAAGCCCTACCTGCTCAGTCAAGTCTGAAGACTTGACCACGCCAATAAGGTCCAAGTCTGAAGACTTGAACCAAGAAAGGGACCTATCATCCGCGCTAATCCACTTTTCTAGCCACTACCACTGTCCTAAGAATGACCTTTTTCATTGAATTTCAACGTTTTATGCAAAAAGTGGCAGAATCGTTTACACAGTAAAACCGTCGATTATCCGCCTAAAAGCCTCGTTCGCTCATTATCCCTTGTTTTGAGCGTATTGGCAGGGTATTTTAGCTTCAAATTGATACAGAGATATCATTAAACGCAACTAGGGTCTTTCTGTCAGATTTAAAAACAAAGCAAAATGAAAAGCTTCAAATTCATCTTCTCAATCATCTTGGTCTTCGGATTCGTTTCGGCTACAGCTCAAGACGATTTGTACTACACGCCAGGCGACAACGATAGTTACGATTACTATGACGACCAAGGCGGCGACAACATTTCAAATAATTCTTACGGTGATTCCGGCGAAGATTATGTCTTGTATGACAACGACGATTACGATTACTACTATTCTTCTCGTATCCGTCGCTTCAGCAACAATCGTCAATACCGTGGGTATGGATATTTCGACGATGTTTACACCAACAGATATTACTATGATAGAGATCCAAGATTTTTTGGATACTCAATCTACGATCGTCCATCATACTCTTGGGGCGTAAGAAACTTCTCACCAGGATGGTCGAGTGTTTTCTTTATCGGAAATGGTTTCTCTGTTTTCCCTTACTGGTCAGGCAGAAGAAGTTTCAACCGTTTCAATCCATGGAGAAGCCGCCGTGCTTGGGCAACACCAGCTTGGGCGTACTCAGGATTTTATAACAACCCTTACTACTTTGGACCTTCGTACTACGGTAACAGTTTCTATAATAACTACTACAATGCATGTGGTGGCGGTTTTGGTGGCTACAATGGAATTGTAAACAACAACAATTACTACTACAATAGTTTCGCCATTAGCGATGCAACTGGAGCAAGTAGCAATACATACTACGGACCAAGAGCTGGAAGAGCAAACTTGGGTGGTTTTAGCAGTAGTGCTATACGTGCCAACAAAGATGCAGCGGCTCAAGCAAATCCTGCCAATGGTCAGTTGCAACAAGCTAGTCCTGCTAATAGCAGACCAAGTGGAACGGTAAATGCGCCGGTTAATCCAGGTCGTTTGCAAAAGCCGGCTAATCCAAATGCAGCAGGTTCTGCAGCGAAGCCTGGAACAGTATATCAGAGACCAGGAACAGCAACGCCAAATACTAGACCGGTAACAAAGCCTGTGACTAAGCCAGCAACTAAGCCTAATTCTAACTCGAAAGTAACGACGACACGTCCTGCAACTACAACTACCCGTCCAGCTACAACTACTACTCGTCCAGCGACTACAAATACTCGCCCACCGGCAAGTACTAAACCAGCTGCACCGAGTACGAACAGAACTTTTGAGCGTACTAATCGTACCAATGCGAAGGAAGATAAAAAGGCACGTGAGCAACGTTTGTTGAAAGACATGCGTGACTGGCAGCAGAACAACGATCGTGAGAAGCAGCGTCAAGACAGAGCAAATGAGCAACGTCAACGTCAAAGACAATTGCAACAGAAGGAGCAACGTCGCCAGCGTCAGCAGCAGCAACGTACTCAACCTAGCCGCCAGCAGCAGCAACGTACTCAACCGAGTCGCCAGCAGCAGCAGCGTACTCAACCGAGCCGTACGAATAGAAGCAATAGCTCTTCTGGTTCTAGCATCAGAGAGCGCGCAAGATCTGGTTCAAGCAGAAGTTCTTCAACTAGAAGCTCATCTGGTTCTTCAAGAAGTAGCTCAGGTTCTAGATCAGGAAGTACGCGCAGTTCGCGTAACCCTAGATAGAACAACAATATTGATAGCCCTTCAGGATTTTCATTCTGGAGGGCTTTTTTACACCCATAAGTCAAACTTTATAAACTATTTTCAAAGACCATTGGTCTGTTGAATCAATTTAGCATACATGAAAAACTCCTTCTCACTCATACTCTTCGGCTTAATGACAGCGCTAACTATGCAAGCGCAAACGCCGGAAGACATTTTTAACTATTCTCAACGCAGCATTAGTGGTACCGCGCGTTCGCTTGCTCTTGGTGGAGCCCAGACTTCATTAGGAGCGGAATTTGGATCACTAACTTATAATCCCGCAGGAGTGGCGCTTTACAGAAGTTCGGAGCTTACCGTAAGCCCCGGAGTAGAATCTGTAAATAACGATGCCTCTTATCTTTCGAATTCGGAAGAGACAATAGATACTGGTTTTAGTTTCGGTGGAATAGGATTAGTGTTTACCGCTAAACCAAACAAACGACAACAGAAAAAGGGCTGGCAGTTCAAAAACTTTGCTGTTGGTATGAACAGAGTTTACACATACAACCGCGAGATTGTGAGCGAAGCATTCAACCCTGAAAGTTCTATCACCGACTTCTTTGCTGAAGACGCAGAAGGTTTTAGCGAACCAGAATTGTTTGATGCCAATCTCAATAATTTTGGTGCGCTCGCTTATAGAGCGTTTCTTATTGATCCTACAAATACAGAAGGGTTTTACACTTCTATTTTAGATAATGGACAGATAGATCAACGTGAACGCGTTGCAAGCTCGGGTCGCAAAAACGAAATTCTCTTAAGCTATGGTGGCAATTTTAAAGACCGATTTTATTTTGGAGGTGCCTTAGGAATTGTGAGTCTTCAAAATGAACAGAGCACTACTCTAACCGAAACTGATAACCAGGGTCTTTACCCAAATTTTGAAACCCTCAGACTAAGTGAAAGCATAAATGTAACTGGCTCAGGTGTTAATGTAAGCCTTGGAGCGATTATGCGCTTAAGCGATGAGCTGCGTATAGGTGCTTCTATAAAGTCGCCAACTAGATATAACTTAACCGAAACGTTCAATTCAAATGTAAGTGCCATTACGCTGGGTGGAAATGGTATCGAAACGATGGAGGAATTTTCACCCGATGGTTTCTTTGAATATGATGCCGTTGAGCCATATCGCTTTACTGGAGGGCTTTCTTATTTCTTTAAGAAGCGGGGCTTCATTGCCATAGACTACGAACTGGTTGATTACAGTACAATGAGAGCGCGCTTTGCTGAAGATGCTTTCGATGATGCTGAGAACGCGCTAAACCAGGCTATTATAGAAAGGTTCCAAGCAAGCCATACCCTTAAGATTGGTGCGGAAGTAAACTTGAAACGTGGTTTTGCCGCGCGAGGAGGCTACAATATAACTACTAGTCCATATGTAGATGAAAGCCTTAAATCTACGCTCATTCGTTTTGCACTAGGTCTTGGTTACAGAACTGAAAAGTACTTTGTTGATGTGGCCTATAGCTTATCTAACGCAGACTTTGTTCGTCAGCCTTATAGTTTGGCGAACAGAGAATTGGCTCAAGTCGATGTGACGCAGAAAGAAACAAATATTCTGATAACGCTAGGTACGCGGTTCTAGTCGGATTTGATTCATTTATAACCTCTTTGTAATTTCGAACGTAGTGAGAAATCTTACGTTATGTACAATCCGCCACGTACATAGCGTCAGGTACTATGCGTAAGATTTCTCCTATCGTCGAAATGACAATTTGAGAGAGGTTAACGTTTCTAAATTCGCGTAAGGGATAGTAATGATGCGACCGAAGGGGAGCAGTCTCCTTTGTTGAGCCAGTAAATTCTTACCGCCTTAGCGGTAGAAGAATTTGCTTTGGCGAAACAAGAAGGAGACCGAAGCGAAGCGGAGTCATGGATAGCCCGACCCCAATTTGCTTTCGCATCGCTTTCCGGAGGAAGAAGGGATTTGCGAGAAAGCAGAAATTGGGGTTACGCCCAAATAAAAATCTTATTGCAAAGATTCCAAAGCAGATTTCAACTCACTCAGTGTACGATCCGCATTTTCTTTTTCGGCCAACTTTATACCCGCTTCGTAGATCGCGATTGCCTCTTGACTTTTATCGAGGCCCTCCTTGGTTTTACCTAGTTGATAGTAGACGGCCAGATACTCTTGGTCGGCTTCATTGCATTTTTCGAACCAAGGTTCGGCGGCGGCGTAATCGGCTGAGCCAAAGTGCTCTAATCCCATAGCATAAAGCAAAAATGGGTCCTTTGGTTGCATTTCTAAAAATCGCTTAAGCTGTAGTTTACGGTCCAAATTCTAAATATTTAAGTGCGAAAATTCGCTATTTTTGCAGCGCTTAATTAAGCATAAAAAACGAAAAATTTATGAATACTCTTGTTTGTATTAGTAAGGTACCCGATACTACTTCAAAAATTGCCTTTACCGACAATAATTCTAAGTTTAGTACGGATGGTGTACAGTTTATAATGAACCCAACCGACGAATGGTATGCCCTGGTGCGTGCTGTAGAGCTAAAAGAACAGGCCGGAGGAACGGTAACTGTAGTTAATGTAGGTGGCGCCGAGAATGATCAGATAATCCGCAAGGCGCTGGCTATAGGTGCAGATACTGCGGTACGCATAGATGCTGAACCAACCGATGCTTATGTAGTGGCGGCTCAAATAGCGGCTTATGCAAAAGACAAAAACTTCGACGTTGTATTTACGGGTAAAGAAACTATTGACTACAACGGTTTTGTAGTAGGTGGTATGTTGTCCGAACTATTGGGTGCGGCTTATGTTTCTTTGGCTACCAAAATGACTTTTAACGGTAATACTGCCGAAATAGAACGAGAGATAGAAGGTGGCGAAGAAGTGTTGGATGTAAACACGCCATTTGTAGTTAGTTGTCAGAAGGGAGTCGCTGAGCAGCGCATACCAAACATGCGAGGTATTATGCAGGCACGTAGTAAGCCGCTTGAGGTTGTTCCGGGCGATGCTTCTATTACTGCACTGGCACCAATTGTTTCTTACGAAACACCAAAGGGTAGGGGTGAAGTAAAAATGATTGATGCAGAAAACCCAGAAGCATTGATTGACTTATTGCGCAACGAAGCGAAGGTTATTTAATTTTTAAAAAAGAAGACAATGTCAGTTCTAGTATATATCGAAACTGCCGACGGCAGTACAAAGAAAGCATCAGTTGAAGCGGCGGCTTATGGTGCAAAAATAGCCGAGCAATTAGGTACGGAAGCAGTTGGCCTCGCCGTGGGTGAAGCCGCTAATCTTGCCGATCTAGGAAACTATGGTTTATCCAAAGTGCTGCAGGTAAGCGGCGATGTGTTCAATAGTTTTGATGCTGCTGCACACACTGATGCCTTAGCGGCTGGTGTAGAAAGTGCGGGCGCTTCAGTTATTGTTACTTCACACAATTACAATGGTAAAGCAGTTTCTGCTCGCTTATCTGCTCGATTGAAAGCAGGTATGGTTGCAGGAGCGACTAGCTTGCCAGATACGGCGGATGGATTCAAAGTTCAGAAGAGTGTTTTCTCTGGAAAGGGAATAGCGACTTATGAAATCAATACCGACGTGAAAATAGTTTCACTTAATCCGAACTCTTATCCAGTAGAAGCGGGATCAGGTACGGCAGCGGTCGAAGCTTTGGCGGTTACTTCTGCAGGAAGTGGTATAAAAGTGAAAGAAGTAAAAAAGCAATCGTCAAGCATACCATTGTCGGAAGCCGAATTGGTTGTTTCCGCAGGTAGAGGTTTGAAAGGTCCGGAGAACTGGGGAATGGTTGAAGAAATGGCTGGACTTTTAGGAGCGGCTACTGCTTGCTCGCGCGCTGTTTCTGATGTCGATTGGAGACCTCACCACGAGCACGTAGGTCAGACCGGATTGACGGTTCGTCCGAACTTATATATTGCCATTGCGATTTCGGGAGCCATTCAACATTTGGCTGGCGTAAACAGTAGTAAGACAATAGTTGTCATTAACAAAGATCCTGAGGCACCCTTCTTTAAATCAGCCGATTACGGTATAGTTGGGGACGCCTTTGAGGTGGTCCCGAAGCTGAACGAAGCCCTGAAGAAGTACAAAGGCGCGTAGTAATTTTTAGTACCTTCATATAGGTAATGGACAAGCTTTTACTCGAAATTGTGGCCCTATCCCACAGCATTACGCAAGCGCAATCCTATGCGGTGGTTTTGGCTGAAGTCGATGGTCAACGTCGTCTGCCGATTGTAATCGGTTCATTTGAAGCGCAGGCTATTGCGGTTGCTACTGAGAAGTTCAAACCGACTAGACCCTTGACCCACGATTTGGTCAAAAACATCTTTACCGAGTTCAACATTATCCTCAAGGAAGTCATTATCAATAATTTACTGGATGGTATTTTCTACGCCAAGTTGGTTTGCGATTTGGATGGCGAGGAAATGGAAATTGACTCACGTACTTCAGACGCACTTGCTTTGGCAGCACGTTTTGATTGCCCCATTTATACCTACGAGTTCATAATGGATACCGCAGGAATTTTGCTCGACGAAATGGAGCAAAAGGGAGAGGGCGATTTGCCTAAATCGAAAAAGGCAGATAAGAAAGCCGGCGAGCCTGTTGAAAGTGGTGGTGGCACTGATCTGACCAAGCACTCCATAGAAAAGCTCAATGCGCTGTTGGCTGATGCCATTAAGAAGGAGGATTATGAAAAGGCTGCTGGGATTCGCGATGAGATCAATAAGCGGTCTTAACAAAGATCTCACGCAAGGGTCCGCTTGTGTGTTCTGAAAATAAATACCAATTCTTATAAATACTCGCGCAAGAGTCTCGCTTGCGAAGCACACGATATAGTAATCCCATTTGACCCTAACGTTTTGAGGGCGAATCCACAGATTTCTCGGCTGCGCTCGAAATGACTTGCTTTTTTTTGTTGTTGTGATGTTTGGGCGTGCCCCTTCTTGCTGCGCAAAGGGTCGGGCTTTCGGGGCTCGCTCTG
>CAZZIZ010000095.1:0-13085 GCA_964654535.1 uncultured Chitinophagales bacterium
TTATTGGGGCATCCGGATGTCAGAGCCGCGGTCGCTCGGTTTATGGAGACCCATCTTTGCAAGTGCAATATTGAGGCTGATTCGATTGGGCTTTCGGCTGGGGCTTCAGCAGTTATTGAAACAAGTTCGTTTGTTCTAGCAGACCCAGGAGATGTTGTAGTTATACCAGCTCCATCCTACCCTATGTACACCAATGACATGGGTTTAAAAAGTGGTATTGAGCGTTACGATCTCCAAACGCATTTCGACATTAATGAAATTGGCTCCAACGCTCCCGTAAAAACCGAAATGCTTGATAAGGCCTTGAAAGATATTACTGCCGCTGGAAAGCGTTTTAAAATTCTTTTGATTACTTCACCTGACAATCCCACGGGCTGTGTATACAGTGACCAAGATTTAAAAGCACTTGCACAATGGTGCGTAGAACATAAAATCCACTTGATTGTCAACGAAATCTATGGACTGTCATTAATCGATATAGAAGACGAAGCGCTAAAATCTGACTACCAATCCGAAGGAAGCTATGCTTCTTTTGCTAGCATTATGAAGCAGCACAATAGTGAATACCTTCATTTATGGTACGCTTTTTCTAAAGACTTTGCGATGTCGGGTTTGCGGGTTGGCGTAGTGCATTCATTAAACAAGGCTTTTATGAAGGGTCTAGAAAATGTAAATGTTCCTCATCTTGTTTCAAATGTTACCCAATGGTTGCTCGCAAACTTGTTAAGTGATGATGACTTCATAAACGCCTACCTCGCCGAAAGCAAAAAACGATTGACCCAGAGTTATAAATTGATGATCGCTACTTTAAAGCAACTGTCCATTCCATATGTCCCTAGCAGAGGCAGTTTTTTCGTCTGGGCAGATTTCGCTAAGTTCTTAAAAGAAGACAGCGATGATGGCCAAGAACAACTTTGGTTGGATATTTATAAAAACACCAGCGTTCTATTAACGCCAGGAAGTGGATTCCGACATCAAAAAAAGGGGCTTTTTAGGATTGTATTTACCGCTGTTCCTTTTGCACATTTAGAAGTGGCTTTAGATCGTTTGACTGGGTATCTTAATTCTCTTGAGGGTTAAATCACTCCTAACGATTAGTGAGTCTTCCGAGTTAATACTATTGGAATGTAACGAAACGAATAAGGGCATCCTTTAGAAACCAATCCCCTAGCCAGGATAGAACCGTATGAGGTGCAGCTAGCTTCGCGTGAAGCCTAAGCTTAACAAATAAAAGCGTAAAACTAGAAATCAACTAGCTGCTAAATCAATGAAAGCGAAATGGATCATTTCCGATAATCAACGTCAATTTGACGCTGATGCGAGATCAGATTTGACTGTCTTCCATACAATTGCATAATAAATTGTGAGAATAATGTTGTTTGAGAAGTTTGAAACCTTTGGTATAAGGATAAGTTCCTCCAAAACCCAAATTTTCTAAACTGATTGAAAAATTACAGCTAAACTCCAATAGGCTTTGACCTTCTACTAAGGTATTTGGGTTACAATACGGATTAGGGATATCAGAACAATCGGTTTTAATCATATCTCCAACAACGTGGTTTAAAATTTCACTGACATCAATTTTGTATTTGGTAAGCGCATCATTATCTACAAAGCTGGCAAAACGACCTGCAGGCTCTCCTTCTCGCCTAATTAGCTCACCATCAATGGATATTTTATTATAGAAAAACGAAGTGATTTCAGCTAGCTTTTCAAATCGTTCGTTTCCCTCAAAATCCAGTTGATAAAAATCTTTAGTGAATTGCTTTTTAGATTCGTTGAAAAATCTTGGAGCCAATGATTCATGTTTAGAGTCCATCCAGAGTACATGTTTCATTATTTCAAATCCATGCATCAACTTACCCTTATCCTCGCCATCTGCAGAGGAAACACATTTTAACTTCACATCGCTATCGGAGGCTACATAATAAAGACCAGGCTTATTAAATGGAATAGGGATTGTATAAGGTTGATTTAAGGCCCAGTCTCCCTCGAAAGCTCCACATGGGCAATAATCCTGAATTTTGTTGATTGGTACATAGGGTGGAAAGTTTGGCACATCGAATTCTGGGTTGAAAAACTTACTTAAAAAGCTAGTTTCTAATACTTCCGGCTCGTCCTCGATAAACTTATCGTATGATAACCAAGCGATTATGGCTAACATAGGAAGGAATAAGAACAGGTATTTATAGGATATTGCCCCGGACCGATCTGCAAGCTGTTTTTGAAGTTGATCGTGGTCGCTTTGAAGTTTATTAAAAGAGTTAATCCGCTCCAAGTTCGCGGTGCATCTCTCATACATACCCTCCGTTGCAGTTCCAGAAATAAGCTTGGTAAGTAGGCTATTACTTAGGCATAAATTGTCTGCAATTTCTCCTAATGATGTTGACCCAAATCTTGAAGTTACCGGATTTCTCTTCCCAAATGTTTTTTCTAAAGATGCTATAAGCTGTTCCTTCCGATCCATATGTGAATATCGTTGTAAAGTTGCGATTTCCACGTGTAAAATCGTGTAAAATGAGCTAAAACATTGTAAACAAGTGGGTTAGCTGTATTGATTCATGAGTCGAATTAGTATGTTGCGACCAGAAATAAAACCAAATGTCATGAAGAAAAACTTTACCCTTCTAATTTTGTTCCTTTTTACACCTGTCATTTGTATGGCACAAATCAGTGGTACTGTAACTGATCAGGCCAACGATGAACCGCTCATAGGAGCCACAGTCTTAATACAGGGGAAAGCTGGTGGAACGGTCACGGATTTCGACGGAAACTTCACTCTAGACGGTAAAGTCGGAGATATCCTTGAAATTAGTTACGTAGGATACACAAGCCTTGTGTATGTTGTCGAAATGCCTAACTCAAAAATTTCCCTAACACAAGGGACTGAACTAAAGGCAGTTTCTGTCGTTGGATCCAGAGGAAAACCAAGGACCGATGTAGAAAGACCTGTACCTGTAGATGTAATTGAAGCAAAGGAGCTAACCTCAACAGGTCAGACCGATTTAGGTCAAATGGTTCAGTTCTCCTCGCCTTCTTTCAATTCTGCTAAATATGGCGTAAATGGAACGACTAATTATGCAGATCCGGCGTCATTACGAGGTTTGGGGCCAGATCAAGCCTTGGTTCTGGTTAACGGTAAACGAAGACATCAATTTTCGACCTTGAACTTGAATGTAGCTCCGGGCCTTGGAAATGTGGTTACCGATCTAAATAGCATTCCTTCAGGTGCCATAAAAAGATTGGAAATACTTCGCGATGGTGCAGCTGCCCAATATGGGTCAGACGCTATTGCTGGAATTATCAACTTAGGTCTTAAGGATCAGGCCGATGGTGGGACATTTAGTTCTACAGTAGGACAACATTTTAGTTCTCCTGACGACGATGCATCAGCGGGAAGGGAGTTTCGCGATGGATTTACTGTCAAGAACTCATTAAATTATGGATTTGGGTTAGGAAAAGAAGGAAGCTTTTTCAACTTCACCTTAGAGCATTTTAGATTCGATGGTACCAATCGATCGGATTTCTATTCAGGTACTATTTATCCATCTGTTCCTGAAAACCAGCCGACAAATGCAGATGGAAGTATTATCCCTACTGCAGAATACCCGTATCTTACTGATGACCCTTTAGGTGAAAGGAATGTTTATTCTAGTGATCCTTTCGTAGTAGGTAATTTCGGCAGTAACGAAAACGAAACGAAGCAGTTTTTCATAAACACAAAATATCCAATAAATAATAAGGGTTTATCTGCTTACGCTTTTGGAGGATATTCAGAAAAGTTCATAACAGCTTTTGGATTCTTCCGAAATCCAGGGAGGTTTTCAAGAGCGGTTTTAACGGTTTTTCCAGATGGCTATGTACCAATTTCTCCAGGAACTGCTACGGATTATTCATATGCGGTTGGATTAAATCAAACTTCTAATGCTGGATGGAACTGGGATTTATCTTATGTTAAAGGACACAATGATCTAGACCTTGATATTTTTAATACAACAAATCCATCCTTCGGCTCAGAAACTGAGACCTCATTTCACGTAGGTACTTATAATGTTGAACAAGACATAATATCTGCAGACATCTCAAAAAGTATAGACGTATCTGGAATTAAAGCACTGAATTTAGCATTTGGCGCAACGTATCGAAACGAAGAATACAGTCAAACAATTGGCAGCTTCCAATCATTTGCCGCGGGTCCTTTAGCGACCGAAGGAAGAGACGTTGGATCAAGCGCGAGACCTGGAATTGCGGATCCGAATGAAGTTGATAGGAACAATTTTGGAGTTTACGTAGATGCTGAAGCGGATATTAATGAAGATTTCTTAATAGCCGCTGCTGCCCGATTTGAAAATTATAGTGATTTTGGTAGTAATGTTTCTGGAAAACTCGCAGCGAGATATAAGTTGACTGAGAATTTTTCCATTCGTGGCTCATATAACCGCGGATTCAGAGCGCCTTCAGTTTCACAATTGGGCACAATAAATAACACTTCAACAGTACAAAATGGTGTGGTGGTCATTACTCGTCAGGTACCCGCTTCTGATGATAGATTAGAGCAACTAGGTATTAGTAAACCAGAAGCTGAGATTTCAGATAACTATAACATAGGCATAACAACAAAACTTTTTGACGGTTCCGTTCTACTGACGCTAGATGCATATCAGATTACTATCAAAGACAGGATAGTAATTTCAGAACGCTTGAATACTGCAAACTTCCCAGCTGTAGCCACACTTTTTCCAGATTCGCGAGAAATTCGATTCTTTACAAATCACGCAGATACAAGAACACAAGGAATAGACTTGGTTGCGGCTTATAAAAGAGCATTTGGTATTGGACATAGCTTAAACGTGAGTCTTGCTGGTACAGTAAATCAGACCGAAGTAACAAGCCAAAAAGAGACTCCTGCTGAATTGCTGGCGGGTTCAGAAGGACAAGAGAACTTCAAATTATTAGGTCAAACAGCTATTGAGCTGATTGAAGTTGCGGTTCCGAGACAGAAATTCTTGCTCAGTGCGATATACAACTACAACAAAATAGGTCTTACAGCACGACTAACGAGATATGGAAATGTGAGAGCATTTAGCCGAGGCTTATCAGCAAACGATAGTAATACGGAGTGTAACGAAGATGGCAGTCGATGCGTTCAAATTTTTGATCCAAAATTCGTAACTGATTTATCAGCAAGTTGGAACTTCGATGAGACCTTTACTTTCACAGCTGGCGCTAACAATGTGTTTGACATTTATCCAGATAAGTATAACACAAGTCGAAATGGTTTTGAAGGTTCTGCAAGTTCTTACGCTGCTGGCCAAATCCCTTATTCAAGAAACTCAAACCAGTTTGGCTTTAATGGAAGATATCTTTATCTAACTTTTGGCATCAACTTATAGATGCAATATTTCTCATAGTGATTATTTAGAGGTTCCAATTTTTCTTGGAGCCTCTATTTTATTTATCGACTTGTGCAAGTTTTAACATTGCTGACATTTTTGTTGTTGGGAACCGTTTTGAATCAAACAAAAATTATAGGGGATAAGGGGACTAGCATTTTGAATAAAAGTATCATTTATTTCTTTATTCCATTGATTACATTGTCCAATATCATAGAACTCAATTTGAACATTGAACTAATTTGGCTAACGATTAGCTCAATTTTAGTATTTGCTTTGTGTTGGCTTTTTTTCAAAGGCTTGAACAGTTCCGGTTTTCTTTCTAGAGTCAATTCGCGCACTTTAATTCTTACCTGCGGTATCAGCAGCACTTCTTTTGTTGGGTTCCCCATGTTTGAAAGCTTTTATGGTCAGGAGGGTTTGATCCTTGGAGTGTTTTTAAGTATTGGCGGAACGATTTTGGTGTTCAATACATTGGGCATGGGTCTTTTAATGTTCTACGGAGAGGAAAAACTGAAACCATTAGAATTTGTCCATAGAATTTTTACATTTTTCCCGTTTGTAGTGTTTCTTGCGGCACTTTTACTCAACATTTTGGGATTTAGTTTTAGTCCAAAAACTAACTACATTTTACAAATGTTAATCGCCCCCTTCGGTGCATTAGCGATGATAGCAATTGGATTGCAATTAGAGTTCAGGTCATTTCAAAAATTCAGATTCGAAATTTATATGGGCCTCGCGTACAAACTTATCTTAGCACCATTACTTGTTTTAGGGATTGGCCTTGTCTTTTTTAGCACTGACGACTTAATTTTAAGAATAAGCGTTTTAGGAGCAGCAATTGGTCCAATGAATGCAATGGCGATTATGACCGCTGAAAAAAACCTTCAACCGAAGTTAGCCACCACCCTGCCTGCTATTGGGATTCCACTTTCAATCGCGAATTTAATATTGTTCAACTCAATACTGAATCATATATGAAGCATGTAGCGGGCATAGTTGGAATAGCAGGCTACTTTTTGATCTTGATGTTTTTTCAACCTGCGGGATTATCGCAAGCGGGAGTGGCAGTTTTGGCCGCTACCTTCTTGATTGCAACTTGGTGGATATCTGAATATACCGATATTGCTGTAACTGCTTTGTTACCAATTATTCTCTTTCCATTGACTGGTGCATTGGGTCTTACCGAAACTACCTCGGCCTACGGACACAAATACATATTTCTCTACATGGGCGGGTTTTTCCTTGCCATCGCAATAGAAAAATGGAATTTGCACAAGCGAATCGCTCTAAACATAATCTCTGCAGTAGGTGCAAGTATATCTCGTATAACCTTAGGATTTATGCTGGCGACAGCCTTTATGTCAATGTGGATTTCAAATACTGCTACCAGTGTAATGATGCTGCCTATTGCTATTGCGATTGTCAAGCAGCTACAAGATCATCCTGATACCAAGGAAAATGAAAATACGCAGTTCGGTAAAATGCTCATGTTAGCTATTGCGTACAGTGCTTCTATAGGCGGCATTGCTACCCTTTTCGGTACTCCTCCAAATCTAGTATTTGCAGGAGTAGTAAAAGAACTTTATAATATTGAAATCTCGTTCACCACGTGGCTTTCGATTGGATTACCAGTATCAATGACATTGCTATTCATTTCATGGTTATATCTGACCCGTGTAGCATTTAAGTTTGAAAATCAAGAATTCCCCGGAGGAATTGATGAAATAAACCGACTTAAAAGGGAATTGGGACCAATAGGGTATGAAGAGAAAGTAGTTTCTCTGATTTTCTCTCTTACCGCTTTCTTTTTAATCTCGCGACAATGGTTTCAAGCTTATATACCTCAAATGGATGATACAATTATAGCTATGACAGCGGGTGTACTATTGAGTGTAATTCCTGCAAGGGCTAAATCCGAGACTATTCTTACCTGGAACGAAGCAGTTAAAATGCCTTGGGGGGTACTCATTCTTTTTGGAGGAGGAATGGCACTTGCAGCTGGATTTACAGATTCTGGCTTGGCGCAATGGATAGGTAGTCAGTTTGCTCTTCTCAAGGGCTTGCCAATCTTTGCACTACTCATTATTTTAATTTTATCGGTAAATTTCTTGACCGAGATTACTTCTAATCTGGCAACTACAGCTATGCTTCTTCCGATTCTTGCGCCAATTGCTATGACCATAGGAGTGCATCCTTATTTACTTATGATTTCGGCTACAATAGCTGCGTCTTGTGCTTTTATGCTTCCGGTAGCAACACCACCAAACGCAGTAGTATTTGGCTCAGGGCTGTTAAAAATTAGTGATATGACCAAGGCAGGAATCAGGATGAATCTGGTCTCAATTGTTATTATTTGGATATTCACTTACTTCTTCCTAGAGATAATTCTGGATATAGATTTGACTACTTATCCATTTTAGTTTGCTACTTCCATAAGTAGGAAAGGCAATTTGCCTTTCGACTGTGTTTGTAGAACTTAGGTCTTTTACTCTAACCTAAATACAATTGACATTGTTTCCAACTGCATTTCCGCCTTCTCCGCGTGAGGGATAGAGGGGTTTGTCTGAGCTCCTGTTGCTTCGGACAAGAAGTGTTCTTAGCTCCATAGAGCTAGAGGAACACTTTGTCCGAAGCAGAACAGAGCGAGCCCCGAAAGCCCGACCCCTTGTGCAGCGCTGGCTTTGCGCCCTAGCCGACATGGGGACACGCCCAAACAATCGCTTTCAAGACACGAAAATTACTTTTACCACATACGCTGTGTGTATCTCAAAAAGCGCTGATTAACAGTTTATTCTTCGCTAAATTTGGCTAGTCAAAAGACTTGTTTCTAATGCACACCCAGGTAAAATACTTCCCCAAACTCGAAGACATTCGCTCCGCGGCTTATGGACTAAAGAAAGTGGCTTTTCTTAGCCCCCTGGCGAAAAATGTAAACTACTCAAAAAAGTATCAGGCCGATATTCTTTTTAAACGAGAAGATTTACAAACGGTGCGTTCGTATAAAATTCGAGGTGCGTACAACAAAATGAGCTCTCTCTCCGATGCCGAACTAAAGAATGGTGTGGTAACTGCTAGTGCCGGCAATCATGCACAGGGTGTTGCTTACGCTTGTTCAGCTCTGGAAATACACGGCACCATATTTATGCCCTGCCCTACGCCCAACCAAAAAGTAGAGCAGGTAAAAATGTTCGGTGGCAAGTTTGTCGAAATTGTTTTAGTGGGCGACACCTTCGACGATGCGGATGACGAAGCGGAAGCTTTTTGCAATGAAAAAGGCGCCTGCTATATTCATCCCTTCGACGATGAAAAAATAATAGAAGGTCAAGCAACTATTGGCTTGGAAATAATTCAACAAAGCGATAAACCAATAGACTATGTTTTTGTGGCAGTCGGTGGTGGTGGCTTATCTTCTGGTCTTTGTGCGGTTTTTAGTTATCTGTCTCCCCAAACAAAAATAATTGGTGTAGAACCCACTGGTGCACCTTCCATGTCTACTTCTATTAAAAATGGAGTCAATACCGAACTGGAGGAAATAGACAAGTTTATAGATGGCGCTGCCGTGCGCCGCTCTGGCGACCGCAATTTCGCTATTTGCAAAGAGTATCTACACGATATGATTACTATAGATGAGGGCAAGGCTTGCTTATCGATCCTTCATCTTTATAATAAAGAGGGAATTGTGGTAGAGCCTGCGGGTGCTTTGAGTATATCCGCTTTGGATCAATACGCTGAAGAAATAAAGGGCAAAAATGTGGTCTGCATAATTTCTGGAAGCAATAACGACATAACTCGTACGCAAGAGATTCGTGAACGCGCTTTGATCTACTTAGGCTTGAAGCATTACTTTCTGGTGCGCTTTCCACAAAGAGCTGGTGCATTGAAAGATTTCATTTCAGACGTATTATCGGAAAAAACCGATATCACTTATATCTCTTACAACAAAAAGGATAACCGCGAAAAGGGGCCCGCTGTATTGGGGATTGAAATCAGCGATCCTGAAGAACTGGAACCGCTTATCGAAAGAATGAAGGCGGGCGATTACTTTAGCCAACACCTCAATGAGAATCCTGACCTACTGAATCTACTTTCCTAGTTCCCAGGTAAACACTTACAATAAGAAAAACCAAAGGGACCGAGCGGTAGCGTGCTATGGCACCCATATTTACGGATACCAATCCGATAATGGTAATCAAACTCAGGCCAAAGAAAAGTGCGAATAAGGCGCGGTTGTTTTTGAGATACTGCTTCCACTTTATTTTAACAAGTCCAAAGAGCAAGACTGCCGCTATAAGATAGGTCTCTACAAAAGCAAACATGCGGTACCAAGAAACGCCATCAAAAAAAGACGGTTTAAAGAATACGTTGTACCAGGCTTTTGGAATATTGGTATAAAAAGTCCACCATTCATCGGCATTAATAACTGGCGCGTCTAACGTGGCGTAACCGGGGAAGTAAAACTTGGTAATGCGCAGCATTTCTGAAATACGATAATAAATGTCAAACTTCTCGCTGATATAGGGCCCAATAAGACTCAATAATATGCAGGCAAAATATACCAGTCCGTATTTCGGCAAAGCCGATTTCCCTTTACTCAGCTCCACCCAAACAAAAGCAATCAGCGCTGGCGCCAGCAACACGGCAATATAAATGCGCATTACCGCTAGTAGGTATAGCGCGATCAGCGTTAGTACAATTCGTGCCAGTCGATTCCCCTTGCCGATTATTATTTGTTGTAGATTCCAGAGAATTAGGCCGATGAAAAAGAAGCTCAGTGCTTCTTTGTGCATACCAGATCCCCAAAACAAAATAGAAGGCGTAAGTGCTAAAAGTGCAAACAATAATTGTCGACCGCTACTGAGCGAATCTGCAAAAAATCGATAGATATAGACGATGCCTAGAATAGATAGTAGATTCCAAATGACTACATGAGCGTAGTACTCACCACCGGAAATCAATCTTAAAAAGGTGTTGATACGGATGAGCAAATACTCCGAACTGTCCCACCAGTAGCGAGAAGGATCGGTGTAGGTCAAAAACTCTTCAGGTACCGGCTTGAATCCGTTGGGCCCAAAAACCAGTCGTAGATAGGTCCAAACGGAATCGCCTAGAGATTGGAAGTAAATACCACTTTCTCGGAAAAAGGTCCAAGTATCGCCACCGCCGCCATAGCGCAAATGGTAGTGGCTATAGATCGTACCGACTACAACTTTGAGCAGAAAGAGGCTTCGCCAGTATCGCGTATTGATCCCTGAATCCTTAAACAAGCCTATACGGGGAATGAGCCAGTATAACAAAAGAAGGTAGCCGAAAATCAAGATATATGACCAGCTCATTGGACTAGGTAGCGTGGAATTTTAACACGGGCGCAAGGTATCTAGTCTGTTTATATCCTTTGCACTATTTACTGCACAAATGCGGTTTGAAGGTCTAACTTTATAACTTAATTAGCAGACATGAATGCACAAGGAGCGGTTGTCACCGTCGAAACAGCTAAGAAATTAGGCCTCAACGAAGAAGAATTTGTACGAATCAAGGAGATATTGGGTAGAGAGCCCAATTTTACGGAGCTGAGTATATTCTCCGTGATGTGGTCGGAGCATTGCTCTTACAAAAACTCCATAAAGTGGCTCAAGACTTTACCTCGCTCAGGCAGCAATCTGCTGGTAGAAGCGGGAGAAGAAAACGCTGGTCTAGTAGATATCGGCGATGGTTTGGCTTGCGCTTTTAAAATAGAAAGCCATAATCACCCTTCGGCAATTGAGCCTTATCAAGGAGCGGCTACAGGTGTTGGTGGTATCCACCGAGATATTTTTACGATGGGCGCGCGACCTATTGCCGCATTAAACTCGCTACGTTTCGGCAGCCTCGACAATCCGAAAACCCAAGACTTGCTAAAGGGAGTAGTAAGTGGTATCGGCGGATATGGAAACTCTTTCGGTGTTCCTACTGTCGCGGGCGAAATCTACTTCAACGAATGCTATCAAACCAATCCGCTAGTTAACGCTATGTCAGTTGGTATTGTTAAAGTAGGCGAAACGGTTTCGGCTATTTCCGAGGGAGTCGGCAATCCAGTGTACATAGTTGGTTCATCGACTGGTAAAGATGGTATACACGGAGCAACATTTGCGTCTGCCGAACTCCACGAAGATTCGGCAGAAGATTTACCAGCGGTGCAAGTTGGAGATCCGTTTCAAGAAAAACTATTACTCGAAGCAACGTTAGAAGCAATCAAAACTGGCGTCATTGTCGGTATGCAAGATATGGGTGCCGCAGGTATTACTTGTTCTACTTGTGAGATGTCTGCCAAAGGTGAACACGGAATGAAAATCGATCTCGATAAAATTCCTACACGCCAAGACAATATGCAGCCTTTCGAAATTCTACTTTCGGAAAGTCAGGAGCGTATGCTTATTGTAGTTGAGAAAGGTAAAGAAGCAGTTATAGAAGCCGTCTTCGATAAATGGGATCTGCACTGCGCCATAATTGGTGAAGTAACCGAAGGTAATCGCATTCAGTACTTTTCCAATGGAGAAATAGTAGCCGATGTTCCAGCAGAAGATCTTGTCCTAGGTGGTGGTGCTCCGGTCTATGATCGCGAGTACGAAGAGCCAGCTTACTTTGGCGAATTGATCAATAACGCTTTGCGCAAAACAGAAGAGCCAACAGATTACGTAGCAACCGCAAAAACATTGGTGCAATTGCCCAACATAGCATCTAAGAAATTTGTGGCCGAGCAATACGACTCAATGGTAGGTATAGCCAATACTTCCACCAATGGGCGGTCTGACGCGGCGGTAATCAGAATCAATGGCTCGAAAAAAGCACTAGCAGTTACCGTAGATTGTAACGCGCGCTATGTACACGCTGATCCATACAAGGGCGCAATGATTGCAGTGAGCGAAGCAGCTCGAAACCTGGTTTGCACGGGTGCAAAACCAATGGCTATAACCAATTGCCTAAACTTTGGCAATCCCTATAAACCAAATGTCTACTGGCAATTCGTCAATGTGATAAAAGGAATGGGAGAAGCCTGTCGCAAATTCGAAACTCCCGTTACTGGTGGTAACGTTAGTTTCTACAATCAGTCCGACGACGACGGACCGGTCTTCCCTACTCCAACAATAGGTATGTTGGGCGTGCTAGATTCTGCAGAGAGCAAAATGACTATGGGTTTTGAAAACGCTGGCGATATTATTTATCTCCTCGGCACACCCGAAGACGATATCAATTGCAGCGAATACGCCAACGAAATTTGCGGAATTAAAAACAGCGTCGTGCCTCACTTTGATCTTGAGGAAGAAGCGAAACTACAGCACTGCGTTTCGCAACTCATACACAAGCGACTCATCCAGTCTGCGCACGATGTAAGCGAAGGTGGTTTGTTCGTCACTTTACTTGAGTCGGCGATGGACGGAGAACGTGGATTTGAGTGCGCTACGGACGAGAACTATAGAAAAGATGCCTACCTCTTCGGCGAATCACAAAGCCGCGTGGTAGTTTCAGTTCATCCAGATACCAAAGAGAAGTTCGAGTTAATCATATCCGCACTCGGTGTAGAACATGCCAAAATCGGATACGTACTGCACGAAACCATCATCATTGACAAGCAAAGCTATGGCGCCGTTCAAGAGTGGAAAGATTTGTATGACAACGCTATTGGTAAGAAGCTTGGTGTAGAAGCCAGTTTGG
>CAZZIZ010000096.1:0-13060 GCA_964654535.1 uncultured Chitinophagales bacterium
TAGAAGTGTTTTGCGTGAAGAAAACAGAACAGAGCGAGCCCCGAAAGCCCGACCCTAAAACTTCCAGTCCCTTGTTGGTCCCCTGACCAACAAGCTGGACTGGAAGTTTTAGGGGCACGCCCAAGTTAATTACAACAATCTTTTCTTAATAAAACTCCCGACGATAAGGATAGCGGACCTTGTACTGCGCCTGAACCATAGTCAAAAGTTGGGCGCGCAACTCCTGAATGTTCGTCTTCTTGGTAGCGGAAATAAAAATGCTATCGCCCTGTATGCGTTCGCCAATGCGGGTTTTCAAGTCATTCATTATTTCTTCCTGGTCTTCCTCAAGCTGCATTTGGTCGAAGTGTTGCTGCTCAAAGGCGTCTATCTTATTGAAAATAGTCAGGCAGGGCAACTCGGTTGCACTAAACTCTTTGAGCAGTTTGTCGACCACAACCATGTGATCTTCGAACTGAGGGTGCGATACATCGACAACGTGCAGGAGTATATCCGACTCGCGCAATTCGTCGAGCGTAGACTTAAAACTCTCTACCAAACTATGCGGCAGCTTGCGAATAAATCCAACCGTATCCGAAAGTAAAAAAGGCGTTCGCCCTAAGGTTACTTTTCTCACCGTAGTATCCAGCGTAGCAAACAATTTGTTTTCGGCAAACACATCGCTCTTAGACATTACGTTCATAATGGTGGACTTGCCTACATTAGTATAACCCACTAGCGCAACCCGTATGAGTTCGCCTCGAGTTTTTCTGCGCGTCTGGTTTTGACGATCTATTTTGGCGAGGTTCTCTTTTAGTCGAGTAACCTTTTGATTAACAATACGTCTATCCGTCTCAATTTCCTTTTCACCCGTACCACGCATACCGATTCCCCCTTTTTGTCTATCGAGGTGCTCCCACATACCACGTAAACGCGGAAGAAGGTACTTCATCTGCGCCAGCTCTACCTGTGCTTTGGCTTGCGCCGTACGGGCTCGTGTAGCGAAGATGTCGAGGATGAGGTAACTGCGATCAATAATTTTTACGTGTATCTCTTTCTCAATATTGAACTGTTGGGAAGGACTTAAATCGTCATCAAAAATGACCAGGTCAATTTTGTTGGCTTCGACGTACTCGGCAATTTCCAAGAGTTTGCCTGAGCCTATGAAAGTTCCACGATGTGGGTGTTTCATATTTTGCTTGAAGACCTTTATGACATCCGCGCCAGCAGTGTTGGCCAAAAAGGCAAGCTCCTCAAGGTATTCGTCGAGTTTATTTTCGGGCTGATCTGGAAGGATAAGACCCACCAAAATAGCGCGCTCGTAAGATTGATTAAGATGACCTAGCTCCACGGAGACTTTATTTTGCCGGCTCGCTCATAAAAAACGAACGGTAGAATAGGAAAATCAAAGTTACGCCTAAAGTAATGGCGCTGTCTGCAATGTTAAACACAGGTCTAAAAAAGATAAAGTATTTGCCGCCCATCCATTCTGGGTAGAATCCGTCAACCAAAGGGAAATAGAGCATATCTACAACGCGTCCTTGTAGGAAGCCAGCGTAGCCTCCTCCTTCGGGCATAACCTCTGAGATATTACGTATCGCTCCGAAGCTTTCAGAGAAAATGAGGCCGTAGACCGCAGAGTCTATCATATTGCCTATGGCACCCGCTAAAATGAGCGAGAGGCTTAAAATAATGCCTAGTTGCGCCTTACGCTGCACTAACTCACGAATCATATAGATAATGAAGCCGATGCAGATAATCCGAAATACGCTGAGTATTAACTTTCCATATTGACCGCCGAATTCTAGGCCAAAGGCCATACCGTCGTTTTCTATGAAGTGTATGCGAAACCAATCGCCCAAGACGTTGAACTCCTGACCGAGGTACATATTGGTCTTAACCAAAACCTTGCTCACTTGATCAATGATCAGAACGACAAAAACAAGGAGGGTAGCGGCGCGACCTTTATTCAATGGGACTTATACTATTTTGCCAATTTGGCTTCGATACTCAATGTTGCATGTGGTACAGCCAGCAAGCGTTTTTTAGAAATGAGTTTGCCTGTTTGTCTACAAACACCATAGGTCTGGTTCTTAATGCGAATAAGCGCATTTTCCAAATGCTGAATGAATTTCTTTTGACGAGAAGCCATTTGATTTAAGTGCTCCTTTTGAAAAGTGCCGGCTCCGTCTTCCATGCTCATAAACTTTCCTTCTGTTAAGTTCTCGCTGGACTTCGTTATTTCGTTTTGGTAATACTTCAGCTCTTCGTAGCAAGAAGCCAATTTGGTTTCAATCAACTCTTGAAAAGATTGCAACTCCTTTTTGGTGTATTTGGTCTTGGCTCTGCTTTTTCTTGGCTTAGTTGCGCTCTTCTTGACCGTGGTTTTTTTCGCCGTAGTCTTTTTTGCAGCAGCTTTCTTTTTTGGTGCAGCCTTTGCTTTAGCGACTGCTTTTTTCTTCGTCTTAGCGGCTGGTTTTTTAGCGGTAGTCTTTTTTGCTTTACTACTTGTCGCTTTCTTTTTTGGAGCTGCTTTTTTAGCGCTCTTTTTCGTTGTAGATTTCTTAGTCGCCATTTCTTATACTCTTGATACTAAAACCTTAGTGTCTATTCCGTTGACATCCATTTCAGCGGAATCTCCTGATAAGGTCGAAACAAATTCTAATTTGGAGGTCAGTGTTTCGCTGCAAATATAATCTTTAAATTTATCAAGTGAGCTCACTAGTTTGTCCGTAACTGGCTTATTCTGAAGCACTTGCACGCTAATGTGGTCGGTCACTTCGAAGTCATTGTCCTTGCGCAATCTTTGAAGTTTGTTGACGAATTCTCGCGCCATGCCCTCCTCAATTAGCTCTTCGCTCAAGGTGACATCAAGCGCCACGGTTATACCGTCTCCGCTGTTTACTAACCAACCAGGAATATCGTTACTCTCAATCAATACGTCTTCAAGTAAAATCTCCACAGAACCGTCTCCTACTGCGAGCGAAGTTTTACCCGCGCTTTCGATTGCCGCAATGTCATCCTGCGTAAATGCTTTAAGCAAAGTCTGCACTTCTTTCATTTTGCCACCAAGCTTTTTACCCAACTTTTGAAAGTTCGGTTTTATGCTTTTGGTAATAACGTTGCTGTCGTCGCTTAAGTATTCAATTTCTTTTACGTTAACCTCATTTAAAATTAACTGCTCCACGGCGGCGATATCGCTGCGCTGCGACTCGTTCAAAATTGGAATTAAAATCTTAGCAAGTGGCTGACGCACTTTGAGTTTTTCCTTTTTACGCAATGACAAAATCAGCGAAGTAATCTTTTGCGCCAAGGACATTCTGGTTTCGAGGCTTTTATCGATTAAAGCTTCATCAACTTTAGGAAACAAGGATAAGTGCACAGATTCTACATCGTGCATTTTACTCACTTTGTTTAAACAGTTGAAAAGCAAGTCGGCGAAAAATGGTGCCACTGGCGCCATCAGTTGAGTCAATACTTCTAAGCAGGTATATAAAGTTTGATAGGCCGCGAGTTTGTCTTTTCCCTCGGCGCTGTCGTCTTTTATATCTATAGTGTTCCAAAAGCGTTTGCGACAAAGGCGTACGTACCAGTTACTCAAATCCTCAACAAAGTCCATAACCCCTCGCGTTGCTCGGGTAGGCTCGTAGTCCGCAAAGCTTTGCGTGGTATCGCCTATAAGCGAGTTTAGGCGCGATAATACCCACTTGTCAATTTCAGGTCGCTCAGCAAACGGAACTTGCGCAGCGCTATTGTCAAAACCATCGACGTTGGCGTAGAGTGAAAAGAATGAATAAGTATTGTAAAGCGTTCCGAAAAACTTACGACGTACTTCTACTAATCCGTCAACGTCAAATTTCAAATTGTCCCAAGGCTGTGAGTTTGAAATCATATACCAACGCGTTGCGTCAGTTCCATATTTTTCTAGCGTTTCAAATGGTTCCAGCGCATTGCCATAACGCTTCGACATTTTCAATCCGTTCTTGTCAAGTAGCAATCCGTTGGAGACCACATTTTTAAAAGCAACCGAGTCCTTAAGCATTACGCTAATAGCATGCAGCGTATAGAACCAACCACGAGTTTGATCTACACCCTCCGCAATAAAGTCTGCCGGAAAGTTTTGATCAAAAATCTCCTTGTTTTCAAAAGGATAATGCCATTGCGCATATGGCATTGCACCTGAATCAAACCAGACGTCAATCAAGTCAGATTCACGAATCATTTTCTTGCCAGAGTCAGAGACTAAATAAATGGTATCGACATAAGGCTTGTGTAGGTCAAAATCGTCTGCAATCTGAGCAGACATAAAACCAGCCGCTACAGCCTTTTCTATTTCATTTCTCAATTCGGCTACAGAGCCAATGCATTTTTCTTCCTCACCATCTTCGCTACGCCATATCGGTAAAGGTGTACCCCAAAAGCGTGAGCGCGATAGATTCCAGTCCAACAAGTTCTCCAGCCAATTGCCAAAACGCCCTTCACCAGTAGATTTCGGCTTCCAGTTAATGGTCTTGTTTAATGCTACCAAACGATCTTTCACGGCCGTAACCTTTACAAACCAAGAATCGAGAGGGTAATAGAGTATCGGCTTATCAGTACGCCAGCAATGCGGATAATTATGCTCGTACTTTTCAATTTTGAAAGCCTTGTTTTCCTTTTTCAATTTAACTGCTATGTCCACATCCACGGAAACATAAGCATCGTCGTCTTTGTAATTTTTTACGTAGCGACCAGCAAAGTCAGAAACCTCATTAACAAACTTCCCAGTTTTATCGACCAAGGTCAAAGAACCAATACCGTTTTGTTGCGCAACACGAAGGTCATCCGCACCAAAGCTTGGCGCAATATGCACGATACCCGTACCATCTTCCGTCGTCACAAAATCACCCGAGATAATTTCGAAGGCCTTTCCATCTTCCGGTTGCACATATGGCAGCAATTGTTCGTAGCTACGACCTACTAAGTCTGCACCCTTTACTTCACCCAAGACGCGATAAGGAATTTGTTTCGCGCCACTTTCGTAAGCATCGAAATCAAGTTCGGCCAGTTCAGGTTTAAAGTAATAGCTCACCCTATCTTTCGCCAAGTATAAAGTAACTGGCTTATGTGTGTAGGGATTATAGGTTTCGACCTTTGCGTAGGAAATCTTAGAACCCAATGCCAGTGCGGTGTTCGACGGTAATGTCCAAGGAGTAGTTGTCCAAGCGAGGAGAAACTCATTGTCGGCATCCACTAGTTTAAACTGCGCCGTTACCGTAGTATCCTTAACCGATTTGTAGCATCCTGGTTGGTTCAACTCATGCGTACTTAAACCAGTTCCCGCAGCAGGCGAATAGGGTTGTATCGTATAACCTTTGTACAATAAATCCTTATCGTAAAGCTGCTTCAGTAAAGACCAAAGCGTTTCTATGTAGTCATTTTCAAAAGTGATGTAAGGATTTTCCAAGTCAACCCAGTATCCCATTTTAACCGTCAAGTCATCCCAAACATCTTTATACTTTAGCACCTCTTCGCGGCAAGCAAGATTATAATCTTCGACACTTAGTTTTGTACCAATGTCTTCCTTGGTAATGCCCAGCTTTTTCTCGACTGCCAATTCAATTGGCAGACCGTGTGTGTCCCAACCACCTTTTCGGTTTACCTTAAAACCCTGCATGGTTTTAAATCGGCAAAAAAGATCCTTGATGGTACGACCCATTACGTGATGAATCCCGGGCATACCATTGGCAGAAGGCGGCCCCTCGTAGAAGACGAAAGGCTTTCCATCGGCGCGTTGATCAATACTCTTTTGAAAAATACTTTTCTCCTCCCATTCCGCTAGAATACGTTTGTCAATAGCCGGTAAATCCAACCCAGAAAATTGCTCGAAACCTTCACTCATTATAATGCGTAAACCGCTTTTTTAAGTCGCGCAAATTTAAGCATTTCATCTTGAGCACTTTCCACTTTTATATTAACTCCCTTCCCTTTTAAGGGAGGTGCCGGGGAGAGTTCTAGTCATTTAAATCCTTAGGAGCTATAACATGAGCGTTAATTAAATGTTTTGGGCGTGCCCCACTCACATCTGCCCCTGCGGGGCAAGTTCGGGGTCGGGCTTTCGGCCGTCGCTCTGTTCTGATTCAGACAAACTGTTCTTCTAGCTCTAGGGAGCTAAGAACACTTCTTGTCCTTATCAACAGGAGCTCCACAAAGGCCTCTATCCCTCACGCAAAAGTGACTCCTTAGAAGAATCGGCTTTCAAGAATAGGCTTTCTAACCATTTTGCTTCGACCAAGTGGGCTTGAAAAAGCCCTTGAAGCCATTCAGTATGGCGGGCAAGAGTATCAAATTCGTGAGACAGGCGGCAACAATGGTGATAGAAGTCAGCAATCCTAAATAGTAAGTGCCTTCGAAGCTGCTCAGCGTAAACACCACGAATCCAAAGAACAGAATAATCGCGGTGTAAATCATGCTAAAACCAGTTTCCTTCACCGAGCTAAATACCGCATCCTTTACGTGACCTCCATTCGCCATCAGTGCCTGCCGATATTTAGCTAAGTAGTGCAAGGTAAAGTCGATAGATATACCGAAGGCAATGCTGAAAATAATGACCGTGCTCGCATTGAGATTAATGTTGTTGAAGCCCATTATGGAAGCCGTGCAGACCAGTGGAAGTGCATTGGGTACCACCGCAACCAAAAGCATTTTAAACGAGCGAAAGAGATAAATAATAATCAAAGAGATTAAGGCGATGGCAAGCAGCACACTATTGGTTAAACCCTTAATCAAGTAGTTGAATCCCTCTAGGGCAATGGGTGTAGTACCTGTATAAGTCAAGTCAAACTTTGAAGTATCTAGTATTGCATTAACTTTTGGTTTAAGCTCTTCCAGAAGAATTGGAAATTGCTCCGAGCCCACATCCGCCATACGCACACTCATTCTTACCACTTGTTGATTCTCGTCGGTAAAACTTCCGAGTATTTCTTCGCTTCCTTTTCCTGTGTTTTTTATGTAGTTAAAAACAAAAGTCTGCTCCAGCTTTGACGGCAGTTGAAAGAACTCTGGATGGTTATTGTAAAAAGCCTGGTTCGCCAATTTGACTCCATCTACCAACGAAATTGGTTTTGAAAAATGTTCAATCTCACCAATCATGTTTTGCGCGCGATCAATTTTTTTTAAGTTGGAAAGTCTGATAGCGCCACCTTTCTTTTTAGTGTCCACTAAAATTTCCAAAGGCAATACGCCGTTGAAATTCTTTTCTAAAAATTTCAAGTCTTGAAACTCTTTCGACTCATGTTTTATGCCGTCGAGTAAGTAACCCTTGGATTCTAATTTGAGTAATCCTATCGTTGCTATTCCGAACAAAAGCACTGCTCCAAGTTGAACTAATGTAGATCGTTTAGAGGTGAACTGAACCAAAAAGTTTAGTACTCCATTGAAAATAGATCGCTCCTGATGCCCAGTATGCCTAAGTTTCGGAGGTTTTCGGTAGCTATAGATTACTGGAATTACGATAATTGAGATAAAGAAAGTTGCCGCAATGTTTAGACCCGCAACCAAACCAAATTCCTTCAAAATATTGGCTCTCATAAACGCAAAAACGCCCATGCCAATTGCAGTAGTCAAGTTTGCGTAAAAGGTAACTTGACCAACCATCTCTATCATTTTCGCCAGCGCTGCGCGCTGATCTCCGTGCTTTTTAAATTCTGTATGGTACTTGTTGAGTAAATAAATGCAATTTGGAATTCCGATAACCACAATTAAAGTGGGTACAATTCCTGTTAAAACATTAACCTCAAAACCGAGTAAGACGATACTCCCAGTCGTCCAAATCACGCCGATGATTACCACTAGCAGCGGATAGATTACACTCGAGAAAGAACGGAAAAGCAGAAATAAAATAATTGCAGTTGCTAATAAAGCCAACAATAAAAATCGGCTCAACTCTTTGGAAACTACGCCTGCCCGAAAAGAGCGGATGAAGGGTAAGCCACTGTAGTAAAGTGTTTGCCCCATGTCTTCTTCAAACTTTTTTGCAATGCTTACAATATTGTCAACCACGACAAGTCGCTCTTTACTATCCATGACAGACTTGTCAATAGTAACCGCCATCAAACTCACGTTGGTTTCAGAGTTGTGTAGAAGGCCTTCGTAAAAAGGAATGTTTTTAAATTCTTGGATTATGCTGTCGAGCTCAGTTTGTTGATTAACTGGGCCAGTTAGGAGTGGTTCTAATTCAAATTTTTTGTCTTCAGTATTTTTTTGAAGAATGAAGCTATGAGCAACAGACAAGACGTCATTCACCTCGGCTATTGCTTCTATGTCGTTCCCCAGTTTGTACCATTTGTTGAACGTAGGAACTTCGAAAATTGCATCGCTCTGAACGCCGATAACCATGACATTGCCATCTTCGCCATATTGATCAATAAAATTCTCATAATCAACAAATCGAGGGTTGTTCGGAGGGACTATTTTCTCCAAACGGAATGACATTTCTAACTTAGGAATCTGGAGCGCCATCAACAAGGTAATTAAGGCAATGCCAATAATTAAAACCAAGCGATTATTGAGAATAAATTCGGCGATTTTCGCCCAGAGATTAGTGCCCACTAAGGGCTAAAGCTACTAAATGAGCTACGCTTAATAAAGGACAGGCTGCGATATCGTCATAGTCTGAATACTAAGTGCCCTAGGAACATCATTTTAAGCTAAATTCGCGAAGTATTTAAAGATAATGAGGGAGCCAATAAAGCATCAGAGTCTAAGAAAACGGATCGAAGGAATCATCTTTCGACATGATACTCCTGCAGGGAAGAATTTCGATGTTGCCCTATTAGTACTCATTGTCATAAGCGTATTGTTGGTAATGCTTGAAAGTGTAGAAAGCATCCATGCGGAATACGGGAATTCACTTAGAATCGCCGAGTATATCGTGACCGCACTTTTTACGATCGAATACGTTTTAAGACTTTGGACTACAGAAAGAAGGTTTGGCTATGTGACCAGCTTTTATGGAGTTATAGACTTCATTTCTCTCGTACCGACTTATCTAGAATTTTTGTTTCCCTGGACTCATAGCTTGGCCATCATTCGAGGACTGCGATTGCTTAGAATATTCCGGATTTTCAAACTAGCAAGATATACCCGCGAGAGCCGCGTCTTAACGGATGCCTTGAAAGCCTCACGGGCTAAAATCACCGTTTTCATTATAGCTGTTATAATGCTCGTCAGTATTATCGGAACCCTGATGTATTTGGTCGAGGGTGCCGATGGACAATTTAGTAGTATACCCAGAGCAATCTATTGGGCTATTGTTACGATAACCACGGTTGGTTACGGAGACATCGCTCCAGTAACCCCGATTGGCCAGTTTTTGGCTTCCATTCTTATGATTTTAGGCTACGGGGTTATTGCCGTTCCTACGGGTATTGTGACTTCCGAAATGACGAAAGGCAACGAAGCTGAAATAGAAGAGGAACAATTTCGCGTGTGCGATGTCTGCGAAAAAACAGATTTGCCTATTGACGCCAAATATTGTCTTCGATGTGGCAATAATCTCGACGATTAATTAATTATTACAACGGATAACGCTTAAATGCCGTCTAAATGAGACTGAATACTATGTCTTTGAGAATAAGCATTTTACTATTTCTGGTTCTTAACCTAAGCCTACAGGCTCAGCGCCCAATAGGTGAGTGGGATTCTTATATGCCATATAGAATTGCCAATAGCCTCTCTGGCCACGAAGGTGAGCTCTATATCGCTGCCGGTAACTCCTTTTATTACCAGTATGGAATAGATGGTGGCTTCGTAGAGCTAGCTACCAATACCGAAAGACTGAGTACCACTGATCCTAAACTCTGTAGATACAACCCCAACATTGAAACCTTGGTGCTTACATATGCAAACTCAGTTATTGATCTAGTAAGAGGAGATAAAGTAACCAAGCTTGATGGTATTGCCAACAATAATTTCTACGTCAATAAATCCATCAATGAAATTCATTTTATCGACGAGCGAGCATTTCTTGCTTGTGGATTTGGTATCACCATTGTTGATTTGGAATCAGGATTATTCCTAGATGACTTTCCCGTCGGTCAAGACGGAGCCACGATTCAAGTTTTCGATATTGTAGATAATGGCGAGTTGCTGATTGCGGCTACAGAAGAGGGATTGATTTCAATAGACAGGAATAATTCCTTTCCAGACAATTTTGCAAATTGGACGCGTTACGGTGAGGACGACCCTACAGTAAATAAAGCCTTTCAAGAAGTCTGCTTTTTTAATGATAAGGTTTACGCGACGAGTGGAACGGAAATGTACGTTTTAGAAGATGCCGAATGGACATTAATCTACGACACTGGAGATTGGGATATCAGACAAATTAGTTCAGGGCAAACCAGATTAATCATGTCGGAGTATCAACTCTCGTCTGGTGACATTGTCGATACGCGCGTTACTTTATTCGAAAACGAAAACGCTTATTCGTCAATCAACGAACTTTTTATTGGAAGACCATATGACGCGTATGAAGATGCAAATGGTGCAGTGTGGGTTGCGGATAATTGGTTTGGTGTTTCGAAAATTGTAAATGGAAGTATCGAACAAAGAGTCTTACCCAACGGTCCGCACGATCATAAAGCAAAAAATATCGCTGTATCAAATGGCAAGGTGTATGTCGCTCCAGGTGATTTGGATTGGGCACTTAACCCTGGAGAAAACAGTGCAAACCGGGACGGCTTTTACGTCTTGGATGGAACCTGGAAGAGCTTCACGCAGCTAAGCCATCCTGTGCTTTCCGGCGCAGACGATATTGCTTTTTTAAAAACGCATCCCAATGATGGTTCCGTTTATTTCGGTTCTTTTAAAAATGGATTAGTACGCTTCAAGGATGGAGAGCCAGCTGTTTTGACAGAGGGTTCAACCTTGACAAACTCCAATAGCGATCAGGGGCGTATCCGCGTAACAGGAATGGATTTTGATGCCGACGGAAATTTATGGATGGCAAACCATATAGCCGAAAAGCCTTTGGCTGTTTACGCGGCAGATGGCTCGTGGAAAAGCTTTGGACCTTTTGGATCTAAAAATAGATTGTTCAATGTACTTGTCGATAGACGTGGACAGAAGTGGTGCCTAGTGAGCAGGGATGGTATCGTAGTGTTTGACGAAGGCGCTGAAATTTTTGATGATGAGGAAGATCAATTTCGCTTACTAAGCAACATTGAAGGGGCGGGTAGTCTGCAAAGTGAACGTGTCTTTTGCATAGCTGAAGATCACGATGGTGAAATATGGGTTGGTACCAATGACGGAATCGCGGTATTCTTTTGCGCTAGTCAGGTGTTTAGAGAAGGTGGTTGTAACGCAAGTCGACCTACCTTGATTGTCGATGGCGAAAATCGCTACTTAATGCAAGAACAAATTGTACGTGCTATTGCTATTGACGGCGGCAATAGAAAGTGGATTGGTACCGACAACGGCCTACGTTTGTTTTCTGCAGATGGCAAACAAGATTTAGCCTTTTTTACAGAAGAGAATAGTCCATTGCTTTCTGATCAGATTCTTTCACTCGCATACGACGAGAGTTCTGGTGCGCTATACATCGGAACTGAAAAGGGCATCAATTCCTTCCAAACGGAAGCCATAGGCGGCAGTTCAGTGCACGGAGATGTATTGGTCTATCCAAATCCGGTGCGTCCCGAATACGATGGTCCTATTGCCATAAGAGGTTTAGTACAGAACGCAGAAGTAAAGATTACCGACATTGCAGGGAACCTTATTTTTGAAACGGAAGCGCTGGGAAGTCAAGCTGTCTGGGACGGCAAGAACTACAATGGTCGCCGCGCTGCCACAGGAGTCTATTTAGTATTTAGTAGTAATGCTGATGGCACCGAGACTTTTGTGACCAAGCTGTTTTTCGTTAACTAGCTTCCTCTGCGCAAATAGCAGAATATACTGCTAGAACAATTCCCTAATTTATTTGGTATTACATTGCGCTATGCTTGTTCAAACTCGTGGTGTGGTTTTGCATCGGATGAAATACTCCGAGACTAGCTTGATAGTCAAAATCTACACGGAGCAATTGGGTTTGAAAACTTACCTAGTAAAGGGAGCCCGCCGCCCCAAGTCTAGGCAAGCCGCCAATATGCTGCAGTCAATGAACTTGCTGGATATGGTGGTTTACAATCGCAACTCGAAGAGTATGCAGACCATTAAGGAAATGCGTCCTGCGATTTTGTTCAATCAAATTCCATTTGATACGGTTAAGGGTTCGGTTGGTTTGTTTATGATGGAAATGCTGAGCAAGAGTATCCGCGAAGAAGAGGAGAACTTGGCGCTGTTCGATTTTATTTATCGCGCTTTGAGTTTCTTAGATGTAACCGATTTGCCCATTGCCAATTTCCCCATCTTCTATTTATTGAAACTGAGTCAGTACTTGGGCATTGAGCCATTTAATAATTACGATTCGGAGTGTACGTATTTCAATATTGAAAGTGGTCAGTTTGATGCAGCGCTGGTAACCTTTCCAATGACGGTAGACGAGGAGAGCAGTCGATTGATAGCGGCGCTGCATAAGGCCATGACTTTTGAAGAGGTGGTTGGCCTAGAGATAAGTCGCTCGGCTCGCGAGAATGTGTTGCAGGTGTTGTTGCGTTATTATGAATTTCACATTGATTCGTTTAAGAACATTAAGTCCTTGAGGGTACTGCGTGAGGTTTTGAGTTAGTAATTACTCACCAACAAAACCAAAACTAATACTGGCCAATACTGGCTCGAGCGTCTCGCTCGTGACCGTACCAAGCCGTAGCAATTCCTGCCCCTTCGAATGAGACCGAACTGAAGTGTTGTAATTATTTTTGCGTTTTTACATTTCCAATCGACCTGACTTTAGTCGGGTTGTAATGAGTGGGGGACTTGTAGTCCCCAGGTCCGCGAATCCATGGTGTGCATCGACTGATATTCTAACGTTGACGTTCTAACGTGGCGACTACAAGTCGCCCACTCGTTTCGCCTTGATTAAAATTATGGCGATGGCGTGAGTATTTTTTAGCGTGAGGGATAGAGGGGTTTGTTTGAGCTCCTGTTGTTTTCGAACACAAACACT